>JBEPUM010000158.1:0-7656 GCA_041691515.1 Pseudomonadota bacterium | reverse complement strand
CCGGTCGCGGCCGGGGGTCTGCCGGTCAGCGAGAAATTGTCAGCCGAAGTCATTAGCTTGCCGATGCATGCCTACTTGGACGAACCGACCCAGGAGCGGATCATCAAGGCTGTGCGTGCCGCGCTTCCAAACTGATTTCGCCATTTTGCGCCGGGGCCTGATCCTGTAGAAACGCCGGATGCTCAGACGCATTTTCACGGTCGGCGGATATACGCTGCTTTCACGGCTGACCGGTTTCGCACGCGACATCATGCTCGCCGCGATCCTGGGTGCCGGACCCGCCGCCGACGCGTTTTTCATCGCGCTGCGGTTGCCGAATCATTTTCGGGCGATCTTCGCGGAGGGGGCCTTCAACGCCGCGTTCGTGCCCGCCTATTCGCACGTTAATGGCGAGCAGGGCGATGCCGCGGCGCGACTGTTCGCGAACCGTATCTTCACGCTGCTCTTCCTGTCGCAGGTCGTCCTGCTGATTGTAGCGTGGATTTTCATGCCGCAAGCCATGAGCATTCTCGCGCCGGGGTTTTCGGATGATGCCGAACAAAGGCGGCTCGCGATCGAACTGACGCGCATCACGTTTCCCTATCTTCTTCTGATCACGCTGGTGACGCTTTATGGCGGCATGCTCAATGTCATGCATCGCTTTGCCAGCGCTGCAGCGGCGCCGATCTTCCTGAATTTGTCGATGATAATGACGCTGGCGCTCGCGGCCTATTTTCCGACTGCGGGACATGCGGCGGCCTGGGGCGTGTTGATTTCGGGCTTCCTGCAGTTTTTCCTGCTGGCCGGCGATCTTGGCCGGCATGGCGGATTGCCGCGCTTCTCGCGGATTGAACTGGGCGAAGACGTCAAAGCGTTCTTTCGAGCGTTAGGGCCTGCAACGCTCGGCTCGATGGGAACGCAGGTGGCGCTGTTCGCCGATACCATCATCGCTACATTTCTTCCGGCAGGCGCCTTGTCGGCACTCTATTACGCCGATCGGCTCAATCAGTTGCCGATCGGCGTCATCGGGATCGCGATCGGCACGGTGCTGCTGCCGGAAATGTCGCGACGGCTGACATCCAACGACCATGCCGGCGCGACGGCGTCGCAACGCCGGGCATTCGATTTTACCTTGCTGTTTTCCGTGCCGTTCGTGGCTGCCTTTTTGACCGTGCCCGATGTGATCATGCGCGCCATGTTCGCGCGCGGCGCCTTTTCGAAGGCAGACGCGGCTGCTGCCGGCGCGACACTTGCAGCCTACGCGGTGGGCCTCATTCCCTTTGTTCTGATCCGCAGCGCGGTCGCGACGTTCTATGCGCGCAAGAATACCGCGACGCCGGTAAAGGCCGCGCTGACGGGTGTCGCGGTGAACGTCGCGCTGAAGATCGCGCTGGTGGGTTCGCTCGCGCAGATCGGTCTCGCGCTTGCCACGGCGGTCGGGGCCTGGATCAATCTTCTGCTTGTGATCGGCTTTGCTGTTCGGGCAGGGTATTTCGAGCTTGGCCGTTCGTTTCTGATCTCGCTGGGAAAATTCCTGATCGCCGGTGCTGTGCTCGCGGTAGCGCTGTGGTTCGTCGCGCGCTTCGCATCGATGCAATTTGCGAATTGGAGCACGTTGCGGGACGAGGCGGCGCTCGGGTTGCTCGTTATTGCCGGCGCGGCTGTTTATGCCGGCGCAATTTTACTGATGTTTGGCCCTCGTTGGCTGAAGTCGCTGGTGCGCGCCTAGCATTGCGCTTCGTGCAGTTCCGCTGCAATATAACGGCAATCTAGAAATATAACCGGAGATACCATGGCTCCCGTAAAATTCGGTGTCGGTCAAAGCGTTCGGCGCAAGGAAGACGATGCCCTCATTCGCGGCAAGGGCCGCTATACCGACGATCACGCACCGTCCGCAGCGATGCATGCGCTGATGTTGCGCTCGCCGCACGCTCACGCGAAATACAAGATCGATGCATCCGGCGCCCGCGGCCTGCCGGGGATCGGGCTGATCCTTACCGCGGCCGACGTCGCCGATCTCGGTGGCTTGCCGTGCCTGTTCAATCTTCCCGATGAGCCGTTTACGGGACCTCCTTATCCCATCCTTGCGCGCGACGAGGTGCGCCACGTTGGTGATGCCATAGCCTTCGTTGTCGCAGATACGGTCGAGCACGCACGCGACGCTCTCGAGGCGATCGAAGTGCAGTGGACGCCTCTGCCGGCTGTCGTCGGTTCCGCCAATGCTGTGAAGAAGGGCGCGCCGCAGGTCTGGTCGGAGCATTCCGGGAACGTGCTGTTCGATACCTCCATTGGCGACAAGAAGGCGACCGAGGCGGCGTTTGCCAAAGCGCATGCGGTGGCCGAGATTTCCATCGTCAATCCGCGCATTGTCACCAACTACATGGAGACGCGCGCCGCGGTCTGCGAATACGACGCCAAGCGCGATCATCTGACGCTGACGATCGGTAGCCAGGGCAGTCATCGTCTGCGTGAAATCCTCTGCCAGAACGTCCTGAAGATGCCGATGGAGAAGATGCGCGTGATCTGCCCCGACGTCGGCGGTGGATTCGGCACCAAACTTTTTCCCTATCGTGAATATGCGCTGATCGCGGTCGCATCGAAGAAGCTTCGCAAGACGGTGAAATGGACCGCGGAGCGGTCCGATCATTTCGTTGGCGACGCGCAGGGACGCGACAACGTCACCACGGCGCGGATGGCGCTGGCCGAAGATGGCAAATTCCTCGGTATGGACGTCGACCTGATGGGCGACATGGGCGCCTATCTTTCCACCTTCGGTCCCTACATTCCGCATGGCGGGGCCGGAATGTTGCCGGGCCTGTATGACATCAAGGCGTTTTACTGCCGTGTTCGCACCGTGTTCACCAACACTGTGCCCGTTGATGCCTATCGCGGCGCCGGCCGTCCCGAGGCCGCCTATGTCGTCGAGCGGCTGGTCGATGCCGCGGCACGCAAGCTCGGCATGACACCGGATGCGATCCGTCGCAAAAACTTCATTCCGCCGAAAGCGATGCCGTACACGACGGCGACCGGCAAGGTCTACGATTCCGGCGACTTCGCCGCGCATCTCAAGCGGGCCATGGAAGTTGCGAACTGGAAGGAATTTTCCAAGCGCGCCAAGGCCGCGAAGAAGCAGGGTCTCGTTCGCGGCATCGGGCTCGCGAGTTATGTCGAGGTCTGCGGAACGATGGGCGAGGAGCGGGC
The DNA here is from genome assembly GCA_041691515.1 of Pseudomonadota bacterium. Classification (GTDB taxonomy): domain Bacteria; phylum Pseudomonadota; class Alphaproteobacteria; order Rhizobiales; family Xanthobacteraceae; genus Nitrobacter. The sequence goes on along the minus strand of JBEPUM010000158.1, from coordinate 4,476 downwards.
CGATGTGCGGCTCGATCCCAACGGCGACGTTACAGTTCTGATCGGTACGCAATCGAGCGGGCAGGGTCATGCCACCGCCTATGCGCAGATCATCGCGGATCAGTTCGGGATTCCGCCTGAGCGTGTTCACATGGTGCAGGGCGATACCGACGTGGTCGTCTCCGGTCTCGGCACCGGCGGGTCGAGTTCGATTCCGTCCGGCGGCGTCAGCGTCGAGCGCGCGACGCGCAAGCTCGGCGCCAGCCTGCGCGAAATTGCCTCGGAAGCACTGGAAACCAGCGCAAGCGATCTCGAGATCACCGATGGTACGGTCCGGATCGCCGGTACAGACCGCTCGATCTCCTTCGCAGACCTGGCCAAGCGTGCCGACCCATCGAAGCTGACAGCCAATGAGAGCTTCACCAGCGCCGATGGTACCTATCCCAACGGCACCCATCTCGTGGAAGTCGAGATCGATCCGGCGACCGGCAAGATCCAGTTGATCAACTATGTCATCGTCGATGATTTCGGTGTGACGCTAAATCCGCTGCTGCTGGCGGGCCAGGTGCATGGCGGCACTATGCAGGGCATCGGCCAGGCGCTGATGGAGCAGGCGGTCTACGACGCCAAGGACGGGCAACTCGTCACCGGTACGTTCATGGATTACGCGCTGCCGCGCGCGGCCGACGGCACCTCGATCACCTTCGAGACTCATAACGTCCCGTGTGTGACCAATCCTCTTGGCGTGAAGGGCGCGGGCGAGGCCGGTGCGATCGGGTCGTGCCCGGCGGTCGTCAATGCCATCGTCGAGGGCCTGTGGCGGGAATATCAGATCGACCACATCGACATGCCGGCCACGCCGGAGCGGGTCTGGATGGCGATCCGGGAGGCTCAGCGCCGGCATCGCATGTGAGGAAAGGCCGATCCCGGGAATAGGACATCGGCCACGGGGTTGATGTCCTGAATATCGCCAAACTGAACCATCGAAACGAAAACAGGGAGTGCTGGCCGATGATACGACCGGTGATTGTCGCTGGTGTTTTGCTGCTGGGGCTTGGTGCGGTGTCTGCGCAGCAGGACGCGCTCAAGAACGCGCAGACCGTCATGAAGACGACCGGAAAGAACACCGGCGCGCTCGTGGCCATGGTCAAGGGTGAAAAGCCCTATGACCAGGCGACTGTCGATGCGTCGCTGGCCGTGCTCGAGGACACGGCCAAGAAGTTGCCGACGTTGTTTCCAGAAAGCATGAAGGGTCAGCCGAGTGACGATGACTACAGTGCCTCGCCAAAGGTCTGGGAAAACAAAGCCGATTTTGACGCACACATCGCGACCTTTACCAAGGCGGTTGCCGGCGCGAAGGGCAATATCAAGGACCTCGACACGCTGAAGGCCGCGCTCGGTCCGATCGGCAAGGCATGCGGCGGCTGCCACGAGACCTTCCGCATCAAGAAGGGCTGACCGGTCGCACCGTCCGGCGCGATCGAAAAAGGGGGGCGGACCTTCAGGTCCGCCCCCCTTTTTATCGGTTGTTTCGCCGTGAACTTACTTCATCACCTGGCCGCGAATTTCGCCGCCGGGATGGGCTGCGGTATGAACGTTCACATACATCTTGCCTGCCAGCAGATCGGCCGCCTGCGGGTCAGTCAGCGTCGCGCTGCCTTCAGCCGGGCTGGACGTCGCATTGGGGATCGCGACCGCGACGCCGGCATTCTTGCCGGCCTCGGCCGGGCCGTGGAAGTGGGCGGCTGTGGCAGGACCGCTGAGGCCCGAATAGGTCAGCTTCCAGGTCAGCTTCTTGCTGGCCGCGTCATAGTTGGCATCCAGCGTGCCGGTGCCCTTGTCGGTGTTGGCAGGGACTTCCGAGGCGCCGTTGAGGGTTGCTTTCAGCTTTTCGGCGGATGCCTGGCCGGCGAAGGCGACGGCGGCGCCCAGGGTGAGTGTGGCGAGCAGGATCTTTGCGCTGGTCATGGTTTTCTCCCGGTTATGATGAGGGTCGTCGTAGGTTCCAAACAAGGGCTGTTGTCGTTTTATTCCCGAAATCGGCAAGTGGCGGCGGAAATTTAGCCAAGATCACCCCCGCGCAATATGGGCATACTGGCATAATCGCCGTAAGGGCATAGCGACGAGTGGGTGAATGCGAAGGCAGGTCTCTATTTTCATTGTGGTCGCGTGCGTTGCGGGATTGGCTGGGTACTGGTGGCTCACGATCCCTGCGTCCGTCCCGGCCGGCGCATTACCGGCCTACACCCCCAACCTCGCCAACGGCCTGACAACGTTCAATGCCGGAGGATGTTCCTCCTGCCATGCAGTACCCAATCAGCCGGATCGAACCCGGCTCGGCGGTGGCCTCGCCATCCCGTCACCGTTCGGTACGTTCTACGCCCCGAACATTTCGCCCGATCCATCTGACGGCATCGGGCACTGGACGGAGGCCGAGTTCGTCACGGCGGTGACCAAGGGGACCTCGCCCGAAGGCACACACTATTTTCCGGCGTTTCCCTACACGTCCTATCAGCACGCCAGGCTGTCCGACGTGCGAGACCTCTTTGCCTACCTGAAAACCCTGCCGCCTGTCCCGGGCAAGGTGCGCGATCACGACGTGCCGTTCCCGTTCAATCTCCGGCGCAATGTCGGCATCTGGAAACTGCTGTTCATGGATGGCAAGCGCTTCAGTCCCGATGCGACGAAATCGGAGCAGTGGAATAGGGGCGCTTATCTGGTCAATGCGCTCGGTCACTGCGCCGAGTGCCACAGTCCGCGCAATGTCCTCGGCGGCATCGTCGCGTCGCAGCGATTCGCGGGTGGTCCCAATCCAGAAGGTAAAGGGTGGGTGCCGAACATCACCCAGAAGGGTCTTGGCGATTGGAGCGACAAGGATATCGCCTACTTGCTCGAAACCGGAATGCTGTCCGATGGCGACAGCGTCGGCGGATCGATGGCGAGCGTGATCAAGAACACCTCGCAGTTGAGCGCGGACGATCGCGCCGCGATGGCGGCGTACATCAAATCGCTGGCTGCCGTGGATGGTCCGCCGAAGCCAAAGGGCAAGGCGCAGCACGACCACGGATCATGAGCGGCCGTGGGCGTGCGGTATCGTCCCCGCCCGTTTGATGGACGAGTGAACCTACTTCGATCCGAACGCCTTGAACGTGATGATGGTGTGGGTGTCCTGAATGCCGGGAATGACCTGCACCTTCTCGTTGATGAAGTGCCCGATATCCGTGTCGTTATCGACGTAGAACTTCACCAGCAGATCGTAGTCGCCGGCGGTGGAATAGATTTCCGAGGCGATCTCTGCTTCCGCGAGAGCGTTGGCGACGGTATAGGACTGACCAAGCTTGCACTTGAATTGAACGAAGAAGGGAACCATCGGTGTCTCCGGAGGGCGTCGTATCGGAGTTCAATATAGCGGTTTCAGGCAGGGTGGACACCCGGTCGCGCAGGAAAAAGCAGGAAACCTGTGCCGTGTCGAGGCTCGTGGCGGTTAACTTGATGCCCTGTTCCTGCCGCGCTAGGAAAAGTATATTGGCCTGATCTGATGGCCTTCTGGCCTTCGTGCGGGAAGATGGATGACGATCCCCATTGCATTGACCATCGCCGGCTCCGACTCCAGCGGCGGCGCGGGAATCCAGGCCGATCTCAAGACGTTCGCGGCGCTTGGCGTCTACGGCGCTTCGGTCATTACAGCGCTGACGGCGCAGAACACGCGCGGTGTGACGGGTATTCATCCGGTGCCAGCCGATTTCGTAACGGCACAGATCGATGCGGTGTTCGGCGATCTCGATATCAAAGCGGTCAAGATCGGCATGGTCGCAGAAGTTGCCGTGATCGATGCCATTTCGGTAGGCCTCGCGCGTTGGTCACCCGCGCATGTGGTGCTCGATCCCGTCATGGTTGCGACTTCGGGAGATCGTCTGCTGGTGGCCGATGCGGTCGAGGCGTTACGGCGCAAGCTTATTCCGCGCGCGCAACTGATCACCCCGAACCTGCCGGAGGCGGCGGCGCTGCTCGACGAACCCATTGCCGAGAGCGAAAGCAGTATCACAGCCCAAGGCCAGCGATTGCTGGCGCTGGGTTGCGCTGCCGTATTGATCAAAGGTGGTCACGGGCAGGGCACTGAGAGCATCGACTATCTTGTCACGCGCGATGGAGTGCTACCGCTTTCCGCCCCGCGTATCGCCACGAAGAATACCCACGGCACCGGCTGTTCGCTATCGTCGGCGATCGCCGCCGGGTTGGCCAGAGGCGAGAACATGGATAGCGCCGTACGCGGCGCCAAATCATACATCACCGCCGCAATTGCGGCAGCCGACCGGCTGAGCGTCGGCCACGGCCACGGACCAGTTCATCACTTCTATCGATTTGACTGAAACGCTGCAGGCGGCCTGTCGCTTGCCTGTCGCACGCAGCTGATACCTGCAATCCGACACCGCACACACTTGATTCGCGGCGAACCGGTTGCTGGATGGCGCATGAAGACGTCCGATCTCGAAACGT
>JBEPUM010000157.1:0-7692 GCA_041691515.1 Pseudomonadota bacterium | reverse complement strand
GCCTTCGCCTTCGAATCCTTGCGCGTTTGATCGACCCACTGCTTCGCCGCGGTCGCCATGATGCCGCTGTCGTTGGCGAGCGTCACCAGTTTGAAGCCCATACCGATGTTCTTTGCAGCGCCCACAGGTCCCGAGCAATGAATTCCGGGGTACAACCCGCGCTTGTCGCATTCCTTGATGATCTTGTCGTAGATCTTGAGAATCTCCGGCTCTTCGCGGTCCAGCTTCGGCACGAGACCATAGGAAAATCCCAGATCGGATGGGCCGATATAGACGCCGTTGATACCCTCGACATCCAAAATCGCTTCCATGTTTTCGACCGCGGTCTTGGTTTCCATCATCGGCAACAATACGATCTCGTCGTTCGCTGTCTGCTGATAGGCGCCGGCCGAGCCGTACATGCCAGAGCGGATCGGGCCGTTGGAGCGTGTCCCCTTCGGCGGATACTTTGCGTACTGAACCAGATTTTTTGCTTCCTGCGGCGTGTTGATCATCGGACAGATCACGCCGTAAGCGCCGCCATCCAGCACCTTGCCGATGATGCCCGGCTCATTCCAGGGAACGCGCACCATCGGCGTCACCGGGTGACCGTGCATCGCCTGAAAACACTGCACCATCGACTGGTAGTCCTGCACGCCGTGCTGCATGTCGACCGTGACGCTATCAAAACCGCATTGCGCCATCACCTCGGCGGAGAAGCCGGAGGGTATCGCGAGCCATGCGTTAACGACGGCCTTGCCGGATTTCCAGATTTCTTTGACCTTGTTAGCCATTACGTTTCCTTTTTTGAATTGAACTACGCCATCATGTGAGCGGCGAACTCAGTTACCGACGCTCTGTATTATTGCCTCGCTGACGCCGACTTCGCGGGCGGTATTGACGATCGCCGCCCAGGTGTCATCCGGCAGCGGCACGCCATTTTTGGTACGGTCGGCGCGCGTCTTGCGCTCGGTGTCGCCGGGGATCAGCACAGCATCGACGCCGGCGACCGGTTTGGTCGCCCTGATGAAGTCGACATATCGCGAAATCTCGCCGTCAAAGAAATTGCTGGTATCGACCACCTTGGGATCGACATAGATCGCGAACATGCCGTTGGCGAAGCGCCGATCCGGCGCGGTTGCGCCCGTGCCCGTCAATGCGCCGCCAAGCAATTCGCAGATGAAGGCGAGACCCGAGCCCTTGTGTTCGCCGAACGCGCGGATAGCGCCTGTGCCCTTGGTGTGATCGCGCGGGCCCTGAACTTCATGGGGACCGTAGAGCACCGCGGGATCTTCACTCAACGTACCGTCCCGATCGATCAGCGCCCCCTTAGGCAATTTCTTGCCGCCACGGCTCGCCACCAGCACCTTGCCTTCGGCGACAATCGATGTCGCGAAGTCAAGCACGATGGGATCCTGCCCGTCGCGCGGAATGCCGACGCAATAAGGTGCAGTCGACAGACGTTTTTCGACGCCGCCATAAGGCGCGACTAGCAGCGAACCCGCGGCATTGACGAAGTGGACCGATACGAGTCCTTCGGCCGCCGCCATTTCCGCCCAGTCGCCGACACGGCCGATATGACCGGCGTTACGCAGCGCGACCGCGGCGAGGCCCGCCTTCTTGCATTTCTCGATGCCGATTTTGACCGCCTGCGGCGTCACCGTCTGGCCGTAGCCGAACTTTCCATCAACGACGGCGAGCGACGGCGTGTCGACCACGACGTCGACGGTCTGGTCGGGAACCACCGATCCCATCTTGTTCCAGCGAACATAGACCGGCACCCGGATCACGCCGTGACTGTCATGCCCCGTGAGGTTTGCCGTCGTTAGATATGTTGCAATCCGCTTCGCTTCGGCTGCCGAAGAACCCGTATGCGCGAAAACGTCCGCGACAAAATCGATCAGCTTCTGAACCTGGAGTGTCACCATGACCGGACGTTTATCCCGTGATTTTTAATGCTGACCGCCTTGATGGCGGAGCTGGACCGAGCGTGGCCACCCGGTGATGTTGTGTCGGCTAGTTTGAGCTAAAAATGACAGGCGTGTCTACCGTCCCCTCAAGCGGCGACGCGGAGTTATGGCGATTCCGGTGCCGGCTATGCGCTGCATCGGCAGCAAAGCACATCATCATGCAATTTTGCCGCTACTTATCGTCGCCGCTGTCGTCGGCATCGCCGTTGCCGCCATGAACCGGCATCGCCAGCAGGCTGCTTTCGAGCAGGTTGAGCATGTCCTGAAGATCGGACAGCTTCTGCGCGCCATAACGCTTCGTCATCTCGGCATAGATCGCCTCGGAATGTGGCGCCACCGCCTCGATCAGCTTCAGGCCCTTCGCCGTGATCGAGATCGTGCCCCGGCGCAGATCGGATTTCACGGTCTTGCGTTCGATCAGACGGCGGGCTTCCAGATCGCGCAAAATCCGCGACAGGCTGGGCCCCAGCAGATAGGCAACATGGGCAAGATCGGTCACTTCGATAATGTCGATCGACGACAGCGCGCGCAGAATGCGCCACTGCTGCTCGGTCAATCCATGCGCCCGCAGCGACGGGCGAAAATGCCGCATCACCGCTTCACGCGCGCGCAGCAACGCCATCGGCAGCGAGCGCGAGAATTCGCGCATCGGCGCCTGCGCAGCGCCTGCCTTGCGGCCGACGGCCAGGGCGGACTCGGTGCGCCCCGGCGCAGATCCGCTGTCTCTGAAAGGTGTCTTCAGACCCATTTTAAACCCTGGTCCCAATCCGTCTCCACGCGCGACCGCAGATTCGGCGCGCGTTCCGTCATAGCATAAGCCTGCGACGCAGGGTGCAATGCACAACGAAAAAGCCCGCACGATGCGGTTGAACGATTTAACTTAACATGTTAATCATCTGCCGTTCACGCCTTTGAAGGAATGCGGCAAACCGATGGCATTGACGGCAGACGATATCCGGCGCGCGGCAGAGCGGCTTCATCGGGCGGAGCAGACCCGAGCGCAGATCCGTCAGTTGTCGCAGGACCATCCGGGCATCACCATTGACGACGCCTACGCTATCCAGAAAGCCTGGATCGAGATCAAGGTCGCCGAGGGCCGAGTCGTCAAGGGTCACAAGATCGGCTTGACATCGAAAGCGATGCAAAGCGCGCTCAACATCGGCGAACCGGATTCCGGCATCCTGTTCGACGACATGTTTTTTGCCGATGGCGGCCTGGTGCCAGCGGACCGTTTCATCGCCACGCGGGTCGAGGCCGAGCTGGCCTTCATCATGAAGCATCGGCTGGCCGGGCCCGATTGCACCCTATTCGACGTCCTCAACGCGACCGACTTCGTTGTGCCCGCGCTTGAAATTCTCGATACCCGAATCGAACGCGTCGATCCGAAGACAAAAGAAACGCGGAAAATCTTCGATACTATCGCCGACAACGCCGCCAATGCCGGCATCGTTCTCGGCGGGCGGCCGATGCGGCCACTTGACGTTGACATGCGCTGGGTCGGCGCGCTGTGCTTCAAGAACGGTCAGCTCGAGGAGACCGGGCTTGCCGCGGGCGTTCTCAATCATCCCGCGACCGCCGTCGCCTGGCTCGCGAACAAGATCGCGCCGCACGGCCTTGCGCTGGAGCCGGGACAGGTCGTGCTGGCGGGATCATTCATTCGCCCGATCGAGACCCGCAAAGGCGACACGATTCAAGCGGACTATGGGCCTTACGGCTCGGTCAGTTGCTACTTCGTCTAAGAATGGAGCGACCGGAAACATGCCTCACTTCACCATCGAATATTCAGCCAATCTCGAACCGCGCGCCGACATGGCCGCTGTCGTCGAGGTCGTGCGAAAGGCCGCGGTCGAGACCGGAATTTTTCCGCTCGGCGGCATCCGGGTCCGCGCTATCAGATGCGAGCACTATGCCATCGCGGACGGCGATCCCGGCTTCGGCTTTCTCGACATGGTGTTGCGACTTGGCGAGGGCCGCGATCTCGCCACCCGCAAGAAGGTCGGCGAACATATCTTCAAGGCGCTGTCGGTGTATCTCGACCCCCTCTTCGCAAACAGCAGGTTCGCCCTGTCGTTCGACATGCAGATCAACGACAAGGAGATGAGCTGGAAGCGCAACAACATCCACGACGCGCTGAAGGCGGAGGCAGCTCATGGATAAGGCTGCACCCAAGACCGATGTATTCAAGGCCAACCGCGACCGCGCCGCGCCGCTGCTGAAGCAGCTTAAGGCCGACGGCATCGGTCACATCATCGGCGGTGAGATTGTTCCGTCCTCCTCCGGAGAAACGTTCGATACGGCCTCGCCGATCGATCGGAGCCTGCTTGCGCCCGTCGCACGCGGCAATGCCAACGATATCGATCACGCCGCCAAAGCGGCGCAGCAGGCGTTCCCGACCTGGCGCGACATGCCGGCGACGAAACGCAAAAAGCTGCTGCATCGTGTCGCCGATGCCATCGAGGCGCGCGCCGACGACATCGCCGTGCTGGAGTGCATCGACACCGGACAGGCGCATCGCTTCATGGCGAAGGCTGCGATCCGGGCCGCGGAAAATTTCCGCTTCTTCGCCGACCGCTGCCTTGAAGCGCGTGACGGCCTCAACACGCCGAGCGATGAGCACTGGAACGTCTCGACCCGGGTGCCCATCGGGCCGGTCGGCGTCATCACGCCGTGGAACACGCCGTTCATGCTCTCGACGTGGAAGATCGCACCGGCACTCGCAGCCGGCTGCACGGTGGTGCACAAACCGGCAGAGTGGTCGCCAGTCACGGCAGATCTGTTGTCAAAGCTTGTGAAAGAAGCCGGCGTCCCGGACGGCGTGCTCAATACCGTGCACGGGTTTGGCGAAGAAGCAGGCAAGGCACTGACCGAGCATCCCGCGATCAAGGCCATCGCGTTCGTCGGCGAGACCGCGACGGGTGCTGCGATCATGGCGCAGGGCGCACCGACATTGAAACGCGTGCATTTCGAACTCGGCGGCAAGAACCCGGTGATCGTGTTCGACGATGCCGACCTCGATCGCGCGCTCGACGCCGTTGTGTTCATGATCTACTCGCTCAACGGCGAGCGCTGCACGTCATCGAGCCGTCTCCTGATTCAGGAAGGCATCGCGGACAAGTTCATCGAGAGGCTCACGGCGCGCGTGAAGGCACTCAAGGTCGGCCATCCCCTCGATCCCGCCACCGAAATCGGCCCGCTGATCCACGAACGTCACCTCGACAAGGTGTGTTCCTATTTCGACGTGGCACGAAAAGATGGCGCTATCATCGCCGTCGGAGGCAGGCCGCATGACGGCCCCGGCGGCGGCCATTATGTGCAGCCGACACTCGTCACCGGCGCGCGCGCTGATATGCGCGTGGCGCAGGAAGAGGTGTTCGGTCCGTTCCTCACGGTGATCCCGTTCAAGGATGAAGCCGACGCCATCGCGATCGCCAATTCCGTACGATACGGACTGACAGGTTATGTCTGGACCGGCGACATGGGCCGCGCGCTGCGCGTCGCGGACGCGCTGGAGGCCGGCATGATCTGGCTGAATTCAGAAAACGTCCGCCATCTGCCGACGCCGTTCGGCGGCATGAAGTCGTCCGGTATCGGCCGCGACGGCGGCGATTATTCTTTCGAATTCTACATGGAAACCAAGCACGTCTCCCTCGCACGGGGAACGCACAAGATTCAGCGTCTCGGCGTTTAACGCCGCATCAATCAGGACCCGCTCATGCCCGTCCCTACCCATATCTTCGACCCGCCGTTCAACATCATTCGCTGCAGCCATGCGGTGCTGGACGTCACCAATCTCGAGGCCAGCCGCAAGTTCTACGAGAGCATCATCGGCCTCCATGTCGAAGATGCCGACCAGAATGCCGTGTTCCTGCGCGGCAGCGAGGAACATCAGCATCATTCGCTGGTCCTGCGCAAAGCGACCGCCTCCGCCTGCAACCGGCTCGGCTTCAAGGTCGCCAACGATGCCGATCTCGACAAGGCCGCCTCGTTCTTTTCGGAAAACGGCATCACCTATGCCTTTACCAAGCAGCCGTTCCAGGGCCGCACGCTGCAATTCACCGATCCCTTCGGTTTCCAGCTCGAACTCTATGCGTCGATGGACAAACGGCCGCATCTCTTGCGCCGCTACGATCTCTACAAGGGCTGCCACCCGCAGCGGCTCGACCACTTCAACGTATTCGCAGCCGACGTGCAGGGCACCATCGATTTCTACGCCCGGCTTGGTTTCCGACTGACCGAATATGCCGAGGAGGACGGCGAGAACGGCCGCATCGCAGCCGCGTGGATGCATCGCAAGGGCAATGTGCATGACTTCGCGATCACCAACGGCAAGGGCCCACGCCTGCACCATATCGCCTACTGGGTGCCGACCGCGATGAACATCCTGCACCTGTGCGACGTGATGGCGTCGAGCGGTTATCTGAAGAACATCGAGCGCGGCCCGGGACGTCACGGCATCTCCAACGCGTTCTTTCTTTATGTGCGCGACCCCGACGGTCACCGGGTCGAGATCTACACCAGCGACTACAACACCATGGACCACGATCACGAGCCGCTGCGCTGGTCACTGAAAGATCCGCGCCGCCAGACGCTATGGGGCGCGCCTGCGCCGCGATCGTGGTTCGAAGAGGGTTCGCCGTTCCCGAACCAACCGGTGCGCGATCCCTTGTTCGTCGCCGACGTGACGATCGCGGATTAACAATGGCTTTATTGATGTCGATACGCTCATGGCAGATCAGGACTTTTCTAACCTCTCCCCGTTCTTTACGGGGAGAGGTCGCGAGCATCTTGCGAGCGGGTGAGGGGCAAAGCAACGCGATCCATTCGCTCACCGCATACTCAAGCCCCTCACCCCAACCCTCTCCCCGTCAAGAACGGGGCGAGGGAGCGCGCTGCCGATTGGAATTGAGATGACCCCTCCCCGCATCGCGACTCTCACTATTAACGGCGCGACGAAATACGGCGCCGTCACCGAGCGCGGCATCGTCGATCTCTCGGCACGCTTCGGGAAAGAATATCCGACCTTGCGCGAGGCCATCGCAGACAATGCGCTGGCGAGGCTTGCCGATGCCGGAGCAAAGCACACGCCCGACTTCGCGCTCGATGCAATTGCCTGGCAGCCGCCAATTCCCGCACCGGAAAAGATCATCTGCATCGGGGTGAACTATCCCGACCGCAACGCTGAATACAAGGACGGTCAGGACGCGCCGAAATACCCCAGCATGTTCATCCGCACGCCGCGCTCATTCGTCGGCCACGACACACCGGTTGTCCGGCCGCGAATATCGCCGCAACTCGACTACGAAGGCGAAGTGGTGCTCGTCATCGGCAAGCCCGGGCGGCATATTCCCGAAGCCACCGCACTCGATCACATCGCCGCGCTAACGCTTTGCAACGAGGGCACCATTCGCGACTGGGTGCGGCATGCCAAATTCAACGTCACCCAAGGCAAGAATTTCGATTCGACCGGCAGCCTGGGCCCGTGGCTCGTGCCTTACACCGATGAAGCGCAGATTGCCGATATCCGGCTGACCACGCGCGTCAACGGCGAATTGCGTCAGGACGACCGCACCAGCCGATTGATCTTCAACTTCCGCTACCTGCTGTCCTACATCTCGACCTTCACGACGCTGGTACCCGGCGATATCATCGTGACGGGCACGCCGACCGGTGCCGGCGCGCGGTTCGATCCGCCGCGTTATCTCAAGCCCGGCGATGTGATCGAGGTCGAAGCCGAAGGCATCGG
>JBEPUM010000156.1:0-7776 GCA_041691515.1 Pseudomonadota bacterium | reverse complement strand
CGGCCCCGGATCACGAGCTGGTTTTCCTCAATGGTCACATCGAGTTGGTCGCGGGTAAATCCCGCCACCGCCAGCGTGATCCGCAGGCGTTCGGGTTGGCCGTTGTTACGGTCGCACCGCTCGATGTTATAGGGAGGATAGCCGTCGGCGCCTTTAACGACCCGATCGAGCGCACGCTCGATTTCGTCGAATCCCAGCAGGAACGGACTAGATAACGAAGGAACACGAGACATTCACAAAGTCCTCTCGAAGCGACTTTGAATTTTGGGCCCTTGCGGCACCCATTTTCGACCGATTGGCGGCTGCCAAGCGGTCAACATTCAATATGGAGATGATTTGCGTGCCGTTCAAGACGCCGGGAACACCGTCCAAGGCGTTGAAATCGGGTTAGAAATCAAGCCGTTTGCGGCCATCGGCGCTGTAAAGGTGCAGCTTGTCGTGCGTCGCCACCGCGCGAATCCGCTCGCCGATCGAGGGCCCGCCCTGGCCGGGAATCCGGACCAGGATTTCGCCGGGCGGCAGTTCACCGGGTTTGGCACTTACGGTCGGCGTATCGCCGTGCTGGGAACGGACGCCGTAGATATAGGTCTCCGCGCCGACCCGCTCGATCGCCTCGACCGTGAGATCGAGTGCGACGCCGCCGGATGTCATCGGTTCGGTTGAGAGCACCAGATCCTCCGGGCGAATGCCGAGAATACCGGCATCGCCACTGGCGCCAGCAAGGCTGATATCGGCGCCCTGCAAGGGAATCAGATTCATCGGCGGCGCGCCGATGAATGATGCGACGAAGGTGGTCGCCGGCTTCTGATAAATCTCGAGCGGGTTGCCGATCTGCTCGACGACGCCACCGTTCATCACCACGAGGATATCGGCCAGCGTCATCGCTTCGAGCTGGTCGTGGGTGACGTAGATCGATGTGGTGCTGAGCCGGCGTTGCAGTTTCCGGATTTCCACGCGCATGGCGATACGCAGTTTGGCGTCGAGGTTCGACAGCGGTTCGTCGAACAGGAACACTTTTGGCTGACGCACGATGGCGCGGCCCATCGCCACGCGCTGGCGCTGACCGCCGGAGAGCTGCCGCGGCTTGCGTTCGAGCATCGGGCCGATTTCAAGAATCTTCGCGGCCTCGCGGACGCGGGTGTCGATCTCGGGCTTGGCCATGCCGCGGTTGCGCAGGCCATAGGCCATGTTGTTGTAGACGGTCATGTGCGGATAGAGCGCGTAGTTCTGGAACACCATGGCGATGTCGCGCTCGGCCGGCTCCACTTCATTGACGATCCGGCCGCCGATGTCGATCTCGCCGCCGGTGATGGTCTCCAGGCCCGCGACCATGCGCAGCAACGTGGATTTGCCACAGCCCGACGGGCCGACCAGCACGCAGAACTGGCCATCGCCAACCTCGAAGCTGATGCCCTTGATGGCTTCGAACCCGCCGGGATAGGTCTTGCGTACGTCGCGCAGAATAACGTTAGCCATTTGAAATCCTACTTCTCCGTCTCGACCAGTCCGCGCACGAACAATTTTTGCATCACGACCACAATGAACACCGGCGGCAGCATCGCGAGGATCGCGGTTGCCATCACGACGGGCCATTCGGTCAGCGCGTCAGACGCGGCGATCATCTTGCGGATGCCGGTCTGGATCGTCTGCATGTCGTCGCGCGTCGTGATCAGCAACGGCCAGAGATACTGATTCCAGCCGAGGATGAAGAGGATCACGAACAGCGCTGCCATGTTGGTGCGCGACAGCGGCAGCAGCGTATCCCAGAAGAACCGGAACGGCCCTGCGCCGTCGATACGCGAGGCTTCGAGCAACTCGTCCGGCACGGTCATGAAGAACTGCCGGAACAGCAGCGTCGCGGTGGCCGATGCGATCAATGGCAGCGACAGGCCGGCGTAGGTGTCAAGCATGTGCAACTGGGCAACGATCTTGTAGGTGGGATAGATTCTCACCTCGACCGGCAGCATCAGCGTGATGAAGATCAGCCAGAAGATCGACATCCGGAACGGAAAGCGGAAATAGACGATGGCATAGGCCGAGATGATCGAGATCGCGATCTTGCCGACGGCGATCATCATGGCCATCACGAGCGAATTGAACAGCATGACGCCGACCGGCTCGCGCGTGGTGCCGGAGGATCCGACAAACAGCGTTCTGTAGTAGGTCTCGAAGAAATGGCCGCCCGGCAGCAGCGACATCTGGCCGTTGGCGATGGTGGCCGTGTCCTGCGTCGAGGCGACAAATGCAATATAGATCGGGAACGCCACGATCAGTACGCCGATGCACAGCACGATATGCGGGATCACGTTTCCGAACTTCTGACGCTCGACCATCAGTAATTCACCTTGCGTTCGACGAAGCGGAACTGGACGGCGGTCAGCGCGATCACGATGCCCATCAGGATGACGGATTGCGCCGCGGAGCCGCCGAGATTGCCGCCGAGCAGGCCGTCCTCATAGACCTTGTAGACCAGCGTTACGGTGGAGTTGGCCGGGCCGCCACGGGTCATGGTGTCGATGATGCCGAAGGTGTCGAAGAAGGCGTAGACGATGTTGACGACGATCAGAAAGAAGATCGTCGGCGACAGCAGCGGGAAGATGATGGTCCAGAACCGTCGCGCCGGACGGGCGCCGTCGATCGCGGCGGCCTCGATCACACTGCTGGGAATGGCCTGGAGTCCGGCCAGGAAAAACAGGAAGTTGTACGAAATCTGCTTCCACGCCGCAGCGAGTATGATCAGTCCGGCGGCTTGATTGCCATCCAGCAGCGGATTCCAGTCGACGCCCATGGCGCGCAGGCCGTGGGCCAGGATGCCGAGCGAGGGGTTCAGCATGAACACCCAGAGCACGCCGACCACGGGAGGCGCGACCGCATAAGGCCAGATCAGGAACGTGCGATAGAGCGCGCTGCCGCGCAGCGGCTTGTCAGCCATCACGGCCATCAGCAACGCCAGCGACAGCGACGATATCGCGATCAGGAAGGAGAAGACGAAGGTGCGGACGATGGTGTTGAAATATTCCGGTGCGCCGAGCACATCTTTGTAATTGTCGAACCAGATGAAACTGGTCGACAGCCCGAACGCATCCTGAAGCAGGAAGGACTGGATCACCGCCTGCACGGCCGGCCAGTAAAAGAAAATCAGAACGATCGCCAACTGCGGGGCGACCAGCATGTATGGCAGCAGACGCGACTGAAAAACGGTTTGTTTCTGCATGGGCCCCCGGCCATCATGCGCGGGACCGATCCCGCGCATCATACTTTGCAGCGAGAATGGATTACCGGAAAGGTTCCGGCAATCCGTTTCGCGTTACGACGGTCTCAGTGGACCGCTGTCTTCTCGAACTGACGCAGCATGACATTGCCGCGTTCCACGGCCGCATCGAGCGCTTGCTGCGCGGTCTTCTTGCCGGCCAGCGCCTGCTCGATCTCCTCCGACCAGACGTCGCGGAGCTGCACCATGTTGCCAAGGCGCAGGCCGCGGGAGTTCTCGGTCGGCTCCTTGTTGGTCAGTTCCTTCAACGGGGTCTCGAGATAAGGCTGGTCCTTGTAGAAGCCCTCTTCCTTGGCCTTGGCATAGGCAGCCTTGGTGATCGGCAGATAGCCTGACGCCTTGTGGATGTAGACCTGACGGTCGGTATCGGAGAGGAAGGCGAGGAACTTGGCGACGCCCTTGTAGACTTCAGGCGACTTGCCACCCATCACCCACAGCGACGCGCCGCCAATGATAGAGTTCTGCGGAGCGCCCTTTACATCTGGGTAATAGGGCATCGGAGCGTTGGTCCAGTTGAATTTGGCCTGCTTCTTGACGTTGCCGAAGAAGCCCGACGAGGTCAGGAAGATCGGACATTCGCCTGACGTGAAGCGGCCTTCGCCGGTGTTGGTGCGGCCGGAGTAGTCGTAGGTCTTGTCCTTCTGCAGATCGATCAGATTCTGCAAATGCCGGACCTGAACCGGGCCGTTGAAGACCAGCTTGGTGTCGAATCCGTCGAGACCGTTCGCTTTCGTCGCCAGCGGCACGTTATGCCACGCAGAGAGCTGCTCGAGATTGACCCATGTCGCCCACGCGTTGGAGAAGCCGCAGGTCGTGTAGCCGGCGGCCTTGAGTTTCTTGGCGTCCTCGAACACCTGAGGCCAGGTTTTTGGAATTTCCGCGATGTTGGCCTTCTTCAGCGCATCGAGGTTGACCCACATGACCGTCGACGACGAATTGAAGGGGAACGACAGCATCTCTCCCTTCGAGGTCGAGTAATAGCCGGTGATGGTCGGCAGGTAGGCCTTCGGATCGAACTTCTCGCCGGTCTCCGCCATCAGTTTGTACACAGGCTTCACAGCGCCGGTCGCCGCCATCATGGTGGCGGTGCCGACCTCGAACACCTGCATGATCGCGGGCGCATTGCCGGCCCGGAATGCGGCGATACCGGAATTCATCACGTCGGTGTAGCCGCCCTTGTAGGTCGGCACGACTTTGTAGTCGCTTTGCGAGGCGTTGAAATCGCTGGCCAGCTTGACCACGACGTCGTTGTTGGCGCCCGTCATCGCGTGCCACCAGTTGATTTCCGTCACCGCGTGAGCGGGCGTTGCCAGCGCGAGAAGCGCGGCGACTGCCGCAGCGCCGCCAAATTGTCGAAGTGCCATACTTATTTTCCTCCAGGGTTGGGTCGTCATCTTCGTTTCGCGCGATAGCAGCGCCGGATGACATGCAAATGACCGTATAAACGAAAGCATCGTATGAGGTAAGCCCCAGCAAATGGAAGTGCGAAAATAGGCGAAGATGACCCGGCTGTCCGGGTCACGCACTCCACGGCGGGCGCACCACGGGTGTCCGGCGCGCCATGCACCGGGAACAGCGCTCTTCCGGGTTGAAATTTTTGGGTTAACGCTTGCGTTCGGGGCCGCAGACCGCGCCCTTGGCGACCAGCGCGTCGATCTCGCCGCTGGAATAGCCGAATTCGCCGAGCACCGCTCGGGTGTCCTGGCTGAATTTCGGCGGCACGCGGCGGAGGCTCGCCTTGGTGCGATCAAAACGGATCGGCGATGCGACGCCCTTGTACCAGTCCTTCTCGATGATATCGCCGCGATGTCTGGCGTGTTCGCCAGTCAGGGCCTTGTCGATCGACTGCACTGGGCCTGCGGGCAGCCCCGCGGCAAGCAGGCGCCGGCACAGCGGCTCGACCTCGAAATCCTTGAGGATGTCGACCAGCGCGGCACGCAGCGCCTCGCGGTTGGCGATACGGTCGCGGTTGCGCGCAAAGCGGGGATCGGTGCCAAGCTCCGGCCGGCCGAGTTCGCGGCACAGCTTGCGGAACGTGCCGTCATTGCCGACCCCCATGAAGAGGTTGCCGTCGCGCGCCGGAAATACCGAATAGGGCACGAGGTTAGGGTGCTCGTTGCCTGTGAGTGCCGGAGGTTTGCCGGTGAAGAAGAAGTTGGCGGCGTGCGGATGCATGATGGCAAGGCCGGTTTCGTACAGCGTCGTCTCAAGAAACTGCCCCTTGCCCGAGCGTGCGCGTTCGGCGAGCGCCATCAGGATGCCGACCGTCGCGTAAAGACCTGTCGTGATATCCACCAGCGCGACGCCGATGCGGGTCGGGCCGCTTTGCGGCGATCCCGTCGCCGCCATCATGCCGGTCATGGCCTGAATAATGGCGTCGTAGCCGGGATGGCCGCCGTGCGGGCCGTCGCCGCCGAAGCCGGAAATGCGGCAATGAATCAGCCGTGGAAATTTTTCACGCAGATAATCGTTGCCGATGCCCCATTTGTCGAGCGTGCCCGGCTTGAAGTTCTCGATCAGCACGTCGGCGGTCTCGAGCATCTTCATCAGAACCGAACGCCCGTCCTCGGTGGCAAGATCGAGGCCGATCGAACGCTTGTTGCGATTGGTGCCGATGAAATAGGCCGCATCGTCCTCATGGAACGGAGGGCCCCAGTCGCGCGTCTCATCGCCCGCCGGCGGCTCCACCTTGACGACATCGGCGCCGTGATCGGCGAGAATCTGCGTGGAATAGGGACCGCCGAGCACGCGCGTCAGATCGATTACGCGCAGTCCGCTCATGGCGCCGGGAGCAGGTTCAGTGGTCATGGATGTTTCTTGCAAAGGTTCATGGACAAGCCGGCCCAATATAAATCATCAGAACCGCTTCTTCGCAAATGCCCGGCCAGAGCCAGATTTTAAATATTTCTCGAACGCGAAGGCCTGCTTTTCATCACTGAACGCGAGGTAGGTCTTTATCCGCCACGGCCTGTATTTGGCGGTATGCGTGACCTCACCCGCATTGTGCTTCAACAACCGCGCGCGCAAATCGTCCGCAATGCCGACATAGAAATGGTTGGAATCGAGACTTTCAAGAATGTAGACATACTTCATGGTGCTGCCCCGCTCGCATGGAGTCTACAAGGCGGCCGTTGGGTTTGCCGAGGCCCGTCTTCGCCCTTCGGGCTACGCCGCGGCAGCCTTCGCTACGATGGGCTTGCCGAGCCGAAGCTGGCGAAGCCAGCGAAGGCTGGTGGAGCCAGGCGGGATCGAACCGCCGACCTCTTGCATGCCATGCAAGCGCTCTCCCAGCTGAGCTATGGCCCCTTAACTCTTCGTTTGAGCATGATCTTTCGGAAAAGCGGCGGCCGCTTTTCCGGATCATGCTCGCCGCGCGGTCTGGATCAGCGCGCCGCAAAACCCTGAACACAGTTCAGGGCTGATCTCAAGTCTCCTCGTCGCTTCCGACGTCGCCGATAATGTCGGTCACGTCCTCGTCGCCTTCTTCCTCGTCGGCGATGAAGGTGGAATCATCGTCCTCGTCGTCGTCGAGGGTCTCATCGACCTCGATGTCGTCTTCGGATTCAGGAACGGCAGCCTTGACCTTTCCGGTCTTTTCCTCGGCATCGGCTTCCTCCAGCGAAACCAACTCTTCGGCCTCGGCGGGTTCCGGCGTGGCCTCGGCTGCGGACGCAGCAGCAGCTGCTGCACGAGCAGCTTCACCGCGGACGCGAGGCGGCGGCGCCACGACGATCGGCACGACCTCGCCGGTGTAGGGCGAGATCACCGGAGTCTTATTCAGATCGTAGAATTTTTTGCCTGTCGTCGGGCAAATACGCTTGGTTCCGAGATCGGATTTGGCCACGTGTGGAATCCTGGGAATTCTTGAAAAACGGTGCTTCACTTGGCTAGTTGCAACGCCGCTGTCAATAGCGCTTTGCAGGAGAAGCCCGGGCGTGACGCGCCAGCGCCCCTGTGATACCAGCCCGGCCAGAAGTGAGGACCACAATCTTGACTCATTCCGGCCAGCCGAAGCCGCTCGAGGCGCGAAAAAGCCAGTCTTTGACCGGCCCCGTCCGGGTGCCCGGCGACAAGTCGATTTCCCACCGGGCGCTGATTCTGGGTGCGCTCGCCGTGGGCGAGACCCAGATCACCGGGCTGCTCGAGGGCGAGGATGTTCTCAACACCGCCAAGGCGATGCGGGCGCTGGGGGCTCAAGTCGAGCGGCAGGCCGGTGGCAAAGGCGCGGCCATCTGGTCCGTGCGCGGCGTCGGCACGGCGGGATTCGCGCCACCCGAGGCGCCGCTCGATTTCGGCAATTCCGGAACCGGGTGTCGTCTTGTGATGGGCGCCGTGGCCGGCTGCCCGATAACAGCGACCTTCGATGGCGATGCTTCACTGCGCGGCCGGCCGATGCGGCGCATTCTCGATCCGCTGGAATTGATGGGTGCGCGGGTGACGTCGCAGAGCGAAGGCGGCCGATTGCCGCTGGCGTTGCAGGGCGCGCGCGATCCGCTGCCGATCCT
>JBEPUM010000155.1:0-7913 GCA_041691515.1 Pseudomonadota bacterium | reverse complement strand
TGGCCGGGACGAAACTTGTCCTTGATGTCGGAATAGTCCTTCGAGCGCTGGTCGGTGTTCTCGATCAGAAGCGCTATCGGCGTCCCCGTCGTCACCTGCACGCCGGTGTCGGGATGCGCCATCGTGCCGGACAGGATTTTTACGGCGTCAGCTTCCTGGCGCTGCGATGTGAAGCGCGACTGACCAGTGCGGCGGCGGTCAAGATCGTGCTGTATCTCCTCTACCGTCAGGGGCAGCAGCGGCGGACAGCCATCGACCACGCAGCCGATCGCGACCCCATGGCTCTCGCCAAAGGTGGTAACGCGAAACAGATGGCCGAAGGTGTTGTGGGACATCGCAGCCTAACATCTGTCGACAAATTGCAGGTCAATTCTGACTTGTCGTAACGCGCGCGGTTCGACGGGTCAAATCGGCGCGACATGCATTGACTGCTCTCTCCCCCCTTGTGGGGGAGAGGTGGAGAGGGGGGTGCTTTCTGGGCGAGTGAGGTCGAAAACTTACCCCCCTCCCTGACCCTCCCCCACATGGGGGGAGGGAACAGAAAGCTCAACTATACTTCGCTAGTCCACTCTCGCCGAACACATAGACCGCGCCCTGCTCGATGGTCAGGTCCGCGGCGCTGGCAGGCGTTTCGACCCCGAGCGCCACCATCAGCGCCCGCGCCGTCCCGCCATGGGCCACCGCGACGGTGTCCCCAAGCAGCGAGTCGTACCAATCGCGCATCCGGATCTGCACCGAAGCGTAGCTCTCGCCGCCCGGCGGCGGCACGCCCCATTTGTCGATCTGCCGGCTGGCAAAAACGTCGGGATACGACGCCTGCTGCTGCGTGACCGTCGACCCTTCCCAGTGACCGTAGCCGATCTCGCGCAGGCGATCGTCCAGCGTATATGTACCCGGCGCGAGTTTCAGCGCGCCGCGCACCAATTCCATGGTCGAACGGGCGCGCCCGAGCGGACTCGATACGAAGGCCAGTTCCTCGGGTCCGCGCTCATCACGCGCGAACAGGTCAGCAAGGATACCGCCGGCGTGCGCGGCCTGCTCGCGGCCGAGATCGTTCAACGGAATGTCCTGCGAACCCTGGAAGCGGCCTTCGGCGTTCCACGATGTCTCGCCATGGCGGATGTAATAGATAGTGGGCATGGGAATGATTTCTGAAAACTATCGCTCGCTCTTCACACCGTCATGGCCGGACTTGTTCCGGCCATGCACGTCTTGCTTGCTGTAGTGCTATTAAGACGTGGATGCCCGCGACGAGCGCGGGCATGACGGAAACAAATACGATCCGTCATCCGCCGGCTATTCCTTCACAGAATTGCTGAGCGAAATGTCCGGCGCGTCGGGCCGCTTCATGCCGACGACATGATAACCGGAGTCGACGTGATGCACTTCGCCGGTGACACCGCGCGACATGTCCGACAGTAGATACAGCGCACTGTCACCGACTTCGTCGATGGTTACGGTACGCCGCATCGGAGCGTTGTATTCGTTCCACTTCAGGATGTAGCGGAAGTCGCCGATGCCAGATGCTGCCAGCGTCTTGATCGGGCCCGCTGAAATGGCGTTGACGCGAATATTCTTCTCGCCGAGATCGGCCGCAAGATAACGCACGCTCGCTTCAAGCGCGGCTTTCGCAACGCCCATCACGTTGTAGTGCGGCATCCACTTTTCGGCGCCGTAATAGGTCAGCGTGATGATCGAACCGCCATCGGTCATCAACTTTTCGGCGCGCTGCGCAATCGCAGTCAGTGAATAGCAGGAGATCAGCATGGTCTTGCTGAAATTATCGGCTGTGGTCTCGAGATAACGGCCGTCGAGCTGGTCCTTGTCCGAAAACGCGATGGCATGGACCACAAAGTCGATCTTGCCCCACTTCGCTTTCACCTCATCGAAGACAGCGTCGATGGTCGCTGCGTCCGTGACATCGCAATGTCCGAGCAGGATACCGCCGAGTTCAGCCGCAAGCGGCTCGACCCGCTTCTTCAGGGCATCGCCCTGCCAGGTCAGCGCGATCTCGGCGCCTGCTGCGCGGCAGGCCTTGGCGATGCCCCAGGCGATCGAGCGATTGTTGGCGACACCAAGAATCACGCCCCGCTTACCCTGCATCAGACCCGTTTTGTCAGACATTCTGTTTTCCCATCGATACCCGGCCGCGCCCCGCCTTCCACGAGGTACACCAGCCCTGAGAGCGGGCAAAGCGCAAAAATGCCGTCAAATCGGGTTGTTCGTGCGCAAACATTAATGGCCGGAATAGTCACCGCATCCGGGTGTTATGGTATGCAGATGGCCACTCTCGTTTGCATTCTTCCCGATGCGCCTGAATCGGACGTCAAAACATCCCGGTGAGTCCGCCAGCATGAGCCTGTCGCAATGAGCGCGTTTCGCGATGACGTCGAGAGCATGATACCGGCCTTGCGCCGTTACGCGCGCGCGCTTACCCGCGATGTCGATATTGCCGACGATCTGGTGCAGGATACGCTGGTGCGGGCACTCCGCTCGGAGCGGCTGTTTCTCGGCGGCGATCTGCGAAGCTGGTTGTACACGATCCTGACCAATCTCAACCGCAATCGCCGGCGCTCGCTGGCGCGGCGGCCGCAGTTCACGCAGTTGCCAGAGACTGCCGCCGACGCTAGCGGCACCGAAGCGGAAGGCCGCGATATCGCCCGCGCGCTGGCCACACTGGTCGAGGAACAACGTTCGGTGCTGCTGCTGGTCATGCTGGAAGGTCTCAGTTATCGCGAGGTCGCGGATATTCAGGGTGTACCGATCGGAACTGTCATGTCGCGCCTCGCCCGCGCGCGCGCTCACGTCAAGGCGGCGCTCGAGGGCGAACGCCCGGCGCTGCGGCGGGTGAAGTGAACATGAAGGCGTTGATCATGACCACCTGCGATGCGCATCGGCTTTTTATCCCTCCCCCAAGTGCGGCAATTGCCGCGCAGGGCGGGATACGACAGAGACCGCGAAGAGATTTCGAACTGAAAGACCACGCCCATGACTGAACCGAACATTCCCGTCACCGAAGACGAACTCCACGCCTATGTCGACAATGAACTGCCGGCGGAGCGCCGCGGCGATGTCGAGGCGTGGCTTGCGGCCCATCCTGACGATGCCGAGCGGGTGCAGGCATGGCGCGCGATGGCGGACGCCCTGCATGCGCGTTACGACAGTGTGGCCGACGAAGCGATCCCGAAGCGGCTGGAGGTCGACCGGCTGGTGCGGCAGCCACGCAGGTGGATGGCTGGCGCGATCGCGGCGACGTTCCTGGCCTTCGTTGCCGGCGGCGGTGCCGGATGGGTGGCCCGCGGCGCGGACGCTGCCTCCCCGGCGTCCCAGAGCTTCACGGCGGATGCGTTGGAAGCCCACCGGCTCTATGTGGTAGAAGTCCGTCATCCCGTCGAAGTGCCCGGCAGCGAGCGCGCGCATCTCCAGCAATGGCTGACGAAGCGTTGCGGCTGGTCGGTCCAGGCGCCCGAGCTTGGCACGACGGGATTAAAGCTGGTCGGCGGACGCCTGTTGCCGGGACCCACGGGACCGGCGTCATTCCTGATGTATGAGAGCGCGTCGGGCGAGCGCTTCACGATCTATACCTCGCGCGTGCAGTCCGAGAATACGCAAATGCGCTACGCGGCGCGCGCGAACGACGGCGCGCTGTTTTGGACCGAAGGCGGCGTCGGATATGTTCTGAGCGGGCCCGACGACAACAAGGACCGGCTGCAACAGGTCGCGCGGCTGGTCTACGATCAGACGGAGAAGAGCGGAGGCTGACGGAGACCTTTCGTCGCCGGCGGTTTCGCGTCATGCTCCCATCGAAACTCATCGCGAGATTTCGATCGGGAACAGGTCATGAAAACCACCGTCATCAAAAGCGGCTCCGGCAACATCGCGTGCCATGAATCCATTGGCACAGGCCCCGCCATCGTTCTGGTTCACGGAAACTCGGCGTCCTCGAAGGCTTTCGCGCGGCAACTCGAAGGACCTCTCGGCCAAAAATATCGCGTGATCGCGTTCGACCTGCCCGGGCACGGCGATTCAGATAACGCCGCCGATCCGGCGATAACTTACAATATGCCGGGCTATGCGCGCGTACTACGGGACGTCGTCGCGCATTTTGGACGTGGCGAAGCTGCTTTCGTCGGCTGGAGCCTCGGCGGCCATATCGTTCTGGAAGCCGCGCCCGATCTTCCGCAGGCAAGGGGTTTTGTGATTTTCGGCACGCCGCCGCTGGCGTTTCCGCCGGCAATGGAACAGGCGTTCCTGCCGAACCCGGCGATGGCCTTCACCTTCGCTCGCGAGCTCAGCGAAGATCAGGCCCGCGCCTATGTCGCGGTGGCCTTCAGTCCTAACGTCAAAGATTTTCCGGCCTTTATGGTCGATGACGTGCTGCGAACGGATGGCCGCGCCCGCGAGAGTCTTGCCGCGAGCATCGCACCGGACGGCTTTCGCGACGAGGTCGAGGTTGTGGCCAACTTGGCGCAGCCGCTCGCGGTGCTGCATGGCGCACAGGAGCAACTCATCAACGGCGATTATTTCAAGACGCTGACAATGCCGACGCTGTGGCGTGGCGCGGTGCAGATCATTCCCGGCGCCGGTCACATCCCGCAACGGGAGACAACCGAGCAATTCGATGCGCTGCTCGACGGCTTTATGGCGGAATGCGCGAGCCACCCGGTGTGAAGATATATCGGGCTGCGATAGTAACCGTCGCTCTGCTACTTACTGCCGCGATTGTCCAAATTCCGACATGAGGAATCTTGGATTCCGTCATGGACGGGCCTCAATATCGCACCGGCTTGCATCACTGACTTGTGAGGCGTTCGATCCGCCGATCGGCGCAAGCGGCCTCGATCGGGTTCGCCGCGCTGGTCCCCGGTCGAGGCTGCACCTTATTCGAGGGCTAACCCAAATCGCGGCGAGGATTGTAGGGGTGCGCGTCGTGCCACTTCTGCATCAAGGCTTCGAGCTCGGCGTCGTTACCGTCAGGCAGAATGATGCGCGTGGTGACGAACAGATCGCCGGATGCGCCGCCGCCTTTCGGCATCCCCTTGCCCTTGAGGCGGAAGATGCGGCCGCTCGACGTGTTCTTCGGGATCGACAGTTCGACCGCGCCGCCAAGCGTCGGCACGCGGACCTTGCCGCCGAGCACTGCCTCATAGAGTGTGATCGGAAGATCGACGCGCAGATCGCTGCCGTCGATCTTGAAGAACGGATGCGGTCCCACCGTCACCGTGATCATGAGATCGCCGGAGCGATGACCGGGCACGGTGTCGCCCTGCCCCTTCAGCCGGATCTGCTGACCCGAGACGACGCCGGCGGGAATCTTGACGTTGAGTTCCTTGCCGCTCGGCAGCCGCACGCGCTTCTCGCTGCCGTTGACCGCCTCCTCCAGTGACACCGTCATGGCAACGTTGAGATCGAGGTCCGGCGCGGTAGCGGTACCGGTGTCGAATTCGAATGACTGCGGCCCGCGGCGTCCACCTCGCGCAGCACCCGCTGCGGCGCCGCCAAACATGCTGTTGAGAATATCCTCGAAGCCACCGCCGCCAAATCCCTGGCCGCCGGCTCCGCCGCCGCTTCGAAAGGTGTGCTGCTCGAACCCGCCACCCGGCGACGCTCCGCGCGGACCGCCGCCGCCGGGGAATCCCTGGAAGCGCGGCTTGCCTTCGGCGTCGATTTCGCCGCGGTCGAACTGCTTGCGCTTGGCCTCGTCGCCAACAATCTCGTTGGCGGAGTTCAACTCCGCAAAACGGTCGGCGGCCTTGGGATCGTTCTTGTTGGCATCGGGATGGTGCTTCTTCGCAAGCTTGCGAAAAGCACTTTTGATCGCCGCGGCGCTGGCGCCCCGCTGCACCCCCAAGACCTCATAGGGGTCGCGCATCCGTCAAATCTCCTTCAGGGAATTCGGAACTCGGGGCCCCCGGCCCAGGTCGCTATTATCTGGTGTCTATCATCTGGGATGTCCGTGGCATTTTTGCAACGGGCTTCGGGCCATTCGGCCAGCTTCGTATCCAAATCTAGCTTCGTCTCCAAGGCTTCAGAGACTGGATTTCCCAATGGCCGCCACCGGCGCGGCACGCCGCGCCTTGAAGCCAGCTTTCCGAATTTCCGTTAACATAACTCGCCAAAAAATCCCGGCAGGTGCGCCCATCGGCCGTGTAGGCCTGTGCCAGCGGCGTCACCGAACCCCGCGCGCCGGTCGAGGGGTTTTCCCATGGCTGGCTGGAATCCTTGGCCCCTTTGGTCAGCACATCGGACGCGGCGTTGCGGGCAAAAGCAAGATCGGTTTCGGTTGGGGTGCTGCTCACCGGCTTCGCGCTGATCGAACCCGTGACATCCTCGCCTTCCATTTGCGCGAAAGCCCCGCCATTCCCGCCCAAACTGCAGCCGCCCACCGAGGCGCCGATTAGAATCAATGTCATCGCGGCGCCCAAAGGGCGGATCGCGGATAGGCCAACCCGCAGGCGTGCCCTATATAGGTTTGCCCTATATAAGAACCGCAACGGGCTATCGACCCTAAATCGGCGCAACCTGGACTCCACGCATGAGCGAACCGACGGACATCAAGGACACAAGCCAGTTAACGGCTGGTGATTTCACCGAGGCTGCGGAACCGTTCGCCCTGTTCGCCGCATGGTTCGCGGAAGCCGTCAAAAGCGAGCCCAACGATCCCAACGCGATGGCGCTCGCCACCATCGATGCGTCTGATCTGCCTGACCTGCGCATGGTGCTGATGAAGGGCTACGACGCCGACGGCTTCGTGTTCTATAGCCACATCGCCAGCCAGAAGGGCCGCGAACTCGCCGCGAATCCCAAGGCCGCTCTGTTGTTTCACTGGAAGTCGCTGCGCCGTCAGGTCCGCGTGCGCGGGCCGGTGACGCCGGTCACCGATGCCGAGGCCGACGCGTATTTCGCGACCCGGCCAAAGCAGGCCCAGATCGGCGCCTGGGCCAGCAAGCAGTCGCAGCCGCTGGAAAGCCGCTTTGCCTTCGAGCAGGCCATCGCGAAAGAAGCCGCAAAACACCTCATCGGCAGCGTGCCGCGGCCGCCGGGCTGGAGCGGCTGGCGGATCGAACCTTCGCAATTCGAATTCTGGCACGACCGCCCATTCCGCCTGCACGACCGCATCGAATTCCGCCGCGCGACGCCTGCGGGAGCGTGGACAAAAACAAGGCTGTATCCATGACCCCAGACAAGGCGAAACCCCGCGGCGGCCCAGCCACGCCCGCCGATCCCAACGCGCCGCGACGCACGCTGCTGTTGACCGGCGCGAGCCGCGGCATCGGTCATGCCACCGTGATCCGCTTTTCCAGCGCGGGCTGGCGCGTCATCACCTGCTCGCGGCATCCTTTTCCCGAGCAATGCCCGTGGGACGCCGGCCCCGAAGACCATATCCAGGTCGACCTGTCCGACCCTGACAATACGATGCAGGCGATTCAGGACATCCGCTCGCGGCTCGAGGGCGGCACCTTGCATGCGCTGGTCAACAATGCCGCGATCTCGCCGAAGGGCGATGGCGGCACGCGGCTCGGCACGCTGAACACCGACATGGAGACGTGGGAGAAAGTGTTCCGCGTCAACTTCATGGCGCCGATCATGCTGGCGCGCGGACTGATCGAGGAACTGAAGGCCGCGAAAGGCTCGGTGGTGAACGTGACCTCGATCGCAGGCTCGCGGGTGCATCCGTTCGCGGGCGCGGCCTATGCGACCTCAAAAGCGGCGCTGGCGTCGCTGACCCGCGAGATGGCGGCGGATTTCGGCCGCGTCGGCGTGCGCGTCAATGCGATTGCGCCGGGCGAGATCGATACCTCGATTTTGTCGCCGGGCACCGAGAAGATCGTGCACGAGCAGATCCCGATGGCGCGGCTCGGAACGCCGGACGAAGTGGCCAAGATCATCTATGTGCTGTGCACGGAGACGAG
>JBEPUM010000154.1:0-7991 GCA_041691515.1 Pseudomonadota bacterium | reverse complement strand
CCAGTTCCGGACGCCGGACGCCGACCCGGATGCGGTAATCCCGCTTGGCGAGCGCACGAACCACATGCCGGCCCAGAAAGCCCGAGCCTCCGAAAACCGTGACGAGGGTGTCCGTATTCGATGGCATGATCTGGGTCCTCAAGGCGCGGTGGTATCGGGTCAAATGCAGGGATATTCCGCCGTTCCGCGATACGTCAACCGGCTGGCGCTGTACAGGCTATTCGGCCACCGCTGCAACAATTTGACAAGCGCGCGGCCGATGCCTACTAACCCGCCCGGGCCCAGGTGGCGGAATTGGTAGACGCGCTGGCTTCAGGTGCCAGTGGCTGCAAGGTCGTGAAGGTTCGAGTCCTTTCCTGGGCACCATTTGTTTTTCGGGCCCTCCCACAGGTTGAATGTCGCAACCCTCAGCGCGCCGATTTCCTGGCCGCACGCGGACGCGCCCGGATTCGTATCTGGTTGCCTCCGGCATTTTCGACATCGAAGGCATCGGTTTTGCGAACGAGGTCGCTCAGCTTGCGGAATCCGTAGGTGCGGACATCGAAATCGGAAACGAGGTTCGATATCTGCTGGCCTACAGTGCCGAGGTTGACCCATCCGTCCTCGTTCTCGAGCTGCGAGATGACCTTCTGAAGGACGGCGATGGCCGCGCTCGGCGGCTGCAGTGACTTCGGCTTTTCGGCGGTGTCGGCATCTGAAGAGGTCGCTTCCGGAACCAGGTTTTCGGTGTAGATAAATCGGCGGCAGGCCTGCCGGAAACTTTCGGGTGTTTTCTGGGCACCGAATCCATAGACCTCGGCGCCCTGCTCTCGCAGCCGCGATGCGAGCCGTGTGAAGTCGCTGTCAGATGACACAAGGCAGAAGCCATCGAAGCGACCGCTGTGCAGGAGGTCCATCGCATCGATGACGAGCGCGATGTCCGACGCGTTCTTGCCTTTGGTGTAGGCGAACTGCTGATAGGGGTCGATGGCGTGCTTCTGAAGAATCTCCGCCCATGACTTCAGATGCTGACTAGAAAAGTCGCCGTAGATACGGCGAACGCTGGCTTCGCCGAACTTCGCGATTTCCTCGAACAAGCCTCCGGCGATTTGCGGCGAGGTGTTGTCCGCGTCAATGAGAACGGCCAGTCGAGGCAATCGCTGCTGCTCAGTCTTCATCGTGCGCCTTCGGTTGCGTGGATGATTCTCCCATAGTGACTCAATCCGACAGATTTCGGTAAAAACCCTTCATGAGCTAAACCGAAAAGGGAAGCGAATGGAAAGCCTCTATTTGTCAGTCCTTTAGAGCATTACCGTATAATGATCAGGACGAGCGCTCGGATCAGGCGATGCGGCGCTCTCCCGTTTACCGGCGATTTAGGCGATAGTCGCCGAATCGATTCGACGAGGCCGAAAACCCATGACCATCCGTCTGCACCGCGGCGATCTGCCGGACCAGGATCTCAAGCGCTACACCGATTCCGCTGCCATCGACACCGAGACCATGGGCCTCAATCCGCACCGCGACCGGTTGTGCGTAGTGCAGATGTCGAGCGGCGACGGCTCGGCCGACGTGATCCAGATCGCGCAGGGACAGCGCGATGCGCCCAATCTGAAAAAGCTGCTGGCCGATCCGAACATCGTCAAGATTTTTCACTTCGCACGGTTCGATCTCGCCGCGCTGTACAACGCCTTCGGCGTGATGCCGCAGCCGGTGTATTGCACCAAGATCGCCTCGCGGCTGTCGCGCACCTACACCGATCGTCACGGCCTGAAAGATCTGGTGCGCGAAATCCTCAACATCGATTTGTCGAAGCAGCAGCAGTCGAGCGACTGGGGCTCGCAAGCCTTGAGCGATGCGCAGCTGACCTACGCGGCGTCGGACGTGCTGCACCTGCATGGCTTGCGCGCCCGCCTCGATGCCATGTTGGCGCGCGAGGGCCGCACCGATCTGGCGCGCGCATGCTTCGAGTTCCTGCCGGCGCGGGCGAAGCTCGATCTCTCCGGCTGGGAGGCCGAGGACATTTTCGCGCATTCGTGAGTTGAGCCGCCGCCACATCGTGAGGGCCGCGGGACCGGGCAGGCTGCAACATTAACGATTCCGCCCCGTTTCGGTCATACTCCTCGTCCTCGTAGGCTGGCGTGAGGCGGCGCCTGCGATCTTCACCGTGAGTTCAGCAATCGCGTTCAAAATCCGGTTGCGGCACCCGATCGCGAGACCCCGGGCTGCGGAACCTTGCGGTTCGGGGTAGAATGACCAGATCAGGCGCCTGGAGCAGCGGTGTATTCGGTTCAGACCCCTACCTATCAAGCCGGAATGCAAGCGGGCATGGATGCGCGCTTCGCCGTTGCCGCGCGCCACAGCCGCATGGTGCGGGTGTTGCGGATCGCGGTGCCTGTGGTGGTCGGTGTGGTGATGGCCGCCCTGATTGCGATATCGATTTTCAATCCGTTCCGCGCGCTGTCGAAACTGCCGCTCGACGTGGGCAATCTCGTCGTCTCCGGCACCAAGATCACGATGGAGTCGCCGCATATGTCCGGCTTCACGCCGGACAAGCGGCCCTATGAAATGTGGGCCAAGACGGCGACGCAGGACATCACCGATCCGGATCATGTCGAACTTCATACCTTGCGCGCCAAGGTGCTGATGGAAGACCAGACGACGGTGACGCTGGATTCCCGCACCGGATTATTCAATACGAAGACGCAGATGCTCGACCTGCACAAGGATATCTTCATGCAGTCTTCGACGGGTTATGAAGCGCGGCTGACGCATGCACTGGTCGATATGGGCTTGGGTACCGTCACGTCGGACGAGCCCGTCGATGTCAAATTGCTGAACGGGACACTGACCGCGGACACGATGAAGGTCACCGAAAAAGGTGACGTGATACGCTTCGAGAAGAATGTCGTGATGCATCTGATCATGGATCATCCTGCCGAGACGGCTGCGCCAGTCAGCGAAGAGCCCGCGCCTCAGCCACAACCTGCTGCCACGGAACGTCCGCGCACGCGGTCGTCGCACAAGCGCGGCCAAACGAAATGAGCCGGGCCATGCAACGCTACTGCAATCTCTCTTTCGCGCCGCGCGCTGCGTGCATGATCGGCGGCGCGTTGATCGCCGTCGTCATCATGGCGGCCAGCGAAGCGGCCGGGCAAAGCTCCGTGCAAGGCGTTCCGAACGCGATGCAGGGCTTTTCCCAGAATCGCGATCAGCCGATTCAGATCGAGGCCGCTGCGCTGGAGATGCGCGACAAGAAAAAGGAGGCGACGTTCACCGGCAACGTCAAGGTGGTGCAAGGCGATACCACGATGACCTCGAAAATTCTGGTGGTGTATTACGAGAGCAGCAATGGTTCGGCGGCGACCGACAGCAAGAGCAAGGCGCCGCCGAAGACGGCGATGAAGTCGGCGACACCGGGACCAGCCGGCTCTTCCTCGATCAAGCGGCTAGAGGCCAAGGGCAACGTGGTCGTGACCCAGAAGGATCAGGTCGTGACCGGCGACACCGCGGTATTCGACACCAAAACCAATCTGGTCACCATGCTCGGCGGCGTCGTTCTGACCCAGGGCAAAAACGTGCTGCGTGGCGACAGGCTGATCGTGGACATGACCACGGGCGTGTCCCGCGTCGAATCCAACAGCGGACGGGTCCAGGGCCTGTTCCAGTCGTCCGGACAAGGAGGAAGCCCGCTCCCCGGGCCGACACCGCTCTCCGGCTCTCCAGCCTCCTCGAAAAAACCGAAATGATATCAGTTTGTTATCAAATAGCGGCCCGACGGGAGGTTGAACCCGCCACCGCCTGTCTGTATCTACCCCGAGCCGGCTTAAGGCCGCGACGGGGGAGTCGAGCCTTAAGTTCCAGTGTTTCGCTGGGCAAGGGCCGCCTCCTCATTCATGTTGGTTCAGCGAATCAGGCGAGAGCTGCGGCGTTTGAGCGTAGGACCGTGAGAGGCTGAGCGAAGCGCGCATGGTGGATATCTTCAACGTGTTCCGCAAACGGCCGCCGAAACGCGGACCGCAGGGGTTTGCGCGGAGCACTGCGGACATTACGGCGCTTGGCGATAGCATTGGCGACATGTTGTCGAGTCCGGTGCGCGATGCGCCGCCGATTGCGCGCGAGACGCCGCGCGATGTCCCGCACGTTCCGCAGCCCCGGCCGCTGGTTCCTGCTGCGCAGGAGAAACCGCGTCCCCGTGCCGCCGCCAACGGCGCCGCCGCGCCGCGGATGGCGACGCGCGCGGGTTATCTGGCCGTGCATAGCGTGGAAAAAAGTTTCGGCTCGCGTCACGTGGTGCGGGGCGTCAGCATCTACGTTCGCCGTGGCGAAGCGGTCGGTCTGCTCGGGCCTAACGGCGCCGGCAAGACCACCGTGTTCTACATGATCACCGGTCTGATCGCGGCGGATCGCGGCGCGATCGAACTCGATGGCCACGATGTGACGAAGCTGCCGATGTATCAGCGCGCGCGGCTCGGCATCGGCTATCTGCCGCAGGAGGCCTCGATCTTTCGCGGCCTCAGCGTCGAACAGAATATTCGCGCCGTGCTCGAGGTCGTGGAGCCGAACAAGAAAAAGCGCGAGGCCGAACTCGACGCGCTGCTCGAAGAGTTCAACATCACGCGCTTGCGCAAGACACCCTCGATCGCCCTGTCCGGCGGCGAACGGCGGCGTGTGGAAATCGCACGCGCGCTGGCGACACGTCCGAACTACATGCTGCTGGACGAGCCGTTCGCAGGCATCGATCCGATCGCAGTGGGCGACATTCAGGACCTGGTGCGCCATCTGACCAACCGCGGCATCGGCGTCCTCATCACGGACCACAATGTGCGCGAGACGCTCGGACTGACCGACCGCGCCTACATCGTCTATGCCGGCGAAATCCTGACCGAGGGCACACCCGACGAGATCGTCAACGATCCCGATGTGCGGCGCCTCTACCTCGGCGAGGAATTCCGTCTCTAAGCCCCGCAAAAGCCGCTCTATCAAATCCGTCTCTCATCAGATTTTCCGGGATAGCGGGCCGTATACATCTGCCCTGGAAAGATATAAGCAAGAATCGGACCAACTTTTGGATCGATGCTTGCCTCCATGGCGCTGACGCAGAGATTAGAATTCCGCCAATCCCAGTCGCTGGTGATGACGCCGCAGCTGATGCAGGCGATCAAGCTGCTGCAGTTGTCGAATCTCGACCTCACCGCGTTTGTCGAAGAGGAGCTGGAGCGGAATCCGCTGCTCGAGCGCACCAGCGACGGCCCCGAGACGCCGGTGGCGGGCGAATTTGTGGCCGAGGGCGGCGCATTTTCCGAGGGCGACGAGGCCTCAGCATCGTTCGGGGACGATGGTGCCGGCGAGCAATCCGGCACGCAGGATTTCGAGCCGGTGTCCGAGGAGTGGATGAGCCGCGATCTCGGCAGTCGCACCGAAATCGAGCAGACCTTCGATACTGGTCTGGAAAACGTCTTTCCCGAGGAGCCGGCAGAAGCGGCCGCGCGGACCGCGCAGGATGCCGCGCCGACGGCGTTCACCGAATGGGGCGGCGGCGCCTCGAATGACGATGGCTACAATCTCGAGGCTTTCGTTGCGGCGGAGACGACGCTCGGCGATCATCTGGCCGAGCAGCTCGCGGTCGCCTTCACCGCACCCGCGCACCGGATGATCGGACAGTATCTGATCGATCTCGTCGACGAGGCCGGCTACTTGCCAGGCGACCTTGGCGACGCCGGCGAACGGCTCGGGGCCAGTGAGGCCGATGTCGCGGCAGTGCTCGCGGTGCTGCAGACCTTCGATCCGCCGGGCATCTGCGCCCGCAATTTAAGCGAATGCCTGGCGATTCAGCTGCGCGACAAGAATCGTTACGACCCGGCGATGCAGGCGCTGGTCGAACATCTCGAACTGCTGGCCAAGCGCGACGTCGTCAGCTTGCGCAAGATTTGCGGCGTCGATGACGAAGACCTTGCCGAGATGATCGGTGAGATCCGTCATCTCGATCCCAAGCCGGGGCTCAAGTTCGGGGCGACGCGCACCCAGACCGTCGTGCCCGACGTTTATGTGCGGCCGGGTCCGGACGGCGGCTGGCTCGTCGAACTCAACAGCGACACCCTGCCGCGCGTGCTGGTCAACCAGACCTATTATTCCGAATTGTCGAAGACGATCCGCAAGGACGGCGACAAATCCTATTTCACCGACTGTTTGCAGAATGCGACGTGGCTGGTCCGCGCGCTCGATCAGCGCGCGCGTACCATTCTCAAGGTCGCGACCGAAATCGTGCGCCAGCAGGACGGATTCTTCACCTCCGGCGTGGCTCACCTGCGGCCGCTCAATTTGAAGGCCGTCGCCGACGCGATCCAGATGCACGAATCAACGGTGTCCCGCGTTACGGCAAATAAATACATGGCGACAAATCGCGGCATCTTTGAGTTGAAGTATTTCTTCACCGCGTCGATCGCATCAGCCGACGGCGGCGACGCCCATTCGGCGGAGGCAGTTCGTCATCATATCAAACAATTGATCGACGCGGAAAGTCCGTCAGCCATTCTGTCCGATGACACCATCGTGGAACGATTGCGCGCATCGGGCATTGATATCGCCCGCCGCACTGTAGCGAAGTATCGCGAAGCCCTGCGAATTCCTTCCTCCGTGCAGCGCCGCCGCGACAAGCAGAGCGTGCTTGGCGGCGCGCTAGTGGTCTGATTCTAACATTCGCATCCCGTTTCAGCGAGCCTTCTTGCGAAATGTCAGAATAGAAGGACTACTGGCAAATATAAGTCGCTAGTGGAGTTTTTTGAATTTGACATTCGCGTTCGGGACGAGCAGCCAGGTGGGTGCGAACGTCAAATTCACTCTCCCAGGCGGCGCCTGCCACATCGTCCGATCGCTCCCGCGACACCGCAACCGCTTGATTGCGCGCGCGGCACGTCTGATAATCCGTTCCCACTCATGACGAATGAGGCATGCCATGACTCTCCGAATCTCGGGCAAGAGCATCAGTGTTGGAGACGCGCTGCGCGGGCGCGTCAACGATCGCACCGATGAAGTGCTGCGAAAATATTTCGACGGCAACTACACGGGTCACATCACGCTGAGCAAGGACGGCTTCGGCTTCCGCACCGACTGTGCACTGCATCTGGATTCAGGTGTAACGCTCGAAGCCGAATCCAACGCCGCGGATGCCTATGCCAGCGCCGATCAGGCGCTGTTGCAGATCGAGAAGCGGCTTCGCCGTTACAAGAGCCGCCTCAAGGATCGTTCCGCGCGCAAATCCCACGCCGAAGCCGTGGCGATCGCCGAACTGACGGCGCCGACGCTCAATGCTCCCAGTTATGTCATCGAAGCGCCCGCGGGCGATGACGAGCATGACGAGGCTGCTTACAGCCCGGTGATTATTGCCGAAGCCACGACGTCGTTGAAACGGCTCTCGGTCAGCGAAGCGGTGATGGAACTCGATTTCACCGGCGCCGCCGTTATCGTGTTCCAGCATGGCTCCAGCGGGCGTGTGAACGTGATTTATCGCAGGTCTGACGGCAATATAGGCTGGATTGATCCGCCGGTGATCAACGGCAGTGCATAGCCGTCGCCGCCATTGACGCACCGCGGGACGGTCCCTATGGTCCGCCGCCTTTTGGGCCGGATTTCAGCCGGCCAGAACAAAAGTTCAGGAATTGGCATTGGTCTTGCGTTAGATTATAAGCCCGGTCATCCAGGCCGGGCGGCTCTAGTGGAGTGAATTTGACATTCGCGACCCACCTCGCCGTGCGTCTTGGACGCGAATGTCAAATTCAAAACTCCGCTAGCAACTCATATTTGCTAGTGGTCTTTCGATTCTAGCATTCGCAAGAAGGCTCGCTGAAACGGGATGCGAATGCTAGAATCGGACCACTAGAGTCGCAAACCATGTGCCTTCGCCCGTATGTGTTCTCACGCTTGTTGCTGTTTGTCTGACGTCTATTTCGCAACCTGACGGCAAAACTCACCTCGGCAGAACTTACCATGATGATTACTGATCTGGTCGCACC
>JBEPUM010000153.1:0-7997 GCA_041691515.1 Pseudomonadota bacterium | reverse complement strand
TATACTTCTGTACGATGGCGTACGTAGCAATACTGAAACCCGGCTGCGACGGCTAGTAGCTCCGGTCCCAGAGGTTAACGTGCCAAATATCCCCCGCAGCAACCACCTGTTGGCCGCCTTGCCACCCGCCAATTGGAAAAACTGGCTTCCGCAACTGGAGCTCATTGATTTGCCGCTCGGCAAGGTGATTTACGAGTCTGGACAAAACGTGAGCCACGTCTACTTTCCCACTACCGCAATCGTGTCGTTGCTGTACGTGATGGAAAACGGCGAGTCGGCCGAGATTGCGGTGGTCGGCAACGAAGGACTCGTTGGAATCGCGCTGTTCATGGGCAGCGAATCGACGCCCGATCGCGCAGTCGTGCAAAGCGCGGGCAAGGGGTTTCGCATGCCCGCGAAGGTGCTCCAGGAAGAGTTCAGGAGCGCGCCCGTCATGCATCTGTTGTTGCGATATACGGCAGCTCTGATGGCGCAGATGGCGCAGACAGCAGTCTGCAATCGCCACCACTCGCTCGATCAGCAGTTGTGCCGCTGGTTGCTGCTGAGCCTCGACCGCCTCCGCGGGAAGGAACTGGTGATGACGCAGGAGCTGATCGCCAATATGCTGGGCGTGCGTCGCGAAGGCGTGACCGATGGCGCGCTGAAGCTGCAGCAGGCCAAATTGATCTCCTACGCGCGCGGTCACATCACCGTGCTTGACCGGCCCGGGCTCGAGAAGCGCAGCTGCGAGTGTTATGCGGTGGTGAAGAAAGAGTACGACCGCCTGCTGCCAGATCGCGAAGCGCGCTGAGCCGAAGAACTCGACGACGCACGTGGTCCGCGTACATTGGCGCACAAAGATAATCGCCAGTCGGACGCTTAACCTGCTCACGCGCTTGAGAAACGTGCTGCATCGCTTCGGCGTTCACACTTCTCCAGCTATCGAGCGCTTGACCGTCACTGGCTGGAGTTCTGCGGTGGCGTTTGCGACGATACCGTAGTGGTGCTCGGCGCCTGCTTGTCGCTCTGTGCTACTTCCGCAGGATTTGTCGCGATCCACTGGGTCACCAGCATCACGCCTATCCAGATCACGTAGATCATTACCAACTTGACGCGCGCGACGTGGCCCGCCGCGTCGTCGTCGGACAATCTTGCGCGAGGCTGGACATCGGATACGGCTCGTCGTGGCAACAACGGGATCAAACGGGCGGCAATCGTTCCGGCATCCAGGCGCGTGGATGGCCCGTTAGGCAATGCGGCAATCAACGATGTCAATTTGCGAATCGCTGTCTCACTGGGCAGGCGCGATAACTCGGCCGCTTCCTGCCAAGGATCGACATCCAAGCGCGCTAATGCCGACAGGACGCTGAGCTGCATACCGCTGTTGTTGCTGTCCCCGCCGATCGATGCCATGAGGAAGCCATCGAACTCGGGATTGAAAGTCAAGGCTGAAGCAGAACGCGTCACTTCGTCACCGGAAGTAAAGACCACCATGAAACACAAAGGTCAGACCGCCGCGCGGGTAGCGCCGGGGGCTGTGCATGCGACACATCGCAGGTAACTCATTTAGCTGGATTCACGTTACCAGGTGCGGTGAGGTCTCGCCCATAAGGATCGGAGCGACCTGACCGGAACTCGAACCCTGGTCGACCCCGCGATCATCAACATTGTGATCGGTCAATTTTCCAGGAAGCGTGAGAGTCTTTCGCCGAACAGTCGCTGCAGTGCTCTGGCACGATGAGGTCAGCGTCCTGTCGAGCGACTTCGAAGTTCGGTAACTTACAGTGGGTACGTGTGCTAGGTGCATGGCAGCTCCAAGTGTTGGTCGACTGGCGGCCCGCGCGTATTGCGAGGCTCCTGAGTAGACCTGAGTGGGTAAAGCTAGCGGCATCGTCGTTAACTGTCTGTGCGATACCGAACAAGCCGGGTCGACTTTGCTTGGGACGCGTCACATTTCCATGACACAGGGCACGGACCCCACCGCGGGACGCTAGCCAGTGACGCTCAAGGGGTCGCTAGCCGCACGCGAACGCGGCGCGCCGAATGTAACCAAACGTTACTCACGTCCACTAAGTGTCGTACCGCACCGACGCGTTGAGTCGAGCACGCTACGGTATGTTCAATCGTGGCAGCCCAATACCCCATGTGCAACGCCCTGATCGAGCGCCCGTGAAAGACGTGCGTTGCTGCGAAGCGATGACGAATTCGCGATGAGCAACGCACTCTCCGAAATCGGAGCAGGCGCGACGACGCGATTTGAAGCGACGGCTGCGGCTGACGCCGATTCCAGCCGAAGGAGCAGCAAATGACAGAACGCAATGCGGTGATCGCAGTATTTGCGGATCATCAAAGCGCAGAAAGCGCTGTAAAGAAACTAGCCGATGCCGGCATCGACATGAAGCACCTGAGCGTCGTCGGCAAGGGCTACCACACCGACGAAAAGGTGGTGGGGTTTTACAACGCTGGCGATCGCGTCAAGTTCTGGGGCAAGCGCGGTGCCTTCTGGGGAGGGCTTTGGGGTTGGCTCTTCGGTGGCGTGTTCATGTTCATTCCCGTCATCGGTCATGTCGTCGTGCTGGGGTACCTCGCCACGCTGGTGATCTCGGCGATCGAAGGCGCGGTTGTCGTCGGCGGCCTGAGTGCGCTGGGCGCAGCGCTCTACAGCAGCGGCATTCCCAAGAACAGCGTGGTCGCCTACGAGACTGCGATAAAGGCTGACCAGTTTCTGGTCACGGCGCACGGCTCTGCCGACGAGATGGCGCGCGCCAAGAAAATCCTCGACACGCTTAAGCCGTCGCGGGTCGATCATCATGAAAGTGCACTTGTCGCGGAATGAGCGGCGCCGACCACGTGTGGATGCCGTGAGCCACGTCACCGAGTCGAACCGCAGCATTACGGTCTTTTTCAACCGCGTTTCAATGGCCCGAGGGGTCGCCGACGCGCCTGTAACCCGTTAGGAGCAGCACATGCCACTTCATCAACGAGACGACGTCCGCGCCTGCCTGGATGCAGATATTTACGGCACCGAAGCTGCCGACGTCTCGGTACCGAAATTTCGCCTGGGCGACCGCGAGCTGCGGCCCGACGTGGCGCACGCGCTGGTCCGTGACGAGCTCTTCAGCGACGGCAACGCCCGCCAGAACCTGGCCACCTTTTGCCAGACCTGGCTCGACACCGACGTTCACCAGCTGATGGATTTGTCCATCGACAAGAACATGATCGACAAGGATGAATATCCTGCCACCGCTGAGCTGGAGAGCCGGTGCGTGCATATTCTGGCCGACCTCTGGCACTCGCCCACGGCTGCACATACGATCGGTTGCTCGACCACCGGATCGAGCGAAGCCTGCATGCTCGGTGGTCTGGCGCTGAAGTGGAAGTGGCGCGAGCGCATGGCCGCCGCAGGCAAACCCGCCGTCAAGCCGAATCTCGTCACCGGTCCGGTGCAGGTCTGCTGGCACAAGTTCGCACGCTATTTCGACGTCGAGTTGCGCGAGATCCCGCTCGAGCGCGGCCGTCTGGGCATGACGCCGGAGGAGGTGATGAAGCGCGTCGATGAGAACACCATCGGCGTAATGCCCACATTCGGCGTCACCTTCACCTGCCAATACGAGCCGGTGGCCGAAGTCGCTGCAGCTCTGGATCGACTGGCGCTTGACAAGCGTCTCGATATCCCGATGCACGTGGACGCCGCTTCGGGAGGCTTCACCGCGCCGTTCGTGGAGCCGGGGCTGATCTGGGACTTCCGCTTGCCGCGCGTGCGCTCGATCAACGCATCGGGGCACAAATTCGGCCTCGCCCCGCTGGGCGTGGGCTGGGTCGTATGGCGCGACCGGACCGACTTGCCCGAGGACCTGATCTTCTATGTGAATTACCTGGGCGGCAACATGCCCACCTTTGCGTTGAACTTCTCGCGTCCGGGTGGCCAGATCATTTCTCAGTACTACCTCTTTCTTCGCCTCGGGCGCGACGGATACAAGCGCATCCAGCAGAACGGCTACGACCAGGCGCAGCTCATCGGGCGCGAGATCTGCAAGCTGGGGCCGTTCGAGCTGGCCTTCGATGGCGATAGCAAGAAGGGCATTCCCGCTGTGTCCTGGATGTTCAAGAACGGCGCGGACCCGGGCTATTCGCTATTCGATCTTTCCGACCGCCTGCGCGTGCACGGTTGGCAAGTCGCGGCGTATTCGATGCCCGCCAACATCACCGACGTCGTCGTCATGAGGGTGCTGGTCCGCCACGGCTTCAGCCGTGATATGGCGGACCAGTTCCTGAAAGACGTCCGGCGATCGATCGAGCATCTGCATCAACATCCTCCCGGAGTGCCTCAGGGTGCGTCGGGCGGCACCACGTTTACGCACCATGCCGTGCCGAAGGCGCAACTTCCGGCGTCGTCGCCAATGCAGAACCAGGTCGTGGAAGATCACGCCACATCGACGCCGCACGTCCAACCGAAGGAAACGCTGCCGGTTTGATGGATGGCAAGGCTCCCGACATTTATTCACCGGTCGCCTGATACCAACAAAAGAGGATTTCATGGCTCTCGCAAAAGACGGCAAGTATCTAAGCGTAACGGCGATCGGTCTGATGACGGCCGCCGCCGTGGTCACCAGCCTTCGAGGCCTGCCGCTGCTCGCGAAGGAAGAGATGACGATGTTCGCGTATCTCGCGTTCACCGTCATTTTCTACCTCGTTCCGGCGTCGCTCGTGTCGGCCGAGTTGGGTGGCGCCTATGCCGATAAGAAGGGTGGCATCTACACCTGGGTCTCCGAAGCGTTCGGTGTGCGTTGGGGGTTTTTGGCAATCTGGCTGCAGTGGATCCAGAACGTCGTCTGGTTTCCAGTCGGCCTCACGTTCGGCGCGGTGGCATTGGCCTATACATTCGGCCGCCCCGATCTGGCGAAAAGCGGATTTTTTGTCGGGACTTTCTGCATCATCGTCTACTGGCTCGCGACCGTCGTCGTTCTTCAAGGCGTGGAGTTTTTCGCCAGGTTCGCCAAGTGGACGTTCATCTTCGGGACGATCGTTCCCGGCCTATTCCTGGTGGGGCTGCTCGTCTACTGGGTCTTCTCCGGCCACCCGATTGGCTGGGAGCACCTCACGACTCCCGCGCTATCGGACGCCGGCCACCCGAGATTCTGGCCGGTCATAAGCGGGTTCGGCGCGGTTGCGTTCCTCGCGGGGATCGTCCTGTTGTTCGCCGGCGTCGAAGTGCAGGCGGTGCATATCGTGGAAATGCGCAAACCCAGCAGCGGATACCCTCTGGCCATTGCGCTGGGCGCGACTCTCGCCCTGGCGATCTACGTGCTGGGGGCCGCGCCAATCGCTGCGATCCTGCCGAACGACAAGATTTTGCTGCAATCCGCCGTCTTCGACACGTTCAGCGCCGTCATCACCGATGTATGGCATCTCGGGTGGTTAACGACCTCGCTGTCGCTGCTGGTGGGCATCGGCGCGATCAGCGGCATATTCGCGTGGCTGGGCAGCCCGTCCAAGGGATTGCTCGCGACGGCTCGCGACGGCGAATTGCCGCCGTTGATGCAGGCCACCAATCGCCACGGGATGCCCACGCACATCCTCATCGGCCAGGGTTTGGTGGTGACGCTGATGTCGTCGCTCTATTTCGTCATGTCAGACGTCTCAGTCGTCTTTTTCCTGTTGTCGGCGATGACGGTTGCCCTTTACCTCATCGCGTACATGTTCATGTATGCAGCGGCCATCAGGCTGCGCTACTCGGCCTCGAAGCTTGCCCGGCCATTCAAACTACCCGGCGGCGTGGCAGGAATGTGGCTGGTCGCCGGTGTGGGCTTCGTGGGTGTGCTCTTCAGTTTCCTGGTGGCATTTTTCCCGCCCGACCAATTGCCGGTGGGATCGCCGACGCTGTACGTGTCCCTCGTCGCCATCGGCACTGTGGTGTTTTGCGGCATGCCGCTAATCATTCACCAGATGCGTAAACCCGAATGGGTGCAGGCGGCACAGCCAGCAGGGGGTGCCGGTACGTCATCTCCGAGCCAGGGCGCTAAAGCCAACGTAATGCTAGCAAAGGCCGCGTCGAGCGCCGTCACTTAGCGCCCGGCCAGGACCGGCATGGCGTATTGACTGCTCGCTTATCCGCGAGATATTTCAGGGCCGATCTACGGGGCACGCGTGCGATGGATCGCGCGCCTCATTTTCAAAACTCGTCGAATGCCCGTCGTTCGATGCTTCCGAAGGAGTAGGAACCATGTTGCGTAACATCAGTGATCTGGAAGGTTATGCCATTCGCGCGACCGATGGTGAAATTGGCCACGTGAAGAATTTCTATTTTGATGACGCCGCGTGGGTCGTCCGCTACCTCGTCGTCGACACGGGGACGTGGTTGTCGAGCCGGAAGGTGCTGATCTCGCCGATCGCGATCGGCAAGCCGAACCTGATGAGCAGAGTTCTGCCCGCCTCGATCACGAAGGAGCAAGTGAAGAACAGCCCCGACATCGATACGGACAAGCCGGTTTCGCGGCAGCACGAGATACGATACCTTGGCTACTACGGTTATCCGTACTACTGGGGCGGTGCTGGGCTCTGGGGCGCGGGAGCCTTCCCGGGAGCCATGATGGTGCCGGGTTATGTTGCGGGTTCTGTAGCGGTACCGCGTGCCACACCGTCAGAAGCCGAGAAATCTTTCGCGCGAGCCGAGGAGGCGCGACACCGCGATGATGACCCTCACCTCCGCGCTGGCAATTCGGTCATGACCTACCACGTCGAGGCAACCGATGGCGACATTGGTCACGTCGAAGGCTTTATTGTCGACGACGAAACCTGGGCCATTCGCTACATCATAGTCAACACGAGCAACTGGTGGATGGGACACCAGGTTCTCATCGCGCCGCAGTGGATCGAGAGCGTGAACTGGCACGACGCGACGGTGTCCGTCAACGTGACGCAGCAAGCCGTGAAAGGCGCCCCGCCCTACGATTCGGCGGATGGGCTGGATCGAACACGCGAATCTGCCCTCTACAAGCATCATGGGCGTCCGGTTTATTGGCCGGCCGAGGAGAAACTTGACGCCGAAGTGGCTGGCCATTAAGTCCGCGTTTGCGAGCGCTGAGGCGCCAGAAGCTTCGCCATTCAAATCGTCGATGATTGCGTCGCGTCGGTAAATGCGATTGCACGCGCACGAATTCTTGAACAGCTAAACGGATGCGCTAGCGCGAACACGTACTACGGAGGCATTGTGACGAGCATGATCGTGTGTGTGTTCAACTCGCGCAACAATGCGGAATCAGCGCGCGTCCGCCTGCGGGAGCACGGGTTCGAAGACGCACGAATCCGCATCGAAGATGGCGGACTCGCGCAAGGTTCGATTACAGACCGGCACGCCAAAGATCCCGCGTCGGCGCGCAGCGTGGACCGCGGCTTGGTCGGCGTGTTCGAGCGCATTTTCGGGGCCGTGCGACTCAACAGCGACGAAGTCGACAGCTACGCGCACGCCGTGTACAACGGCAAGTCTGTCCTTGCCCTGCACGTGGCCGACGATGCGGCCGCCGCGCGCGCTGCATCGATTCTGAAAGAGTTCAGTGGAGAGAACATCGCGCCTACCGGTTGCAACGATGGGATGTCTCCGGCCCTGACGTTCACGGGTGGAAACGAGAATGGTCGTTGCGGGCAGAGCACGGGGGTCAACGTCGAGGTAGCCGTTTCGGGTCCTCGCATCTATCCACTTCCGAACAGCGCCACAGGCTGGGGTGAAGCTTCGCACGGCTCAAAAAGCTCGATCGGCGGCACAATGAACGACCCGGGGCGTCCGAACGGCCTGCTGCGGGACACGGAAGGACTGGGGACCGACGCGGATCGCCGCATTTTGGAAGGCTCAAACGACACCGTGCCGCGACAACAAGCCCCCACGCCATGCGGAATGATTGTGAACACAGCGGATCAGCCCTACCGGGTCGCTACCGACCGGTGACCATGCACCGATTACAGTTGGACTCCATGGGAGCGTTTCCTGGGATCCTCCTGAGGGCGATGCCAAGACCCTCCAC
>JBEPUM010000152.1:0-8059 GCA_041691515.1 Pseudomonadota bacterium | reverse complement strand
ATGCGGCTGAAATATTCCAACCCGATGTACATGGACGACGTGGCCGCGGATTTTCCCGATCTGAAAATCATCCTCGCCCATCCCTCCTTCCCCTGGCAGGAAGAGGCGCTGTCGGTCGCGACCCACAAGCCGAACGTCTACATCGACCTCTCCGGCTGGTCGCCGAAATATTTCCCGCCAATTCTGGTGCGCTACATCAACAGCATCCTGCAGGACAAGATGCTGTTCGGCTCGGACTGGCCGGTAATCATGCCGGACCGCTGGATGTCGGATTTCGCGAAACTCGAGATCCGCGATGAGATCAGGCCGAAGGTATTGAAGGCGAACGCGCGAAAACTCTTGAACATGTGAGTGCGCGGGCTGAAAATCCTTCAGGTCCTGCCGCCGAACCATAGCCGCGCGGCAACCGGAGGCTTGCATGCCGCGATCCCGGATGACCGCATTCGTTCTCCTCGCCTCGCTCGCGGCTTCGAGCGGCGGTCCGGCGGCTCATGCCGCCGCCGACATTCCTCCACCGGAGCGGGTCGAGTTCGAAGGCCTGCCCGCGCGGGCGGGGCCGCTCACGCT
This sequence comes from Pseudomonadota bacterium, assembly GCA_041691515.1. Lineage (GTDB taxonomy): Bacteria > Pseudomonadota > Alphaproteobacteria > Rhizobiales > Xanthobacteraceae > Nitrobacter. The sequence goes on along the minus strand of JBEPUM010000152.1, from coordinate 7,492 downwards.
TCGAGGTTATCTCCGTCGACCCGAAGGCAGCAGCCGGATGCCGGCGGTCGTTCTTCTGCATGGCTGTAACGGCAACGGACAGGGGCTCGACGCGCGATGGGGCGCAAAGCTTGCGTCATGGGGCTACGTCACGCTGACCATCGACAGTTTCGGACCGCGCGGCATTACAAATGCGTGCGAGAACGGCCCTCCACCCGATGTCGGCACGGATGCCTATCGCGGCCTGAATTTTCTCGCGCGTCAGCCGTTCGTCGATCCCGCGAACGTCAGCTTGATGGGATTCTCCCAAGGCGCTTACCTCACGATCCTCTCGACGGAGCGCGGCCTGATTGAGCGGCTGTCGAAACACAAGTTTCGCGCGGCGATTGCTTTCTATCCGCTCTGCACCGGCTTCAAGGGCGTGATGACGGTACCGACCCTGGTGCTGATCGGCGATCGCGACGACTGGACCCCCGCGGAGGCCTGCCGCACCATGGCGGAAGGCCTCGACGATTGGGGAATTTCCCGCAGCAAAAGTAACGGACCGCCGGTCCGGCTCGTAATCTATCCAGGCGCCTATCACGCCTTCGACATTCCGGAGTTACAGAAGCCGATCCAGTATTTCGGGCATCACCTCGAATTCAACAAGGAAGCGACAGATCAATCGGTCGTCGCCGTCCGGAATTTTCTCCGCTCCGTCAGCGATGAAAACCCTTGAATGATCCTGTGACCCGGCCTACCGCACAGGCATTGCAATGCGAGAGCGAGTGAGTTGATGACAATCAAGGCCGTTGTGTTCGATGCCTATGGCACGCTTTATGATGTTCAGTCGGTGGCCGCGATCACCGATGAGGCGTTCCCAGGCCATGGGGACATGATCACGCAGATCTGGCGGATCAAGCAACTCGAATATAGCTGGCTGCGCTCGCTGATGGGCCGCTACGAGGATTTCTCGGTCATCACGCGGGAGTCGCTGAACTACACGCTCAAGATTCTCGGCCTGACGTACGATGCCGCAATCTTCGATCGCATCATGGATAAATATGTCCATCTCGATCTCTATCCCGATGCTCGGCACGCCCTCGCCGCCCTGAAGGGCCGCAAACTCGCGATCCTGTCGAACGGCTCCTCCGACATGCTCAACGCGCTGGTTGAGAATACCGGCCTCCACACCGTTCTCGATGCCACCATCAGCATCGACTCCAAGCATATCTTCAAGCCGAGCCCGGAGGCTTACACGCTGATCGAGGAGAAGCTCGGAGTAAAGCCAAACGAAGTGCTGTTCGTCTCATCGAATCCGTGGGACGCAATCGGCGCCAAGGCGTTTGGATTGAATGTCGCGTGGATCGAGCGCGTGACGCCGGAGGCCATGGCTTCGCTCTGCAAGAAGAGCGACGTTGTCGCGCCGCTGACGATGTTCAAGGCGATCCGTATGCAGATGGACGAGATGAGCCTTCAGCCCGATCATCGCATCGGCGCGCTGACGGACCTGCCGCCGCTGATTGCCTGACACGCCGTCACCGGAACAGGCGCTCAACTTCGATTCAACATTGAATCGCGTTATCAAGGTTAACGATGCGCCGACATTCTCCGGTGCATAGATGAAACCAACCCTGATGCAGCCATAACAAAAGCTTCACGTTGGCGCCCGAAACAAGGACGCCATTATGATTGATAAAGCCAGCCCAGATGACAGGATCGCGGAGACGCCGTTCGGCAAGCGAAAACTCAAACCCCGCGCCTGCATCGTCGACAGCAAGCAGCACGTGCAATCGCTGCTCTGCGACACGCTGGAGGAGCAGGGTTTCATTCCATACGCGTGCGCGACGCTGGACGAGCTCGATGCCTCGTTGCACGTCGAATTTCCGGACCTTATCGTCATCAGCTTCTCGATAAACGGCATTCCCGTGCCGGATATCCTGAACCTGCTTGCCGCTCGCGCCTGCGCTGCAAAAGTGCTGCTGATCGGGCCGTCCGCCGCTCCCGCAATCGTGGCTGCACGGGAACTCGGAGAGAAGCTGCAACTCGGAATGTTCCCTGTACTGTCCACACCGTTCCGCGACTCGGATCTCCACGCCCGCATCGCGGCACTGATTCCGGTCGAGCCACCGCCGCCACCCGCGGTCGATGTCGCCGAGGCGCTCAGCGCTGGATGGCTCGAACTCTGGTACCAGCCCAAGATCGATACGCGAAGCCTCACGCTAAGCGGCGCCGAGGCGCTGATCCGGATGCGCCATCCGAACTGGGGCATCGTTCCACCGGCATATTTCCTGCCCGACAAGGGCGATCCGCATTTCCGCGCCCTGTCGAACTTCGTCATTGGCCGGGTCTTTGAAGACTGGCGCTATCTCGTCGCGAAGTCCGGCTCCATCCACATTTCCATCAATCTGCCCATGGACTTTTTCAAGGACCCGACTGCCATCGACGATTTGCGTTCGCAGTTTCCCGATCATCCGGCTTTCGACGGTCTTACCGTGGAGGTCGATGGCAGCGAAGTCGTGCAAAATCTGCCGCTCGCGCTCGAAGCTGCGCAACGGTTGCGGTTTCACAACATCGCCTTTTCAATCGACGACGTTGGTACCGAATGGCCGGCGCTGGCCGCGTTGACCGAATTTCCATTTGCCGAGATCAAACTCGACCGTAAATTCGTCGACGGCAGTTCTTCCGGCCGGCTCAAACGCAGCGTCTGCCGTCAGATCGTCGATATGGCCAAGAGCCACGGCGTCAGGACGGTGGCGGAAGGAGTCGAGAGCCGGGAAGATTTCTTCGCGATGCACGGGATCGGCGTCGATCTCATCCAGGGCTTTTTGTTCGGCAAGCCGATGACCACCCGAAAATTTGCTCGCAACAGCCGGCAACGTCCGACATTTGCTTCCGGCGGCTGACATATCTCGGAGAGACTCAAGCGGCTTTGCCAAAGGCCTTGCGCAATTCATACTTGGCGTTTTCGAGAACACGGCGGCGCGAAGCCGACAGGTTCTTGCCGGCACGGTTGATGTAGAACACCAGCATCGACATCGCCGAACGATAAGGGCTGCTCTTGCGGCGATGACTGCGCTCGGCGGAGTGCTTCAGCGATCGGGCGATGGCACCTGCGCTGCGTTGTTTGAAGACCTTGTTTTTCAGATCGAGCGCGTCGCTCGTCGCGACCCGGCCGGACCATTTGCGGACCGGCTTCTTGCGCCGCGCGGATGGTCGTTTCTGTGCCGGCGTTTTGGAGCGATGAGCTGACTTGCGTGTCGTGGCTCTCTTCGGCATGTTGCCTCCTTCAATTCCGCCCGCCTCAAGCTGTCCCCCTGGATAACGACATGAGCCTCGAATCGGTCCGCGCCTTCTTCGCGGAAAAGGCCCCCGACATTTCAGTCATTGAATCCGACAAGAGTTCCGCGACCGTTGCTCTCGCCGCCGAGGCTTACGGCGTCGAGCCGGCGCGGATCGCCAAGACGCTGTCGCTGAGGGTGAATGACCGTGTCGTGCTGATCGTCGCGGCCGGCACCGCTCGGATGGACAACAAGAAGGTCAAGGCGCTGTTCGGCGCGAAACCAAAGATGCTCGGCCTCGACGAGGTGGCCGAGATCACCGGTCACGAAGTCGGCGGCGTCTGCCCGTTCGGCCTGAAAATTCCGCTACCGGTCTATTGCGACCTTTCGCTGAAGGCGTTCGACGAGGTCGTGCCGGCGGCAGGCTCGATCAACAGCGCTGTGCGTATTGCGCCTGCGCGGATGGCGGAGCTCGTTGCGGGCGAGTGGGTCGATGTCTGCCAGCCGTCGCCAGCTAGCGCGCAGGTGGACTGACTGCGCCGGGAACGGTCGCAGGCGATGGCGGCCTCGCCGCGAGATCACCCGGCGTCGCCTCCGCATTCGATGCGAATACCGCACGACACGATGCGCCGAGTTGCAACTCGTTCTGACGCAGGCATGCAACAATTCTGGTGACGTCAGGGATAGCGCTGCCGCACAGCCTCATCACATCGGGTGTGCACGCCATCTGCTGAGCGAAGGTGCCGCGATATTCTTCCGCGGCGGTAGGTTTCAGGCTTCCTGCCAACAGTATAATAGCAATCGTAACCTGGTGCATACGCATGTGGCACCTCCCGATTTCCATCATCAAGGAATCTCAGCATTCACAAATACTGGGGCGACAGGAAGGTTCATTTCGGGCAACAACATGCTCGGAAACCGGCATGGAAAGCCGGCTTCAATGGCTGCTGCATGCGTAAAGAGCCATGACATTCGACCGGAACAGCCGCCACCAGAACAATGAGGGCCCGCGCCGTTTCATACGGAACTGGCTGTCGTTCGACGAGACGCGACCGGCGCGATTGCGCCGGCTCTGGGCGCTGATCGCAACGGTTCTGCTTCTTCTTCTCGCCTGCGCGCTGCTTGCCACATTCGGCCGGCAGGTCTGACGCCCGTCGCGGCCCGCTCAAGGCAGGCCGCGCGGTCGTGCCGTTCAGCCGTCTACGGCTTCACACACAGCGCGACGATCGAATCGCCCGCAGGCGCCGGGCATCGCGCAATGGTTCCCTCGGGGGTCTGCTCGTATTTCGGTTCGTCCGCATTCGACTGACCGTCCCGCGCCTTGTGATTGTTGCAGACCGCCGCGATCATGACTTCATTGGCTGCGCATTGAACCTTGCAGGTGTCGGCTGAATTGCAATTTCCCGGCGAGGGAATGCGGACATTGGCGGCGGGGCCCGCGGGCCCGGCAACGCCTGCGGCACCAGCCGCACCGGCAGGACCTGCTGCTCCGGTTTCGCCCCGATCTCCCTTGTCCCCCTTGGCGCCCGCAGCACCGGCTGCGCCTGCGACGCCCGCGGGTCCCGGATCGCCCTTTGCACCTTGATCGCCCTTCGGACCTTCGAAACAGCCCGACAACGTTATGGCCGCCAAACAAGCGACAATCGCCATCCCAATGCGCATCATCCCCTCCCCTTGTTTCGAGAAAGTCTCGCTCATTGGTCGCCGATGTCAACGCTGGCCGCTCTCGGCGGTTATGGTACTTCGTAGGATGCGTTTGCTGAACGCTTCGGACGTGCGAGGTGTTTCGCGAGATATTCGATCAGCACCTCGACCCGCGCGGGCCGCGGACCGCCCGGCGGCATCACCAGATGCACCGCGCCTTCGAGCTGTTTCCAGTCCTTCAGGATCACCTGAACTTTCTTCTCGGCGATGGCATCACCGATAATGAAATCCGGCAGATCGGCGATGCCGAGCCCGGCCAGCAACGCGGGCACGATCGCGTCGCCGTTGTTGACGCGCAGTTGGCCGGACGGACGCACGGTCGCCTGTTCGCCGCTCGCGTTGGTGTAGTGCCAGACACCGGGCGTCGAGAGGTAGGCGTAACCGAAGCAGCGATGCTGGGCGAGATGCATCGGATGCGTCGGCGTGCCGTGTTTCTTCAAGTAAGCCGGCGACGCCACCGTGTAGCGCGGCATCGCGCACAATCTCCGTGCCATCAGCGACGAGTCGGGCAGGCTCGCGATGCGTAAGCCAGCATCGAACCCCTCGCCGATCAGATCGACCATCGCGTCGCTCAGGTGCAGGTCCACCGAGACTTCGGGATACATCGCGAGAAATCCCGGCAGCAGCGGCGCGATCGCCTTCACGCCGAACGACATCGGAACTGCGAGGCGAACCACGCCGCGCGGCACCGCCGACTGTGCCAGCGCTTCGTTCTCGACCGCCTCGCCGTCGGCGAGCAGCCGCGCAGCACGCTCCGAGAGGTTTTTTCCGGCGTCCGTCAGCGCTAGGCGTCGTGACGTCCGGTTGAACAGACTGGCGCCGAGCCGCTCCTCGAGCCGGCTGACAGCCTTGGAAACCGTCGCCTTCGACAGTGCCAGTTCGGCCGCCGCCGCCGCGAACGACCGCATCTCCACCACCTTGGCGAAGATCGCAAGTGCCTCGAAATCCGGCAGTTTTGCCATTCTTTCCATCCGATGTGGTCATTTTTGGAAACAATGAGTTTCCATAGTTTCTATTTATAGACCAATCGAGAGCGCTTATCCAAGGGTCAATCGATGCCGCATAGGCGGCTCATGAACACGAAGGAAAGGACAGATCATGATCGAACTCAGGCCCTTCAATAAACTCGGCGGCGCCGACCACGGCTGGTTGAAGGCGAAGCATCACTTCTCGTTCGCCAACTACTACGACCCCAGCAACATGGGCCACGGCAGCCTGCGGGTATGGAACGACGACGAGATCGCGCCGAACGGCGGCTTCCCGGCGCATCCCCACGCCAACATGGAGATCATCACCTACGTTCGCGAAGGTGCGATCACCCATCAGGACAGCATGGGCAACAAGGGCCGCACCGAAGCCGGCGATGTGCAGGTGATGAGCGCGGGCTCCGGCGTGCGCCACTCCGAATACAATCTCGAACCGGTGAAAACCACGCTGTTCCAGATCTGGATCGAACCGGCGACCGAAGGCGGTCAACCGGCCTGGGGCGCAAAGCCTTTTCCGAAAGGCGATCGTTCCGGCAAGCTTGTGACGCTCGCCAGCGGATTCAAAGCTGACAATGACGCGCTGCCGATCCGCGCCAATGCGCGCGTGCTGGCCACCACGTTGAAGGCTGGCGAGAGCGCGAGTTACACGGCTGACAAAGCTCGCAATCTCTATCTCGTCCCGGCAGTGGGCGCGGTCGAAGTCAACGGCGTACGCGTCAACGCCCGCGACGGCGCCGCGATCAGCGACGAGGCGACAGTGAAGATCACTGCGCTGGAAGACTCTGAAATCGTGCTGGTCGACGCCGCCTGACGCGCGGTTGCCGACGACAACCTATCGCCCCGTCATGGCCGGGCTTGTCCCGGCCATCCACGCCTCCATTGCAAAAAACGAAGACGTGGATGCCCGGCACAAGGCCGGGCATGACGAACTTAAATTCAATGTCAAATCCAACGGAGACTAAAATGGCTAAGGTACTTGTTCTCTATTATTCGGCTTATGGGCATATCGAAGCGATGGCGAACGCGGTTGCGGCCGGCGCCCGCGACGCCGGCGCCACCGTCGACATCAAGCGCGTTCCCGAACTCGTGCCGGAAGCGGTCGCGAAAGCCTCATATTACAAGGTCGATCAGGCGGCGCCGGTCGCCAAAATCGAAGACCTCGCGAACTACGATGCGATTGTTGTCGGCACCGGCACCCGCTTCGGCCGCATGTCCTCGCAGATGGCCAACTTCCTCGATCAGGCCGGGGGTCTATGGGCCAAGGGCGCCCTGCACGGCAAGGTCGGCGGTGCATTTTCATCGAGCGCGACCCAGCACGGCGGGCAGGAAACCACGCTGTTTTCGATCATCACCAATCTCCTGCACTTCGGCATGACGATTGTCGGACTCAACTACGGTTTCGCCGGCCAGATGGGCGTGAAGGAAGTCACCGGCGGTTCGCCCTATGGCGCAACCACCATTACCGATGGCGACGGCAGCCGCCAGCCCAGCGAAAACGAACTCGCAGGCGCGCGCTATCAAGGCAAGGTGATCGCCGAGACGGCGACGAAACTGCACGGTTGA
>JBEPUM010000151.1:0-8125 GCA_041691515.1 Pseudomonadota bacterium | reverse complement strand
CGATCACGACCTGGCGGCCGGCATCGATCAGCGCATTCAGCGTGTGGCAGAATTCAGCCTGCGTTGATTTGCCCTGCAGGAACTGCAGGTCGTCGATGACGAGCACGTCGATGCCGCGGAGCGCTTCCTTGAAGGCCAGTGCCGTCTGCGTCTTGAGCGCGGCGACGAAGCCATACATGAACTTCTCCGCGGTGAGATAAAGCACCTTGCGTTCGGTTCCGGCGTTGCCGGACCAGGTGACGGCCTGCAGCAGATGGGTTTTGCCGAGGCCGACGCCAGCATGAATGTAAAGCGGATTGAACATGACGCTATCGCCGCGCCGCCCTTCGGCCACCTGACGCGCTGCCGCGTGGGCGAGCGTGTTGGAGCGGCCGGTGACGAAGCTCGCAAATGTCAGACGCGGGTCGAGCGGCGAACCGCCGAGGGCATCATGGCTCGCAGACACCGGCGCGGTCGCCGAGGTCCTCAAATCAACGTTGATCCGGCCATCGCCGTGCTCGGCGCGCCGCGGATCAATCGCCACCGGGGCCTCCTTCGTTGGCGCTGCGCAGCGCATGGCCGAGCGCACCGTCAGATCGATCCGATGCACATCCGGCGATTCGGCCTGCCAGCAAGCCAGAACGCGCTCCGCGTAGTGCGCCTGGATCCAGCTCTTCAGGAACCGGGTCGGGACCGACAGGTGCACGCTCTCTCCTTGCACACCCTCCAAGTCCATCCTCGCGAACCAGCTCGAATAGACGTCCTCTCCAACCGTCGAGCGCAACCGACCCTTCACCCGCGACCAGCGATCTTGTTCCATGTTTGCCATTGTGTGACTTCCGATTGAGTGATGTTGCGGCTTAACCGATGCTCCGTGAGGTCACCGCGCTTCATCGCGATGATCCGACCTCTGGCGTGTTTCGCTTCAGCCAATGACCAGCCGTTCGGCCGAGCGCCGCAAGCGGTCCAGATGGCGGGAAACGAAGTGAACGCGAGGTCAGCGACTACTCGACGGTCTGCCCGGAGTTCGCGTGGGAGGCCGCACACACGCGGCGTGACTCAAAAAAGTGTCAAAGAAATAAGTCGCTTGATAAAATTCCGTCGTGCTTTTTTTAGGCATAGAACTCCCCCCTCTCGCCGCGCGATAAACGCGTCAAGATATCCGCTTAGGTGTTTTTCAAATTTGGTCCGCGATACCCCGGATCGTTCTGTCGAGGATCGCTACGCCGCGCACTCTACCCTACCCCGCTCAACCTGCTCCCGTACTCGCTTCCAGTCCGGAGATGCAGAATGACCCGTAACGTATCTCTCTTGTTTCGACGCGCTCTACCGAAGCGCCACGCTCGAGAAATTTCGACACAGAACATCCGTTCTCATATTGCTATGAGTTGCAACTCCATCATCGCTTGGAAAGCGCCGCTAACGTGCACACCGCCGCCGATTTGCATGTCCACTCAAAGTTTCTCAAACCGCGCTGATCTGGAGAGCCGTGAGTGCCGCGAGCAATCAAAGGAATACACGACGCTTCAATTCTCGCAACGGCTTTCGCGTCGTGCCGCCGTCACACAAATCGGTTGAAAGCCTGCGATCTGGGCAGCGCCGCCATAAGCCTGTCGGCAACGTTTTGAATCTGCGCGCGGATTCGAAGCGTTCGCGCGGCGGTCATAACGAGCGGCAGCTTCGCAAAATATTTTAACAATCCGTTAAGCGGGGCGCAGCGCGGGGGTGTTTTGGAAGTGCTTCATCACACTATGTGGATAAGTGATTATCGAGGCGCGTTTTTTTCTGTCTGTTTTTGAGGATAGCCCACGCTGGCTGCGCACGCGCGAAATCCAAGCTGGGTTTACGACGGCGTTTGGATCGAAGGTACCGAGCAAGACGGCGTCGCGCTCGCGCGATCTAATATCAGGCTTCAATAGAAGTTTTGCCAAGCTGCAAGCCAAGCGGCCGATCCTTGCGCTACCGGACGGAGGTGTGGAGTGCCGTGCAAGAAAAAAGGCCCGGCGATTGGCCGGGCCTTTGACTGACGAAGTATGTCGCTGACGAATAACGTCGCGTATCAGGATTATTTCGCGAGCTTGGCGATCTGATGCGTCAACCGCGAAACCTTCCGGCTCGCATTGTTCTTGTGAATGAGGTTCCGCTGGCCTGCCTGCATCAGTTCCGGCTCAGCGCGCTTCATCGCCTGGAGCGCGGCGTCGCGATCGCCCTTTGCGATCGCTTCCTCGACGATCCGAACCGAACCACGCATTTGGGTGCGCCGCGACTTGTTCACGGCAGTGCGGTGGGCAATCTTACGGGTCGCCTTCTTGGCGGAAGTCGTATTGGCCATGGTCTCAAAATATCCTTCGGCAGTGTCCCACCGCGAGAGGCCGGCCAATGGCGCCGGTCATTCAATTACGCGGGTGAGCCTGAATGTGTTTCCGGGTGTTCCTGAAAATGGCATCCTCGGAGCGAACAGGTTCGCGAGGAGTCGTCGTTCAAAGAACAGCGGCGGCAGGATCGCCCCCGCCGCCATGGGCGGTCTTATAGAGGCCCTGTTTTCAAGCGTCAACGCTTTCCCCGCGGCTGGCGCGGCAATAAGAGGCGTCCTTGATGGCTCTAAGGCACTGGCGAGGTTGAATTTCCTGCTCCTGACCGGTATTGGGCGGTCAGCAATCCGGCAGGCAGATAGCAGGTGAGAGCATGATCCGCGGTTTTTTTCGCTTGATAGGGCTGCTGCTGCTTGCCGGCGGTTTCATTTTTCTGGTGTACGACGGCGCGCGCTCGATCGCCGATCAGACCGTGCGGCTGACCAAACTCGGCGAATTCTGGAACGATATCCATCAGGCCAGCCAGCAAGCGGTTCGAACCCAGATTGAAACATCCGCGCCCTGGCTATGGGATCACGTCGTCAAGGTCATCCTGAATCAACCGGCCTTCGCGGTGCTCGCGATCGTCGGCATCCTGTTGATGTTGCTGTTCCGGCCGCGACGTCCGTTGATCGGCTATTCGCGGAATTGATTGCTGGGCTCGCCCGTCGCTGTTCTGCTTTCCTGCAAAATACCATTTGTTAACCATAACGGTGCAGAACCGAAGCTTATCTCGTGACTAGGGACAGCTTTGGTGCGGCTCGTGCGCGCGTTTCGGATATCGTTGGTTGTTGCCATGGCCGCGCTTGCGTTGTCGGGTTGCATGCGCCGCCATCCGCCGGTGGCGATGATCCAGCCGCATGGCGATCTCGATGCGATGGCCTACGGAAGCCAGCCGGCCGGTGTGCCGGTTGTCTACGCTGCCGCGCCGCGGCCCGTCATGCGCGATCCCGCCTACCGTCTCGATGCCGGTGACCGGCTGCGCGTCGTGGTCTATGGCCAGGAAGGCCTCACCAATTCCTATGCAGTGGATGCCGGCGGCAGCATCACCATGCCGCTGATCGGCGCGGTCTCCGCCCGCGGTCGCACGCCGGCCGAACTCGCCGCCGCCATCGCCGCGCGTCTGCGCAACGGCTATATCCGCGAGCCCTATGTGGCCGCAGAGGTCGAGGCCTACCGGCCGTTCTTCATCCTCGGCGAGGTCGCAGCCCCCGGACAGTATCCGTTCGTGCCCAACATGAGTGTCGAAAGCGCGGTCGCCATCGCGGGCGGGTTCTCGCCGCGCGCCAAACGCGACCGCGTCACCATCACCCATACCGATGCACGCGGTACCATCCGCGTCACCGTCCCGCTCGGGACACCGCTCAGCCCCGGCGACACCGTCGTCGTCGGCGAACGGTGGTTCTGAATTTCAGATCGCTATTTTGCGAGATGCTTGGCGAAGAAGGCGAGGCTGCGTTCACCCGCGATATCCGCGCTCGCCTTGTCGTAGCTGGCGCGTTCGTCACAACTGAAGCCGTGCTGGGCGCCGGGATAAACGAAGATCTCGACATCCGGACGTTTGCCGCGAATGGTCTCGACGTCGGTCTGGGGAATGCCGGTGTCCTTCTCGCCGAAATGAAGCATCGTGGGCACCTTTGGCTTGTCGTCGGCGAAGCGGACGATCGCACCGCCATAGTAGCCGATGGCCACACTCAGTCCTGACAGCTTCGTCGCGGCGGCGTAAGCCACGCTGCCGCCGAGGAGAAGCCAACAATCCCGACCGGGCCTACGGCTTTCACCGCATCGATCGCGGCCTGCGTATCGCGCAGCATCGCCGCCCAATCGGGATTCGCGACGAATTTTCGCGCGACCGAAACTTCATCCGGCGAATAGCCGGATTGAAAGTTAGGTTCGATGCGGTCGAAAATCGACGGTGCGATGGCGACATAACCGTGGCTCGCGTAGCGATCGCACACCGCGCGGATATGGTGATTGACGCCAAAAATTTCCTGGATCACGACAATCGCGGCCTTTGGCGCGGTTGCGGGATCGGCGCGATAGGCGCCAAGCTGAAAGCCGTCCGATGCGGTCAGGGTGATATCTTGTCCCACGGGTTATCCATTCCTTCAGTTGTATTGTGTCGCGCGGGCCGCGAGTTTGAGTCGATCCAGCCGACGGACGCAAGTCATCACTCCGCGGCTCTATTGCCACATCCAGCCGCGGCCCCAGTCGCCCTTCCAGCCGGCGAGGCGGCCCCTGCGGAATTGCAGATAGAGCCGGTCCTTCCGGTTGAAGAAACCGCTGCCGCCGTAATGGCGAAATGCTAGAAAGACTTCGTCGCCGGGGCGTCCGCGGATGTAGTTCAGCGGTACACCAAGCGCGGTCGCCGCCGTGGTCTCGTCCATCCCGAACGCCAGCGGGGTGTTGTTCGACAACGTCGCCGTAAAGGGCGGCGCATGCGGCGGAATGCCAGCCAGTTGTTGCGCGTGTCCCGAAGGGCTGGCTGCAATGGACAGCGTGAAAGCAAAGGCCGAAGCAAAGAAGAAAATCCGCTGCTTCATGAGGCTGCCCTTGTACCTGAGGAGTTCCGGTCCAGACCGTCCAGAAACGGTATGACCGCTTCGATAAATGCTTGTGGCTGATCGATATTGACGGCGTGCCCGGCCGCCGGGATGACCACTTTTTGTGCGCCGGGAATTTTCGTCGCCATGTAATCGGACGCCGCCAGAAACGGCGCATCATCGGCGCCGACCACGACCAGCGACGGCACCTTGATGTGGGGAAGCAATTCGATCACCCGTGCATCGCGCTGGGTCAGCATGCCGCGCGCTGCCTTGGCAAGGCCGGTGGCGTCGCGATGGCTGACCGTTGACCGTTCGCGGCTGGCATTCTTCAGGACGGCCAACCCTTCGCGCTCGAACCGGTCACCGGTGTCATGGGCGCGCTTATTCCAGGCTTCACGTGCGTCATCTTTCTTGAAGCCCGGTCCGGTATCGATGATGAGCAGGGCGCGAACCCGTTCCGGGTAAGCCCGGTAAAATGCGAGCGACATGTATCCGCCGAGCGAAAGGCCGCCGACAACGGCGCCTTCAGCGCCAACTTGATCCAGCAACGCCGCCATGTCGCCGACCGTGAGGTCTTCGCTGTAGGCGGATTGATCGCCGGGATAGTCGGATTGCCCATGACCGCGCATGTCCCACAACACAAGCGTGTGATGTTTTGAAAGCGCCCCGATCTGGCCCGTCCACATCGCCGACGTCGAGGAATAGCCGTGGGTCAGCAGCACGACTGGCCCGCTGCCGAAGACCTCGTAATGGATGTTTACGCCGTCGCGATTGATTTTTGGCATGCGGGCTTTCTTGCGGAGAACGTTGCGTAAAACCTTAGCTCCACTTCCGTCTAGATGGGAATGGAGACCGGCGTGAGGCCGCATGAGCGCATGTGTTTGCGGCAACGCACAACAGATATCGCATAGTACTTAGGGACCTCCTGCGCCGCGTTTTATCGATTCTAATTTGCATTGCGTCTAAAGTCGAACGCGGCCATTCTCTGCCCCGGCCGACACCGACCCGGTGGGTGTCGGTTTATTGCCCAGACGTGAGTTGCCGCCGTAAGCGGCTTCAAACACCGGAGGGGAAGAAACGATGGCTACTCTCAACATCAACGGACGGAATATGTCCGTCGAAGCGGCAGGCGATACGCCGCTGCTCTGGGTCATCCGCGAACAATTACAGATGACCGGTACGAAATTCGGCTGCGGCGCCGGCCTCTGCGGCGCCTGCACGGTTCACGTCAACGGTGAAGCTGTCCGGTCCTGCCAGACCTCGGTTAGCGATGCCGCCGGCAAGAAGATCACCACCATCGAGGGCCTCAGCGCCAAGGGCGAACATCCGCTGCAGAAGGCATGGATTGCCGAGCAGGTGCCGCAATGCGGTTACTGCCAGTCAGGGCAGATCATGCAGGCGGCCTCGCTGCTCGCCAAGAACAGCAATCCGAGCAAGGAAGAAGTGGTCGCGCACATGGACGGCAATCTGTGCCGCTGCATGACCTATTCACGCATCCAGAAGGCGATCATGCGGGCCGCTGCCGATATGCGTACCGCGTCCAACGCCGGCGACCGGAGGCCAACATGAATAAGCACGTGAAAGTCACGAAGAGCGAACCCGCCGATCTCAGCCGTCGCTCCTTCCTCGTCGGATCCGCTGTGGCTGGTCTGGCGCTCGGCTATTCCTCCGTTCCGGGCTTGCTCGGTAGCGATGAAGCCCTCGCGGCCGCCGCCAAGAACTTCGACCCGAGTGTCTGGTATTCGATCGGGCCCGACGGCCTCGTGACCGTGACGGTCGGCAAGGCCGAGATGGGACAGCACGTCGCTTCGACCATGGCGCAGCTTATTTCGGAAGAACTCGGCTCGAACTGGAAGGACATGCGGATTCTTCTCGCGTCCAACGATCCGAAGTTCAACGATCCGGTCCTCGGTGCGCAGATCACCGGCGGAAGCTGGAGCACGATGATGAACTTCGATGCGATGAGCCGTGCCGGCGCGGCTGGCCGCATTGCATTGACGGAGGCTGCCGCCAGCATGATGGGCGTGCCGGCCAGTGAACTAACCGTGCGCGATTCCGTCGTCATGCACGCGAAGTCCGGCAAGTCGAAAACCTTTGCCGAGATCGTCAAGAGCGGCAAGATCACCAAGACCTTCACGCCCGATGACCTCAAGGCGATCACGCTCAAAACTCCCGACCAATATACCAAGGTCGGCGTCTCGGTGCCGCAGCTCGACATTCCGCCGAAGACCAACGGCACGGCGAAATACGGCATCGACGTCATGCTTCCGGGCATGGTGTACGGCAAGATCGTGATGCCGCCGGCGCGCTACGGTGCCACGGTGAAATCGGTCGATGACAGCGCGGCCAAGAAGGTGCCGGGCTTCATCAAGGCCGTGACGCTGGACGACAAGACAAAGACCACGACGGGTTGGGTGGTGGCGGTCGCCAATAATTACACCAACGCCAAAAAGGCGGCCGATGCGCTGAAGATCACCTACGACAACGGGCCGAATGCCAAGCTGTCGAGCGAGGATCTTCTGACGGAGGCCAAGCGGCTGCAGGCGAAAGAGGACTCTGGTCTGTTCTTCGTCAAGTCGGGCGATACGGCAGCGGCGTTCGGTACGGCGGCGAAGGTGATCGAGGCGGAGTACACCACCAACATCAACATCCACTGCCCGATGGAGCCGATGAATGCCACGGCCGAACTGAAGGGCGATATCTGGCACATCTACACCGGCAACCAGTTTGCAACCCGCACGGGAGCGATCGCGGCCGGCGCGGCCGGAGTCGATCCCAAGTTCGTTGTGATGCACCAGATGTATCTGGGCGGCGGTTTCGGCCGGCGTCTCGATGGCGACATGACGGTACCGGCTGTGCAGGCCGCGAAAGCTGTCGGCAAGCCGGTCAAGGTCATTTATTCGCGCGAAGACGACATGACCATGGACTTCTCGCGACCGCTGACGTTCCAGAAGATGAAGGCGGGCGTCGATGCGGACGGCAAGCTGGTGGCGTTGAACCACGACGTCGTCAGCGCGTGGCCCACCGCGCGGTGGGGTATTCCGGACTTCCTGACGCCATCGGTCGACAAGAAGGGCGGGCTGGACGGCTTCACCGTCAACGGCTCGGATTTCTTCTATACCGTTGCGAACCACAACGTCCGCGCCATTCTGAACGAGATGGCACACCAGGCCACACCGTCCGGGCAGTTGCGCTCGGTGGCGCCGGGCTGGACCTTCTGGGCTGTGGAAAGCCTGGTCGACGAACTGG
>JBEPUM010000150.1:0-8197 GCA_041691515.1 Pseudomonadota bacterium | reverse complement strand
GACGCCAATGAGGCAAGCAGCTCATTTGTCTGCGGCAGTTCCATCAGGCTGCGCGCGGCGGCGCTGTCCCGCCAATGAAAGAAACGGCGCTCGCCATTCGCATCGGTCTGGATCATGTAAAGACCGGGAAGTTTGCCGGGGAGACGCGGCACACGGCCGGTGCCGACACCTTCAATTTGCCAGCCCGCGATCATCTCGTCGCTCATGGCATCGTCACCGAGGGCGGTGACGTAATCGGTCGCAACGCCGAGCCGTGCAAGATAGACTGCGGTATTCAGCGTGTCGCCGCCATAGCCGCGCGCGTAATGTCCGCCCGCCGCCTGCTTCAGCTCGATCATACACTCGCCGATGCAGGCAATGCTGGCCATGATCGCGATCGCGAAATATCAGGCGACGAATTTGCCGCCGAGCTCGTCTTCGATATGGATACGGATGATGTCGTCGAAGGTCTTTTCCGGCGTCGTGAAGCCGAGTTTCAGCGCGCGCTCGGTCGTGAAATTGCGCGGCCAGCCGCTGACGATACCGATGATAGTCGGGTCCGGCTCGCGTTTGATCCGCGCGACCACACCCTTGCCGGCGACGCGTTCCAGCGCCGCGATCTGCTCGCCTACCGTTGCCGGAAGGCCCGGCATGCTCAGCGCGCGGCGCGGGCCCAGCGTTGCCGAATCCATCGTCGCAGCATGGATCAGGAAGCCGACGGCGGAGCGCGGCGTCGCGTGCCAGTGCATGACCTCGCCGGAAACCGGAAGCACCGCTTCCTTGCCCGCCAACGGTTCGCGGATGATATTGGAGAAGAAGCCAGATGCGGCCTTGTTCGGCGCACCGGGCCGCACGCAGATCGTCGGCAAGCGAATGCTGACGCCGTCGAGCAGGCCCTTACGGGTATAATCCGAAATCAGGAGCTCGCAGATCGCCTTCTGAGTGCCGTAGCTCGTCAGCGGCGCGGATAGGAATTCATCGCCGATCTTGTCGGGGAATGGCGCGCCGAACACCGCGATCGAGGAGGTGAACACCAGCCGCGGCTTGTAGCCGCCGCCGACATTGCGGATGGCGTCGATCAGATAGCGGGTGCCGTCGAGATTGATGCGATAGCCCTTGTCGAATTCCGCTTCCGCCTCTCCCGACACGATCGCCGCGAGGTGAAAGATCACGTCCGGCTTTGAAGCAACCAACAACGGCGCCGTCTTCGGATCGGACGAATCGCTCGTCACGATCTCAACCGGGATCGAGGTATCCGGCTTCGCCGGTGCGACGACGTCCTGCAACGTCAGTTTGCTGAGTTCGCTTTTGCCCAACCGGCCATCGCGAATGAGGCGTTCGGTCAGTTTCCGGCCGACCATGCCGGCCGCGCCGAGGATGAGAATGTGCAAGGGAAGCTCCTTTTTATTCTTCTCCGTCATTCCGGAATGCGCGCTCTTGCAGCGCATATCCGGAATCTCTTCCAGTTCATCCGCGAGATTCCGGGTTCGCGCGCTCGCCTGCGGGCGAGCATGCGCCCCGGAATGACGAGATTGCTTATTCCTTCACCGCGCCGGTCATCGCCGACACGTAGTGTTCGACGAAGAACGCATACAGGATCACCAGCGGCAGCGAGCCCACCAGCGCGCCCGCCATCAGCGATCCCCATTTATAGATGTCGCCATCGACGAATTCATTGACGATCGCGACCGGCACGGTCTTGTTCTGTGTCGATTGCAGGAACGTCAGCGCGTAGATGAACTCGTTCCAGCACAGCGTAAACGAGAAGATGAACGCCGAGATCAGGCCGGGGACCGCCAGCGGCAGCACGATCTTGATCAGGATCTGCCAACGGTTGGCGCCGTCGATCAGCGCACACTCCTCCAACTCATAGGGAATGGTCTTGAAGTACCCCATCAGCAGCCAGGTCGAGAACGGGATCAGCAGCGTCGGGTAAACCAGGATCAGCGACAGCGGCGAGTCGAACAGTCCATAGGACTGAATCACCGTCGCCAGCGGAATGAACAGGATTGACGGCGGGACCAGATAAGCGAAGAAGATCAGGACCCCGATCGCGTCAGCGCCTTTGAACCGCAGCCGCACAATGGCATAGGCTGCGAGCACGCTTGCGATGATCGACAGCGTCGTCGCGCAAGCCGCGACATACATCGTGTTCCACAGCCAGCGCGGATACTCGGTCTCGAACAAGAGCTTGCTGATGTGCTTCAGCGTCGGATGAATAACCCAGAACGGATTATAGGTATTCATGTCGATGAGCTGCTCGTCCGGTTTAATGGACGTCAGCGCCATCCAGTAGAACGGGAACAGCAACACGACCAGAATGATGAACAGCGGCAGATAGAGCGTGATGAGCCGCTTCGGCAGCGACTCAAGGTAGCTCATGCCCTCGGTGTCGTCGTCCTTGGCGAGATTTTGCACGGCCGCGACGGCGGTTTTCGGTTGCAGGACTGAATCAGTCATTGTCAGAACCCTGCTGCCACTTGCGCCGTTGCATGCCGAACCACGAGATCGCAATTGCGGCCAAAAGGAACGGGATCATGGCGGTGGCGATTGCCGCACCCTCCCCGAGCCGGCCCGAGATGATGCCGCGCTGGTAGCTCAGCGTTGCCATCAAGTGCGTCGCGTTCACAGGCCCGCCGCGTGTCAGCGCCCAGACCAGCTGGAAATCGGTGAAGGTGAACAGCACCGAAAACGTCATGACGACGGCGATGATCGGCGTCAGCAGCGGATAGGTGATGAAGCGAAAGCGCTGCCAGTCCGTTGCGCCATCGAGCGTGGCTGCTTCATACAGCGACGGCGAAACCGTTTGCAGACCGGCCAGCAGCGTGATCGCCACGAACGGCACGCCGCGCCAGATGTTGGCGAAGATCACGCTGCCGCGCGCCCAGTTGGCGTCGCCGAGGAAATCGATGTTGTGGCTTATCAGACCGAGTTTGATCAGCGACCACGAGATGATCGAGAACTGCGCGTCGTAGATCCACCAGAACGCGATCGCGGACAGAACCGTCGGCACGATAAACGGGATCAGCACGATGGCGCGGATCATGGCCTTGAAGGGCATGTGCCGGTTGAGCAGCAGCGCAAGATAGAGCCCGACGGCGAATTTGATGGCGCTGGCGATCAGCGTGTAGAGCAGCGTATTGAAGACCGACAGCCAGAAGATGGTGTCGCTCCACAACCATTCATAATTCTCGAGTCCGACGAAGATGCCGGTGCGGCCGATGCGCTCGTCGGTGAAACTCATCCAGATGCCGAGGCCAAGCGGATAGGCAAGGAACAGGATCAGGAACGCGGCCGCCGGCAGCATGAACCATACCGCAATCATGTTTTTATTGGTGCGCAGACGCTGCCACAGCGACGGCTCGTCAGCGCTAGCGGTTTGCGGGGGCATTGAGGCCTGGACGATGCTCATTCAGATCCAACTCCAATTCGGAAAGGAGCGCCCGGCGTATGATATGCCGGGCGCCGCTCCGAATGTCAGAAAGTTTGCCGGCGCGGAAAGTTCCGCGCGGGCAGATTCGCTACGCCCGGAAAATACGCTTGGCAGAACGTTCCGCCGAAGCCATCGCGGTCTTCACATCCTCGCGACCTGTACAGAAGTTCGCGAACATGTCGACCACGACGAAGTCGGCGATCGCAGCTGCGGCGTTCTCGCCCATCTTGCCGATACCGGCAGGCGTATTCGCCGTCTCTGCAACGTTGCGGTACGGCGTGTTCTTGGGGTCCGCGGTCCAGATCGGATTCTTTTCGTAACCGAGCAGGAACGGCGAAAGATAGCCCTGTGCGGCCTCGACCCACGGATCGAACTGCGCCGGCTCCATCAGGAATGCGGTGAACGCCTTGCAAGCCTGCGGGAACTTGGTGAAGTTGTAGACCAGGATCGGGAAACCGAGGTGAAGCTCGCGCGTCTTGCCGTCCACGCCGGCCGGCAGATGCGCGTGGTTCATGTCCTCGGCAATCTCCTTGTTCTCCTTCTTCGCGGCAACATAGATCGAGATGCCGTTGACCGTCAGGTGGAGCTGGCCGGCAAGGAAGGCTTTGTTGTTCGAGCTGTCGTTCCACGAAGCCGTCCCGGGAATGAAGTTGTCGTAGAGAACCTTGACGTATTCCAGCGCCTTCGCGGTCTCGGGCGAGTTGACGACGACCTTGTTGTCCTTGTCGATCAGGTTGCCGCCGTGCGCCCACAGCGCCCAGTGCAGCCAGCCGTTGGCGTCGCCCGAAGCATGGCCAAGTGCCATGCCGCCAGGAGTGCCGTTCTTGTTCATGCCCTTGACCAGATCGGTGAAGCCGGCGAGGTCCTTCGGGAATTCCTTGTGGCCAGCCTTCTCGGCCGCCTTGACGCGATAGTTGACGAGACCGCCGGTCGCTGCCACGGGAACGCCGATCCACTTGTTGCCGAGCATACCGTAAGCCTTGCCGGAATCCGACCAGCCGCCGGCCTTCTTGCCGAGATAATCGGCGACATCGGTCATGTCGGTGCACTTTTCCGGGAACAGGAACGGCAACGAGTAAAGACCCCAGACCATGTCGAGGCCCTGCCCCGTGTTGGCCGCGACCGACGCCTTCGGCTGAATGTCGTCGTAGGATTCGTTGGAGACGTTGATCGTCACGCCGGTCGCCTTCTGGAAGGCATCGACGATCTTCATGAAGGCGACATCTTCCGCCTCGACGAAGCGCTTCCAGCGCAGCAGGTTGATCTTCGCGCCGGCTTCCGGCTTCCATGGCGCCGTCTGGGCCCACGCCTTCGCGTAACCGAGCAGTTCGTCGGCGGACATCGCCGCCGCCGTCGCCAGTGTAAGAGCGCCGCCTTTCAGCAGGGACCGGCGATCCAGAGTAAAGTTCGTCATTGTGCTTTTCTCCCGGGTTTTATTGGTTCTTCGATAAGACCAATTTCAAAGGACTTGCTTCAGTTGTTGAGGCGCTTGCCACTGTCCTTGTCGAACAAATGCGCAGCACTCGCCCTCGGCTTGAGGTGAATCTTTTCGCCAGGCGTAACCATGGTGCGATCGCGCAATACCGCAATGATGTCCTGGGTGCCGATGCGCGCCACGATCTGCGTTTCCGAGCCGGTCGGCTCGACCACGACGATCTCGGCCTCGATTCCATCGTCGGCGATATCGAGGTGCTCGGGCCGGATGCCATAGGTCACGGGGCGACCATCCGACGCCGAAGGCGCCGTCTTCAACGGTAACTTGGCGCCATTTGCGGTCTCGACAAAGGGCTGGCCGCCGTTGGCCTTCAGCGTTCCCTCGAGGAAGTTCATGGCCGGCGATCCGATAAATCCCGCGACAAATTTGTTGTCCGGATGATCGTAGAGTTCGAGCGGCGCGCCCATCTGCTCGACGATGCCATCCTGCATCACCACGATCTTGTCGGCCATGGTCATGGCTTCAATCTGGTCGTGGGTGACGTAAACCGTTGTCGTGCGGAGGCGCTGATGCAGTTCCTTGATTTCGGCCCGCATCGCCACGCGCAGCTTGGCGTCGAGGTTGGACAGCGGTTCGTCGAACAGAAACACCTGCGGATCGCGCACGATGGCGCGCCCCATGGCGACGCGCTGGCGCTGACCGCCCGAAAGCTGCCGCGGAAAACGATCGAGCAGACGGTTGAGGTCGAGAATGTCGGCGGCCCGCTTGACCTTCTCTGAAATCACCTTGGACTCGGCACCGCGCAGCTTAAGCGAGAAGCCCATATTGTCGGCGACCGTCATGTGCGGATAGAGCGCATAGTTCTGGAACACCATCGCGATGTCGCGTTCCTTCGGCTGCACGTTGTTGACCACGCGCTCGCCGATGGAAATCGTACCGGAGGTGATGTTTTCGAGACCAGCCAGCATGCGCAGCAGCGTCGACTTGCCACACCCGGACGGACCGACCAGAACAACGAAAGCGCCGTCCTCGATCGGAACGGACACACCGTGCAGGACCTCGAACCCGCCGAAGGATTTCCGCACATCGTTGATCTGCACCGACGCCATCAAGCTCTCTCCCGCATGTCCAAGGCGCCGTACGGCAAAGGCCGCCGGCGCTCTTCAATTGTCGAGCACAGTAGTTCGGAGTCCAATTTGACCGATGTGTCCCGCTCATCCTAGAGATAACAACGGGCTGATAGCGCTGTCAATAATTGTTCCGCCACTCGCGACCTTATGATAACAGCACGTGATGGAACGAAAACAGCCGCAGTTCGGCAAAGTCCGGCTCACTGAGGTCGCCCAGCTCGCGGGAGTGAGCCCGATCACGGCATCCCGCTTTTTCAGAAATCCGAATGCCCTCTCGGTGAGCAAGCGTGAACGCGTCGAAAGCGCCGCGCGCGAGCTCGGTTACGTGCCTAACCTTGCCGCACGTGCATTGGCCTCGCAGCGCAGTGAGGTTATCGGCGTCCTGATACCCTCTCTCACCAACAACGTATTCGCCGATATGCTGCGCGGCGTCTATGACGCGTCGGAAGGCGGCCGTTACAGCGTTCAGCTCGCCAACACACGCTACAGCAATCTGCAGGAAGAAAGGCTACTGCGGATATTCCATGGACAGAAACCTGCCGGGTTGATCGTAACAGGAATCAATCAGACGCCGGAATCGCGCCAGGTGATGCGCAGCATGAATTGTCCGATCGTGCAGGTCATGGAAATCGGCCCCGATCCGATCGACATGATCGTTGGTTTTTCACATAGCGACGCTGCATTTGCAGCAGTCTCGCATCTGATCGAGCGGGGCTACAAACGGATCGGATTTCTCGGCGCCCGCATGGACCCGCGCGGACAGCGCCGCTTCGACGGCTATCGCGATGCGATGAAAGCCGCGTCGTTGTTCAATCAGCGCTTCGTGATCACCACATTGTCGCCATCAACCGTCCCGCTGGGCGGTGTTCTTTTATCCGATCTCGTCACCAGGGCGCCGGATATCGATGCGGTTTTCTGTATCAACGACGACATCGCGCTCGGCGCCTTGTTCGAATGCCAGCGGCGCCAGATTGCCGTACCGGAACAGTTGGCGATCGTCGGCTTCAACGATCTCGAATTCATGGCGTCCGCGGTCCCCTCGCTAACCAGCGTGCGCACTAATCGCTACGAAATGGGGCGCAAGGCGATCGAGATGCTGACAGCGGCAATGGACGGCAACCCTCCACAGGACCGCGTTGCCGATCTCGGCTTTGAAATCGTGGTGCGGGAGAGTTCGGCTCGTCGCCGGACCTGATTGCCGGGCGTCGGGCCGATCACGTTTTTCCGAGGTCAAAAAATGGTAGCGGTGTCATTTGCGCAGGGATACATTGGCGCCGCGGGAAACGCCAGGCATCCGACCTGGCGGCATCGACGCAAGGCAAACGGCTCGCGATGGCCGGATGCACGATCAACGAATAAGCCCGCGCGGGAGAGACAATTGAAAAAAAACGCCAACGGTCATGCCGCCAGTAACGGCCAACGCCGAAAACTCCGCTCCAGCGAGTGGTTCAACGATCCCCACAACCCCGCGATGACGGCGCTCTATCTCGAGCGCTATCTTAATTACGGACTGACCCGCGAAGAGCTGCAGTCGGGCAAGCCGATTATCGGCATCGCGCAGACCGGCAGCGATCTCTCGCCTTGCAACCGGCATCATATCGAACTGGCGCATCGCGTCCGCGAAGGCATCCGCGCCGCCGGCGGCATCGCCATGGAATTTCCGATGCATCCAATCCAGGAAACCGGCAAGCGCCCGACCGCAGCGCTGGACCGCAACCTGGCTTATCTCGGTCTTGTCGAAGTGCTCTTCAGCTATCCGCTCGACGGCGTGGTGCTGACCACCGGCTGCGACAAGACCACCCCCGCCTGCCTGATGGCGGCTGCGACCGTCAACCTCCCCGCCATCGTGCTGTCGGGAGGGCCGATGCTCAACGGCTGGTTCAACGGCGAACGCACCGGCTCCGGCACCGTGGTGTGGAAGTCGCGCGAGCGGCTTGCCGCAGGCGAGATCGACTACGAGGAATTCATGACCATCGTGGCGTCGTCGGCGCCGTCGGTCGGTCACTGCAATACCATGGGCACGGCATCGACCATGAATTCGCTGGCGGAAGCGCTGGGCATGTCGCTGCCGGGTTGCGCGGCGATCCCGGCGCCCTATCGCGAGCGCGGCCAGATCGCCTACGAGACCGGCGTGCGCGCGGTCGAGATGGTCTGGGAAGACCTCAAGCCCTCGGACATCCTGACGCGCAAGGCGTTCGAGAACTGCATCGTGATCAATTC
>JBEPUM010000149.1:0-8493 GCA_041691515.1 Pseudomonadota bacterium | reverse complement strand
ACCCGGGAGATCGAGCGCGGCACCATGGAGAGCCTGTTGTCGATGCCGATCACGCCGGTAGAGGTGATGCTCGGCAAGATTCTGCCTTATGTGTTCGTGGGATTTATCCAGGCAACTTTGATTATCGGCATTGGCGTGCTGCTGTTTGGTGTGCCGATCGACGGCAGCTTGACGCTGCTGGCGCTGCTGTCGACGCTGTTCATCACGACCAATCTTGCGATCGGCTACACGTTCTCGACCATTGTGCAGAACCAGCTACAGGCTATGCAGATGTCGATGATGTTCTTTCTGCCAAGCATCCTGCTGTCCGGCTTCATGTTTCCGTTCGCTGGAATGCCGGTCTGGGCGCAGTATATCGGCGAATGCCTGCCGCTGACGCATTATGTCCGCATCGTTCGCGCGATCATGCTGAAGGGGGCGACGTTGCCAAACGTGCAATACGACACGCTCGCGTTGCTGGCGCTGATGCTGGTCGCTATGATGATCGCCGTGACGCGATTCCGCCGCACGCTGGACTAATCAGGCGGGACGAGGGCCATATGCCGGGGCTGCTGGACGTCATCAGAACGCGCTCGTCGATCACCTCTGAGTTTCGTCATGCGTTCGATCATCAGGTGATGGTGACCGAGCAGTTGCGGATCAAGGTGCTGCTGATCACGCTCACTGCTCTTGTAGGATTTGTGACGGTGGCCCGTCTTGTTGCCCCCGACGCGCTCGACCGGATCTGGAACGGGCGATTCCATCTATGGCAGACCTATGTAATCTTCCTGCCGTTCGTTGCCTTCGAGCTGACCGCACTTGCGGTCCTGTCGCGGCATATCGCGCGCGCCGGCGATCTGCCATTCTGGCGGCGCTACGGTAGCGCGTTCGTCGAGGCAAGCGTTCCCAGCCTCGCTCTGATGGTTCATATCAACGGTATGGACCGGATGGCCGCGCTGGGCTTCGTCGCGCCGCTGGCCTATTTCATCGTGATTATCCTGTCGACGCTGCGGCTCGATTTCTCGCTGTCGGCATTCACGGGGCTGGTCGCGGCTGCTGAGTTGTTTCTTATCGCGACATTTTATCACCCGGCCGGCGCAGCAGGCGACATGCAGCCGGACCCGACCTACAGCGCGATGCGCAGCCTCGTCATTCTGGCGGGTGGTGTCCTCGCCGGGGCCGTCGGTCTCCAGTTGCGCCGCCAGTTCGAAGCCAGTATCGCGGCTGCGACAGCGCGCGACCGGATTACAAACCTGTTCGGCCAGCATGTCTCCCCGCAAGTGGTTGAGCGGTTATTGGTGGAAGGTGCTGGTACGGGGAGCGATGTCCGGCACGTTGCCGTCATGTTCGTCGATTTCCGCAATTTCACCGGCGCGGCGCGCGTTCGCTCTCCGCACGAGGTTGTGGCGCGGCTCGACGGTGCCTTCGCGGTGCTGGTCGATATTCTGGATCGTCACAACGGCATCGTGAACAAGTTTCTCGGCGATGGATTTCTTGCGCTGTTCGGTGCGCCGATCGACGATCCCGATGCGGCGCAGCGAGCGGTTGCGGCCGGGCAGGAGATGCTGACGGCGATGGCCGACAACAATGCCGGTCACGATTGGCCATTGCGGATCGGCATCGGAATTCATGTCGGCACGGTCGTCGCCGGTAATATCGGTTCGCCGCGCCGCAAGGAATATACCGTCATCGGCGATACCGTGAATTTCGCGGCGCGGCTGGAGTCCCTCAACAAGGATTTCAATTCGCAATTTCTGATTTCGGAGGCCGTCCATGCCGCGCTTGGCGATCTCCACAACAATGCTGTGTCGCTCGGCGAGGTGCCGGTGAAGGGATACGATCGGCCGATGGCGGTGTGGCAGCTCGGCTGATGGTTTACTGCCGCGTCAGAACGCCGATGCGCCCGTAGATGCCGCTGCGGTGAAAACTGTCCTCGACGAACCCGGTGCCAACGGACCATTCCAGGTTTCCCGTCTTTAAGCCTGTGAGATGCGCGCCGATCCGGTATTGCGTGCTGAAGTCGTCCGAAGACGCCAGAATTTCGGGGCCGGCCCAGAGGCGATCGAACACACGCCAGCCCGCGGCGATACGGGTGCTGTAGGCGGCGCCGATGCTGGTCACTGACGCCGAGCCAGCGACCATCATGGCGGGCGTCGGCTCCCACCATATCTCCGTTGCGGCCATGACGCCGAAATGAACGCCGCGGAATTTCGCGTTGATGACGTCAGGGACGAGAACATGATTCTCGGCGGCTGGTCCGGCGAACACCTTGACCTCGAGATTGCCGCGCTTGAACCGCCAGCCCGGCAGGATAGAGGCGCGAAAAATATTTGTGTCGAAGCGCTGGCCCGGTGTGTCGTAACGCTCGAAGTCAGCGGACAGAAACAGACGGACCAGGAAGCCGTCCTTGTTCAGATCGCCTTGCGGCGACCACAGCGTGCCGCCGTAGCCCGTCCGACCGCTTCGCCAGAGATCGACGCTGCTGAAAAACAGAAGCTGGTCGGGTTTGGAACCGCCGCTGAGATTATCCGTCGAGGGCGTATCGGCTGCTGGTTGGGCCAACGACCGACCCATGGCTGCGCACGCCAGCATGGCGGCCGTAAACACTGCACATGACGCGCCCCAACGCATTGAGCCCCCAAGCTCAAACGCAACATACGTACAACTACTGATAGTAGAGCGAGGAGGGTGCTCGTCTAGGAGAACGATGGGAGAACGCGACCAAAGGTGGAGGCCGCGCGCCGTTTGCTAGATTTGTGGAGCAGCCAGGTTCTCGATCTTGACGCCGTCGCGGTCTTCGATGATCTCGGCGATCCAGCGGCGGTGGCAATGCTGATGATCACGCTCATAACAGAGGATGCAAACGGGTCCGGATTTCGTCACCAGCGCCGAGAGTTCGTCGATCTCCTCGCGCGCCTGCGGCGTCTTCAGATGCGCGGAGTAGATTTTGTGCAGCACATCGAATTTGCCGCTGCGCGCGGCAAGGCGGCCGTCCTTCGGTGTGCCCAGTCCACGCAGATGCAGATAAGCAATGCCGCGCTCGTCGAGCCCGGCCGCGAGCTGGGTCTTTGAGAAGCCGGGGCGGCGGGACGACGCGACCGCGCGGACATCCACCAGCAATTTGACGCCGGCCTGTTCCAGCTCGTCGAGCACGGCCTTGGCCGGCGTCTGTTCATAGCCGATGGTGAAGAGACGTTTTTTCTTCGCCGCCATGCGATGTCCTCCGTTACTTGACGCGCGCGATTAATTCCATCGCGCCGGCAGGGGCGCGCACCTTGCCTTCATGGATCACGTAAGCGAAGACGTCGCGCGGTGTCTTCTTCGGTTTGGTCTTATCGACGCGAGGTAAATCATCCGGCTCGCCACCGTCGGCCCAGGATTGAAACCGCTTCGCCCAGGCATCGAGCTGCTTAGGTGGATAGCAGGTCTTGATCTCGTCGTTGCCCGTTTGCAGACGCGCGTAAACGAAATCCGCGGTGATGTCGGCGATTGCCGGATACTTCCCGTGCTCGGCATAAACGACCGGCACTTCGAATTTTCGCAGCAGAGCGATAAAGTCGGGCGTACAGAAACTGTCATGGCGGACTTCGACCACGTGGCGGAGCGTGCGCCCCTCCAGTTTTCGCGGCAACAGTTCGAGAAACTTGCCGAAATCCGCTTCGTCGAATTTCTTGGTCGGCGCGAATTGCCATAGCACCGGGCCGAGCCGGTCGCCCAACTCCAGCACACCGGAGTCGTAGAAGCGCTTCACGGAATCGCCGGCCTCGGCTAACACGCGGCGGTTGGTGGCGAAACGCGGTCCCTTCAGCGAGAACACAAAGCCATCGGGCACTTCGCGCGCCCATTTACGAAAGCTCTCCGGCTTTTGCGAGCCGTAATAGGTGCCGTTGATCTCGATCGAAGTCAGCTTGGATGCGGCGTATTCGAGTTCCTTCGCCTGCGTCAGCTTGTCCGGGTAAAAGACGCCTCGCCACGGCGCGAAGGTCCAGCCGCCAATCCCGATATAGATCTTGCCCGATTTAGCTGCCATGCGACGTGCCCCTTGCGGAATATCCAGACCGTACCTATCTCACTCCTAACGGCGATGTTGAAGCCCCCGCTCCATCGCCGGGACGACCACGGAATAGCTCGGATGCGCCGGATGTACGCGCGCCACGTTGTTCGTGGTCGTTGGCATTTTTGGCCTTATTTCCATACATTTCCCGCTTTTGGATGATGTTTCCCGCTCGATCGCCCGATTTAGCCGCCCTGATATCGGTTGTCTTGGCATCGGCGACCGCCACGGATATATGCTGGCGCCATGAATGAAGCCATCAGACCGGCCGCGCCGGTCGATTTATCAACCACAATGACGCGTCAGCTTTCGGTCGTCGTGCCGACGTTCAACGAACGCGACAACGTGGTTGCGCTGTATCGGAAGCTCGAGGCCGCCCTGACGGGGATCTCGTGGGAGGTCATCTATGTCGATGACAATTCTCCCGACGGGACCTCGGATGTGGTGCGAAAACTGGCTGCCGAGGATCCGCGCGTTCGCTGCATCCGGCGGATCGGGCGGAGGGGCCTGTCGGGCGCGTGTATCGAGGGCATTTTGGCATCGAGTGCGCCATGCACCGCAGTGATGGACGCCGATCTTCAGCACGACGAAACTCAATTGCCGAAGATGTTGGCGCTTCTGGAAAGCGGCGCCGCCGAACTCGTTGTCGGCAGCCGCTACATCGATGGCGGCAGCGCCGACAGTTTCAACAGCCAGCGCGCCGGCTTCAGCAAGCTCGCGACATCGGTCGCAAAGCGCCTGTTGCGCGTCGAGATTGCTGATCCCATGAGCGGGTTTTTCATGATTCGTCGCGAGCGCTTCGAACAGCTCGCGCCTCAGCTCTCGACCCAGGGCTTCAAGATTCTGCTCGACGTGGTCGCAACCGCGCACGGCACGTTACGCGTGACGGAAATTCCCTACACGTTTGGCTCGCGGCTGCATGGCGAAAGCAAGCTGGATTCGATGGTGGCGCTGGACTTCCTCGGCCTCGTGCTGGCGAAGCTGACGCACGATGCTGTCTCGTTGCGGTTCCTGCTGTTCGCGCTGGTCGGATCGGCCGGTGTCGTCGTACACTTTACCGGCCTGTTCGTCGCCCTAGAGGTGCTGCAATGGCCGTTTCCGGAGTCGCAGGCTTGCGGCGCTATTCTAGCGATGACCAGCAATTTCCTGCTCAATAATTTTCTGACCTATCGCGACCAGCGCCTGAAGGGGCTCGGCATCCTGCGCGGTCTTCTGCTGTTTTATCTGGTGTGCGGCGTCGGTCTGCTCGCCAATGTCGGCGTTGCGTTCTCGGTCTACGATCAGGAGCCGATCTGGTGGTTAGCCGGTGCCGCCGGCGCGCTGATGGGTGTTGTCTGGAACTATGCGGTTTCCAGCCTGTTCGTCTGGCGCAAGCGATAGCACCGCGATGCGCCTGCTCGGGACGTCGGCCGTCCGCGGCACTGTTCTCACGGTGCTGGCGCTTGTGGTGCTGCGGCTGGTCTGCGCGGCGCTGACGCCACTGACTTTCGACGAAGCCTATTACTGGACATGGTCGAAGCATCTCGCCGCTGGCTATTACGATCATCCTCCGGTGGTGGCGATCGTGATCCGTCTCGGCACCATGATCGCCGGCGATACTGAATTCGGCGTGCGGCTGGTCTCGATTCTGCTGGCGCTGCCGATGAGTTTTGCGGTGTACCGCGCCGCGATTCTGCTGTTCGGCAGCCCGCGAACGGCCGCGACGGCAACCGTTCTTCTCAACATCATGCTGATGGTTGCGGCGGGCACGATGATCGTGACGCCGGATGCACCGCTGATGGTGGCCTCGAGCTTCGTGTTGCTGTGTCTCGCCGAGGTTTTGGCGACCGGGCGCGGGGCCTGGTGGCTCGCCGTCGGCGCGGCGGTCGGCGCGGCGCTGCTGTCGAAGTACACCGCGTTTTTTTTCGGGCCGGTGATTCTGATCTGGCTGCTGGCGGTGCCCGGGCTGCGCCGCTGGCTGCGGTCACCGTGGCCTTATCTCGGCGGCCTGGTCGCGCTTGCGATGTTCTCGCCGGTGCTGGTCTGGAATGCCGATCACCACTGGGTGTCGTTCGTCAAGCAGCTCGGCCGCGCGCGCGTCGACGAAATCACCCTGCGCTACGTCATCGAGCTGATCCCGACCCAGATCGCCTTCGCGACGCCGCTGGTGTTCATCCTCGCCGCGATGGGACTGTTCGCACTGTGGAAGCGCAACGACGGCGCGCGCGCCGCGCGCGCGCTGATCAGCACGACGATCTGGACCCTGACGATCTACTTCATCTGGCACTCGCTACACGGTCGCGTGGAGGCCAACTGGTTCGGACCGATCTATCCGGCGCTGGCGATCGCGGCCGCCGTGGCCGCCAATGTCACGCCCTGGCAGCCGCGAACACAACGTATCGCCGATTTTTGCCGGCGCTGGGCGGCGCCGGTGGGCGTCGTGATGTTCGTGGGCCTGGTGGTGCAGGTGAACACCGGTCTTCTCTCCGGTTATCTACGCGATGCCTCGGTGCGGAGCATTGGCGTCGGCTGGCGCAAGCTCGCCACCGAGATCGAAGCCGTGCGTGCAAAAGCCGGTGCGCGGTGCGTCCTCGCCCAGGGGTACGGCACCGCCAGCTGGTTGATGTTCTATTTGCCGAAGGGCACCTGCGTCGCACAGCAGTTCGAGCGCATCCGCTGGATCAACGGTCCGGAGCCAAGCGCAGAACAGCTCAACGGCAAGCTGCTCTATGTCGACGACGGATCGGACAATTGGCCGCGCCCCACCCGGTATTTCGCCAGCGTCGAGAAAGTCGCCGAAGTCCAGCGCAAACGGGGACCGCTGGTGGTCGAGACCTACGAACTCGACGTGGTGCAAGATGCCAGGGGCGACGTGCTTGAACCGTTGCCGCCGGAACTGGCGCCGTAAAATTGCGCGGTGCAGCGCACCTTTTGATTTTTCGCTTCTGATAATCGCCAGCCGTTTCAATGCGTTGCAGGCGCATGCTGGCGCGCTTTAAAAAATCCGCGGCCGCTGTCGGATTGGCCGCGTCCCGGAACGTCTTCCAGTGTGGCAATGTTGATATGACCCTTGCGAGGATTCCATGGACAAACCGAGCCTGACACCCGCCGCCGAACTCGCCCGCGCCAACACCGCGCATGTTCCGAACGAGAGCGCCGACTATCGCAGCGCCCGCAACGCGCTGCTCACTGAGGAGATCGACCTGCGCCGCCACATCGCGCGGGTCGCGGAGATGCGCCGCGCGCTGCCGCCGGGCGGCGAGGTGACGAAGCGCTACAGTTTCGAGGGCGAGCAGGGCGCGGTGTCGCTGACTGAGCTGTTCGCCGGCAAGCAAACGCTCGTCGTCTACAACTTCATGTTCGGGCCGCAGCGCGAGAGGATCTGCCCGATGTGCACCTCGTTCATGAATGTGTGGGACGCCAAGATCCCCGCGGTGAGCGAGCGCGTCGCGATCGCCTTTGTCGCGCGCTCGCCGTTTCCGCGCATCGCGGCGCTGAAGACGGAACGCGGCTGGACGCGGATGCCGCTCTATTCCGATACGAGCGGCGACTACACCCGCGACTATGTCAGCAAGGAGGACGCCGACGTGCCGGGCTACAACGTGTTCACGCGGCGCGCGGAAAACGATAAGCCCACGATCCGCCACTTCTGGCGCGGCGAAATGAGCATGGCGATGGCCGATCCCGGCCAGGACCCGCGCGGCGCGCCGGACCTCGATCCGCTATGGGCCGTTCTGGACACCACGCCCGAAGGCCGCGGCGACTGGTATCCCAAGCTCGATTATTGAGAGCAGGGGGACCCCCGCGCGACCGATCGCGCCGCGCGTTATTTCTTGCCGCCCTTGCTTTGCTGATAGCTGGACTGACCGCCGCTCTTCGGCGCGTTCTTGTCCGCCTTCGGCTTCTTCTTCTCTTTGTTGCCCTTTTCCTGACCCTTCGCCATCGCGGTCTCCTTTGGATGCGGAATTGATACCTGGGCCGACTCGTGCGGCCGCGGCGCATGTTAGCCAAATTTTCGCGGCTTGGAATGGCAGAGAAGAGACATGCGCCATCGCCCCTGTTGTTTGCGGCGCGGGGACGCCGTAGCCACAAGCCGTAGTCCTTGCGCGCTTGGGGCTTGCCCCATTCGCGCCACGCCCCAGAAGAGGGCGCGCGGAACGCCGGACGCACGATGCGCCCGCAGCCTCGTGTGTGGGTTGTGAGTTTTGGACACACGAGATTCAGTCACCACGAAAGCATCGGATACATCCGGCGTTCCGCACGCGATGGTTTTTTCGGCCTGCTTCGTGCTCTCCCCGGCGAACGGTCGAAACCTGTCACCGTCGGGACTGAGCTGTACCGTCAGACCCTTGTCTGATCGGATGGTTTCCTGCGGACCTCACGGCAGACAGGCGCTCCATCCCTTTGATGGGACCACACGACTTGAGCCGACGCGCGAAGCGATGTCAGTGGGGCGCATCTCCGCCCCGGCCGCATCGCAC
>JBEPUM010000148.1:0-8519 GCA_041691515.1 Pseudomonadota bacterium | reverse complement strand
TTACGAGCCGAGGGATTTTAAGTCCCTTGCGTCTACCGATTCCGCCATGCCCGCGTCGGTTGTCGACGGCGATACCTAGCGCGGTTTGGCGCCCAAGGGAAACGCCCGCAAACGGAAAACGCGCACTCCCACGAAGGAGCGCGCGTTTCCGGATCGCAACAATGCAACCGGCTAGGTTTCCGTCTTCTCGATGTTCCAGAAGATCGGCGTTGCAGGCCCGTCGAGAACACCCTTCAGCGAGGTCCGCCACACGCTGGGCGCCTCATACTGGCCGAGCGGAATGTAGGTCACCTGCTCCATGACATGCTTCTGGATATCGACCGCGACCTTCTTCTGGTCGTCCGGTGACGTCGCGCGCACGAACTTGTCGATCAGCGCCTCCATGGCAGGATCGTCAGGCCATCCGAACCAGCCGCCTTTCTTGCCCTTGCCGTTCAGCATGACATTGGCAACGGGGTTCATCACGTCGGGCGCCACCCAGTTGGTACAGAATATGTTCCAGCCGCCCTCCTTCGGAGACTTCTGGCTGGCGCGGCGCGACACCACGGTCTGCCAGTCGGTGGCCTGGAGATCGACCTTGAAGCCGGCATCGCGAAGCTGCTGCGCGATGACGATCGGCTGCGCCTTGAGCGTCACCACGTCGCCGGGCGCCATAATCACGACGGGGGTGCCGTCATAGCCCGACTCTGCCAGCAGCTTCTTGGCTTCCGCCAGGCCGTCACCCTTGACGAGGTGAGCGGAGTCGGCCTCGTTCCCCAGCGGCGTGTCGCATACGAACACCGCACCGCAGGCCTTGTAGTATTCGGCATTGCCGACCAGCGCATCGAGGACCGGCTTCTGGCTTATCGCCATCAGCGCTGCACGGCGCACCTTGACGTTGTCGAACGGCGGATAGAGGAAGTTCATCCGGCCGATGGTCTGGAAACCCAGCTTGCTCAGCGTCTGGATATGCAGCTCCTTGTCCTTCTTGAGGATAGGCAGCATGTCGAACGACGGGTTTTCGAGAAAATCGATGTCGCCGGATTGCAGCGCGTTCACCGCGGTCTGCGCGTCCGCCATGGTAACCCACTCGACGCGATCGACCTTCACCACCTTGCCGCCCGAAGTCCAGCTTGCCGGCTCCTTGCGCGGCACGTAGTCGGCGTTCTTGGCATAGACCGCCTTCACGCCGGGCTGGAATTCCTCCTTCACGAACTTGAACGGACCGGACCCGATCTGCTCAGGGATCGCCTTGTCCGGTGGCGTCTCGGCGACCCGCTTCGGCATCATGAACGGCACCAGCGATGACGGCTTGCCGATCGAGTCCAGCACGAGGCCGTAGGGCTCCTTCAGTTTGAGCACGATGGTCTTGGCATCGGCGGCGGTGAGGCTTGCCGTGAACTCCATGAGCTTCTGGCCCATGCCGTCCTTCTTGCCCCAGCGCTGCAGCGACGCAATGCAATCCTCCGCCGTCACCGGCGGGCCGTCATGCCATTTCAGGCCATCGCGCAGCGTGAAGGTGTAGGTGAGCTTGTCGTCGGAGACCTTGTATTCGGCCATCTGCGGCTGGATCTTGAAGCTGGAATCCATTGCCAGCAGCGTGTCGTAAACCATGTAGCCATGATCGCGCGTGATATACGCCGTCGTCAGGCCGGGATCGATGATGCGCAGATCGGAATGCATCACCGCGGAAATGGTCTTGCCGCCAGCCGCCTTCGCTCGCAGCGGCAGTGCGGTCGAGAGCGCCGCCACGGAGGCCATCGTCGAAAACTGCCGGCGTGTAATCTGAACCATTCGATCTCTCCCCTGACTTGAATGTGGTCAATGACCGCCGAGAATTTGCGCACTCCGTTCGCTATTTAGGCGCGCGCAAGTGCGGCAAAGCGCTGTCGATCAAGCTTATTTGAAACTTGCTTGTTTGAGACTTGTTTGTTCAAGACTTGCACCAAGCCGCTTGCGCGTCAACGCCGTTTTCGTTTGTGTACAAGCAGCGGGCCGCCGGCCGCCACGCGAGGCTGGTAATTCCCGTTCAACGCCGCTTTATTGTCCGTAAGACTTCTTTCAGGCGAAACGATCCGTCCAGACTTCAAAAACAAGCAAGAGCAGGAAGGAAACGAGACATGAATCCAGCCAATCTTCCGTTCGATACCGAAACGATGCTGCAAGGCCTGCGCACCTGGGTCGAATGCGAGAGCCCGACCTGGGACGCGAGCGCGGTCGAACGGATGCTCGATCTTGCCGCGCGCGATATGGCGATTATGGGTGCGACGATCGAGCGCATCGCCGGACGGCAGGGGTTTGCCGGCTGTGTTCGCGCGCGCTTCCCGCATCCGAAGCAGGGCGAACCCGGTATCCTGATCGCCGGCCATTTCGATACCGTGCATCCCCATGGCACGCTGGAAAAGATGCCGTTCCGCCGCGACGGCAACAAATGTTTCGGCCCCGGCATCTTCGACATGAAGGGCGGCAGCTATCTGTCGCTGGAGGCGATCCGCCAACTGGCGAAGGCCGCATTCACGACACCGCTGCCGATCACGGTGCTGTTCACGCCGGACGAGGAAGTCGGCACGCCCAGTGTGCGCGACATCATCGAGGCCGAGGCCGCGCGCAATAAATATGTGCTGGTGCCGGAGCCGGGCCGCCCCAACAACGGCGTCGTCACCGGCCGCTATGCGATTGCCCGCTTCAACCTGGAAGCCGTGGGCAAGCCCAGCCATGCCGGCGCCACCCTCTCTTCCGGCCGCTCCGCCATTCGCGAGATGGCAAAACAGATCATCGCCATCGACGGCATGACGACGAACGACTGCACCTTCAGCGTCGGCATCGTGCATGGCGGCCAGTGGGTCAATTGCGTCGCCACAACCTGCACCGGCGAAGCGCTGAGCATGGCGAAGCGGCAGGCCGATCTCGACCGCGGGGTCGAAGCGATGCTGGCATTGTCCGGCTCGTCTAACGATGTCACCTTCAAGGTCACGCGGGGCGTAACGCGGCCGGTGTGGGAGCCT
Organism: Pseudomonadota bacterium; assembly: GCA_041691515.1. GTDB lineage: Bacteria > Pseudomonadota > Alphaproteobacteria > Rhizobiales > Xanthobacteraceae > Nitrobacter. The sequence goes on along the minus strand of JBEPUM010000148.1, from coordinate 5,535 downwards.
GACGCCGGAACCATGGCGCTCTACGAAAAGGCGGCCGGTGTTGCAAAACACCTTGGCGTCGAACTGCCGCATGGCAGCGCCGGTGGCGGTTCCGACGGCAATTTCACTGGCGCGATGGGAATTCCGACGCTCGATGGCCTCGGGGTGCGCGGCGCCGACGCTCACACGTTGAACGAGCATATCGAGGTCGATAGTCTGGCCGAGCGCGGCCGCCTGATGGCCGGACTTCTGGCGACGCTCGAGTAACGTGCCAAATAACGGTGCAATGGCACGGGAATTGCTGAACTTGCGTTCAGACGTCGATCTGCGAAAGTACGTGCAATGACCGAATTTTGCGCCGTACCTTCCAATCTTGCGACAGTCCCCGCCTGTTCGCGGGGACCACATAACGGGAACGGCTGATGCTGGGCTACCTGATCCGACGCATCCTTGCCGCCGTGCCCGTGATGGGCGTGGTGACGCTGTTTGTGTTCCTGCTGTTGCGCATCACGCCCGGCGATCCCGCCGCGATCATCGCGGGCGACAGTGCAACGCCTGAGCAAATAGAGCGCATCCGCATCTCGCTCGGCCTCAACGAACCGCTCTACATTCAATTCTTCACCTGGGTCGGCAAGCTGCTGCACGGCGATCTCGGCGTATCGCTGATCTCGAATGTGCCGGTGCTGAAAATGGTGAGCCAGCGCATCGAGCCCACCATCAGCATCGCGCTGGCGACCATCATTCTGTCCATCCTGATCGCCGTTCCACTCGGCGTGGTTGCCGCCTGGAAGCACGGCACCTGGATCGATCGTTTTGTGATGGGCCTGTCGGTGATCGGTTTCTCGGTGCCGGTGTTCGTGATCGGTTACGTGCTGGTCCAGATCTTCGCCATCGACCTGCAATGGCTGCCGGTGCAGGGCTTCCGGCCGATCCATCGTGGCATCGTCCCCTTCCTTGAACGTATCGCGCTGCCGACGCTGACGCTTTCTTTTATCTATGTCGCGCTGATCGCGCGCATGACCCGCGCAGCCATGCTCGATGTGCTCGGCGAAGATTATGTCCGCACCGCGCGCGCCAAGGGCATCGCCGAAAGCGGCGTGCTGCTACGCCATGCGTTGCGCAACGCCGCTGTTCCCGTCATCACCGTGATCGGCACAGGCTTTGCGCTGCTGATCTCCGGCGTTGTGGTCACCGAAAGCGTGTTCAATCTTCCGGGTATCGGGCGCCTCACCGTCGATGCGGTGCTGGCGCGCGACTATCCGGTCATTCAGGCCATGATCCTGTTGACGTCCGGCATCTATGTCGGCGTCAATCTGCTGATCGATCTCGCCTACACGCTGCTCGATCCCAGAATCCGGTATTAAGGTCAGGCACTGATGGCGATCGAAACCCTCCCCGAACCGTCGATTCCGATCACGCGGCCGTTCCGCCCGAGCCTCGGATTCCTCACGGCGACACCGATCATCGCCGCCGCCACCATATGCCTGACGCTGGTGATCGCCTCGGCGGTGTTCGCGCCGTGGCTCACCTCGCACGATCCCCAACTGCTCGCCCCGGCGCTGCGACTAAAACCGGCGAGCGCGCAATTCCTGCTTGGCACCGACGCCTATGGACGCGACGTGCTGGCGCGCATTCTCTATGGCGGACGCATCTCGCTGCTGATCGGACTCGGCGCCGCCGTGGTCAGCGTCGCTATCGGCCTTGTCATCGGCCTGATCTCCGGCTTTTTCAAATGGATCGATGCCGTCTTGATGCGGATCATGGATGGCCTGATGGCAATCCCAAGCATCCTGCTCGCCATCGCCGTGGTAGCGCTATCGGGCGCCAGTCTGTCGACGGTGCTGATCGCAATCACCATTCCGGAAATTCCGCGCGCGGCGCGGCTGGTCCGCTCCGTGGTGCTATCGGCGCGCGAGGAGCCCTATGTCGAGGCCGCGATCTCGCTGGGCTCGTCGTTGCCGAAGATCATGTGGCGGCATCTGATGCCGAACACGATCGCGCCGCTGATCGTCCAAGGTACCTACGTCTGCGCATCCGCGATCCTCACCGAAGCGATCCTGTCGTTCCTCGGCGCCGGCATCAGCCCGGAGACGCCGACCTGGGGCAACATCATGGCCGAGGGCCGCGCCTACTTCCAGATCAAGCCGTCGCTGATCTTCTGGCCCGGCCTGATCCTCTCGATGACCATCCTCAGCGTCAACCTGATCGGCGATGCCGCACGCGACGCGCTCGATCCCCGCATGAAACAGCGCGAGGGCGGCAAGTGAGCGGGCAAGTGACCAACGTCGTCCTCGACATCAACGATCTCACCGTCGGCCTCGGCAAGGAGGGTGGCGGCACAACGATTATCGACAAGCTCTCTCTGCAGGTCCGCGAACGTGAAACCCTGTGTCTGGTCGGCGAGAGCGGATCCGGCAAGTCAGTAACGTCGCTGACGGTGATGGGCCTGCTGCCGAAGGGCTCGCTCGCGGCCTCCCGCGGCAGCATCAAACTGGTCGGCGAAGAATTGCTCACCGCCAGCGACCGGCGCTTGCGGCAACTGCGCGCCACGCGCATGGCCATGATCTTTCAGGAGCCGATGACGGCGCTCAATCCGGTGGTGCCGGTCGGCCGCCAGATCGACGAGGTGCTGCGGGTTCACACCGATCTCGACGCGCGCGCCCGGCGCAAAAAGATTCTGGCGATGATGGAGCACGTCCGCCTGCCGGACGTCGAACGCATTTTCAAGTCGTATCCGCACCGGCTCTCGGGCGGGCAGCGCCAGCGCATCATGATCGCAATGGCGCTGGTGCTCGAACCAAAACTGCTGATTGCGGATGAGCCGACCACGGCACTCGACGTGACCACGCAAAAGCAAATTCTGACGCTGATCCGCGATCTGCAACGCGATCACAATACCGCCGTGCTGTTCATTACCCACGACATGGGCGTGGTGGCCGAAATCGCCGATCGCGTCGCCGTGATGCGCGACGGGCGGCTGGTCGAGACCGGGCCGCTCGATACCATCCTGCGCGCGCCGACCATGGAATACACGCGCAACCTGCTGTCGTCGGTGCCGAGCCTCGTGCCACGCGCGCCGCGCCCGGCGACGTCGGAGCCGATAGTTCTGGAAACCAACGCGCTCGAAAAGATCTATCGCGAGCGGTCGTTCTTCGGCAAAGCCCGCGAAGTCGCCGCCGCACAGGACGTGACGCTGACGCTGCGCAAGGGCCGCACGCTCGGCATCGTCGGCGAAAGCGGCTCCGGCAAATCCACCGTGGCGCGCTGCATCGTGCGGCTGATCGATCCGACCTCCGGCGGCGTGCGGCTCGCGGGCCGTGAAATCTCGACGCTGCCGCGGCGGTTGTTGCAGCCGCATCGCAAACACATCCAGATCATCTTCCAGGACCCTTATCGATCGCTCAACCCGCGCATCACCGTTGGCGAGACCATCGCGGAAGGTCCGATCAATTACGGCATGAAACACGCCGATGCGCTCGCAAAGGCCCGCGACCTGCTCGAACTGGTCGATCTGCCGCCCGACGCCATCTCGCGCTATCCGCACCAGTTCTCCGGCGGCCAGCGCCAGCGCATCGCAATTGCCCGCGCGCTGGCGCTCGATCCCGACGTGCTGGTGGCCGACGAGGCGGTCTCGGCGCTCGATGTTTCCGTGCAGGCGCAGGTGCTGGAACTGCTCGACGATATCCAGAAGCGGCTCGGCATCGCGCTGTTGTTCATCACCCACGATCTGCGCGTCGCGGCGCAGATTTGCGACGATGTCGCCGTGATGCAGCACGGCCGGATCGTCGAACAAGGCCCGGCCGGCGAAGTCCTGACAAATCCGCAGCAGCCCTATACCCGAGCGCTGCTTGACGCGGCGCCCGGACGGGGATGGGATTTCGCCAACTTCCGGCCTGTCTCCACCGGACACAATGCCGCCGCACCGGCGCTTTGACATCGGCCGCCAGATTGAGTTGAGTGAATGACATGACTCGCATCGCCGTCGGCGGCTTCCTGCACGAAACCAATACCTTCGCGCCCACCAAGGCGACCTACGACGCCTTCGTCCACGGCGGCGGCTGGCCCGGCATGACGTTCGGCGCCGACGTGCTGAAGACCGTGCGTGGCATCAATGTCGGGCTCGCCGGCTTCATCGAGGCGGCCGAAGCCAAGGGCTGGGAGTTGATCCCGACGATTGCCTGCGGTGCGAGCCCTTCCGCGCATGTCACCGAAGACGCATACGAGCGCATCACGAAGGTCATCGTCGATGGGATCGCGAATGCCGGTCCGCTCGACGCCGTCTATCTCGATCTGCACGGCGCGATGGTGACGGAACATCTCGACGACGGCGAAGGCGAAATTCTCGCGCGCGTCCGCAAGGTGATCGGCCTGGATCTTCCGCTCGTGGTCAGCCTCGATCTGCATGCCAATGTCACGCCCGAGATGGTCCAACATGCCGACGCGCTGATCGCCTATCGCACCTATCCGCATGTGGACATGGCCGATACCGGCCGCGCCTCGGCGCGCCATCTCGCGCTGCTGCTCGATACGAAGCAGAAATTCGCAAAAGCGTTCCGGCAATTGCCGTTCCTGATTCCGATCAGCTGGCAATGCACCAACGACCAGCCGACCAAGGGCATCTACCAAAAGCTCGCGGCGCTCGAGAATGACGCGGTACCGACGCTGTCGTTCGCCCCGGGCTTTCCCGCCGCCGATTTTCCAGGCTGCGGCGCGACCGTGTTCGCCTATGGCAAGACGCAGGCCGATGCGGACCGCGCCGCCGATTCGATCGCAAAACTCGTGGAAAGCCACGAGAATGATTTCGACGGCCGTATCTATTCGCCCGACGACGGCGTGCAAGTCGCCATGCAGCTGGCGAAGACAGCGGCGAAGCCGATCATCATCGCCGACACCCAGGACAATCCCGGTGCAGGCGGCGATTCCGACACCACGGGCATGCTGCGCGCGCTGGTCCGCAACAAGGCCGTGAAGGCCGCGACCGGGGTGATCTACGATCCCGCCTCTGCGAAAGCGGCGCACGCCGCCGGCGAAGGTGCAACTGTAACGCTTTCGCTCGGAGGCAAGTCCGGCATTCCCGGCGACAGTCCCTACAAGGAAACGTTCATCGTCGAAAAACTCTCGGACGGAAATTTCGTCGCGCCCGGCCCCTACTATGGCGGCCGCGAGATGGAGATGGGACCGTCCGCCTGCCTGCGCATCGGCGATGTCCGCGTCGTGGTGTCGTCGCACAAGGCGCAACTCGCGGATCAGGCGATGTATCGCTACGTCGGAATCGAGCCGACCGAGCAGTCCATCCTCGTCAACAAGAGCTCCGTGCATTTCCGCGCCGATTTTGAGCCGATCGCCGAAAAGCTTTTGATCTGCGCCGCGCCCGGCGCAATGCCGGCGGATACGTCAACGCTGCCGTGGACGCGGTTGCGGCCCGGCGTGCGGTTGAAGCCGAACGGCAAACCGTTCTCGCGTCCCAACAAGCAACAGCAAACAGCCAAGGGATAACGCCTATGCCCACCATCGACCGCATCGACGGCTTTGCCGACGAACTCACCGCCATCCGGC
>JBEPUM010000147.1:0-8552 GCA_041691515.1 Pseudomonadota bacterium | reverse complement strand
GCGCTCGCCTGTCTGCGCGGCAACCGAAGCAAAGTGCAGCCGTTCGATGGCGCCGCGTTGTCGCAGGCATTGACGCGGCGCTCGGCGCTGACGCGCGACTGGCAGATGTTCTTCGAGACGTATGCGGTGCTATTGATACCAGTGTCCGGCGAATTGCCTTTCCCCGATCAGCTCGACGTCAAGGACGACGCATCATTCGAACGCGTGTGGCGGGCGCAGATGCCGATGGTCGGCATTCCTCTGATGGGATTGCCCGGCTTGACTGTCTCGACCGGTCTGGTCGGTCGCGTGCCGGTCGGCGTTCAGGTCGTATCGGGCCGTTACCGTGAAGACCTCTGCCTGCAGGCCGGCGAAGCGATCGAAGCGGGCGGTACGCCGCCGACGCCAGTCGATCCCGTTCTGGCTTGATCGGAGATCGCAATGGCAGGTGTCTTTGATTTTTCCGCGACAGCGCTTGGCGGCGAGGCGTGCGACCTGAAGCAGTTTGACGGTCAGGTCTTGCTGATTGTGAATACCGCGAGCGCTTGCGGGTTCACGCCGCAATACAAGGATCTTGAGGAATTACACCGAACCATGAAGCCGCGCGGCTTTACGGTGCTCGGGTTTCCCTGCAACCAGTTCGGAAGCCAGGAGCCGGGATCGTCTGCGGATATTCAGCAATTCTGCGAGAGTAAATACGACGTCACGTTCCCAATGTTCGAGAAGATCGACGTCAACGGCGATAACGCGCACCCGCTCTACAAATACCTGAAGAGCGAAAAGTCGGGTCTGCTGGGCTCGTCGATCAAATGGAATTTCACAAAATTCCTCGTCGATCGGAAGGGTAACGTCGCCGCCCGTCACGCACCGACCACAAATCCCAAGACATTGACCAAAGAAATCGAGGCCCTGCTTTGAACGAGAAAAATGAAACCGCGAACGAGCAGTTGCCCGATCGTTTGTCGACAGATCCGCAAAGCCCTTATTACAACGCCGAGGTTCTTTCGCGCGATGTCGGTATCCGCTTCAAGGGCGTCGAGAAAAACAACGTCGAGGAATATTGCGTCAGCGAGGGCTGGGTGCGCGTCACCGCAGGCGCGGCCAAGGATCGCCACGGCAATCCGCTGACGATCAAGGTCAGCGGAGCGGTCGAGCCGTATTTCCGGACCAAGGATTGATCGGATGTCCGTCCGTATCGTCGACGTACGCGAGATCACCAAGCCGATCTCGTCTCCGATCCGCAATGCCTATATCGACTTCACCAAAATGACGACCAGCCTCGTGGCTGTCGTCACCGACGTCGTCCGCGATGGCAAGCCGGTGGTGGGCTACGGCTTCAACTCCAACGGCCGTTACGGGCAGGGTGGTTTGATACGCGAGCGTTTTCGGAGGCGCCTCACTGAAGCCGATCCGAAAACGCTGCTGGATACGACCGGCGACAACCTCGACCCGGACAAGATCTGGGCGGCGTTGATGTCCAACGAAAAGCCTGGCGGACACGGTGAGCGCTCTGTCGCCGTCGGCACCATCGACATGGCGGTGTGGGATGCGGTGGCCAAGATCGCGGGCAAGCCGCTGTTCCGTCTGCTGGCGAAGCGTCATGGCCGCACGGCCAATCCGCGCGTGTTCGTTTACGCGGCTGGTGGCTACTATTATCCGGGTAAGGATCTCACGATGCTGCGCGCTGAAATGCGCGGCTATCTCGATCGCGGCTACAACGTGGTCAAGATGAAGATCGGCGGTGCCGAGATCGCCGAGGATCGCATACGTATTGAGGCGGTGCTGAAGGAAATCGGTAAAGAGGCGCAGCTCGCGGTGGATGCCAATGGCCGCTTCGATCTGGAAACCGCGATCGCCTACGCCAAGATGCTGCGGGACTATTCCTTGTTCTGGTACGAGGAAGCCGGCGATCCGCTTGATTATCAGGTGCAGGCAGCGCTGGCCGAGTTCTACCCGGGGCCGATGGCGACGGGCGAAAACCTCTTCAGCCATCAGGATGCGCGCAACCTGATCCGTTACGGCGGCATGCGGCCCGACCGCGACTGGCTGCAATTCGATTGCGCGCTGTCGTATGGACTCTGCGAATATCAGCGCACGCTCAAGGTGCTGGAGACTCATGGCTGGTCGCCGAGCCGCTGCATTCCGCACGGCGGGCATCAGATGTCGCTCAATATCGCGGCTGGTTTAGGCCTCGGCGGCAACGAGAGTTATCCCGATCTGTTCCAGCCCTACGGCGGTTTCCCCGATGGCGTGCGCGTCGAGAACGGGCACATCACCATGCCCGATCTGCCGGGCATCGGCTTCGAGGGAAAGGCCGATCTGTACAAGGAAATGAAGGCGCTGGCCGCTTGAGGCGAACTCAAGGCAGGTCAAAAGTGCTGCGGCGGGATTGTGGCAGGGCAGGCCGCGCCAAAATGCGGGTGTTGCGCATAAAGTTCAAGCTTAAAGCAATCGCGTTTCCGGGTATGCTGGGTTCGCCAGCCGGATACACTCCGGTGGATGTGTTCGGTCGGTGCGCCGGTTGCGGGGAGAAATACTGAATGAGCGTGGTGCCGTTGCGATCGGGTGTGCAGACCGAGCCGTCGTCCGGACACGCGCAACCCGTCGCCATGATCGAAATCGATCGCGTGTCACAGATGTTCGAAACGTCGGGCCGCCGTAGCCATCTCGCGCTGTCGGATATTTCGCTGACCATTGAAGACGGCGCATTCGTCTCGATTCTCGGGCCGTCCGGCTGCGGCAAGTCCACGCTGCTCTATATCGTCGGCGGCTTCGTCACGCCGACCGCGGGCATCGCCAAGGTCAAGGGCAAAGCGATCACCGGACCCGGACCGGATCGCGGGCCGGTGTTCCAGGAGTTCGCGTTGTTTCCCTGGAAGAACGTACTGGGCAACGTGATGTACGGCCTGCGTCAGCAGGGCGTGAAGCGCGCGGAAGCGGAAGCGCAGAGCCGTCGCCTGATCGAGATGGTCGGACTGAAGGGCTATGAGTCTTTCTATCCGAAAGAATTATCCGGCGGCATGAAGCAGCGCGTCGCGATCGCACGCACGCTCGCTTATCATCCCGAAGTGCTGCTGATGGACGAACCGTTCGGCGCGCTGGATGCCCATACCCGCACGCGACTTCAGAACGATCTGCTCAACATCTGGGAACGCGACCGCAAGACGGTGCTGTTCGTCACGCACTCCGTCGACGAAGCGGTGTTCCTGTCGGACAAGGTGGTGGTGATGACGCGATCGCCCGGCCGCATCAAGCAGATCGTCGACATCGATCTGCCGCGCCCGCGCCGCCGCGCAGATCTGTTGCTCGATCCGCATTATCAGAAATATGTCGTCGACATCGAGAAGCTGATCGATGACGTTCTCGAAGACGAGTTGCATCCATGAGCGCAAGCCTGCTTGGCCGGCGTCTGTCGCCGCTGCTGGCCTGTATCGGCCTGCTGTGCATCTGGCAGGTGGCGGCGCTTGTCTTGAACACCGACAGTTTCCCGACCGCGCTGGAGGCGATCCGAACGATCCCGTCGATCCTCGGGGATCACGAGGCATTGCTCAACATCCTCGACTCGCTGCGCCGTATGGTGATCGGGCTCGTGCTGGCGGCGCTGGTCTCGATTCCGCTCGGCCTGATGATGGGGCGCGTGCGCGCCGTCGCCTCGTTCTTCAATCCGCTGCTGATGGTGGTCTATCCCGTCCCGAAGGCGGCGTTGATGCCGGTCATCATGCTCTGGCTCGGGGTGGGTGACGTCTCCAAAACGCTAGTGATCTTTCTCGGCGTCAGCATTCCGATCATCTATCACAGCTTCCAGGGCGCGAAGGCGGTCGAGGAGAAAATGCTGTGGTCGGGGGCCGCGATGGGATTATCCGCGCCGCAGCGCATGTTTCGCATCGTGCTGCCGGCGGCGCTGCCGGAAATTCTGACCGGCTGCCGCACCGGTCTGGTGCTCGCGCTGATCACCATGGTGACGAGCGAAATGATCGCGCGGCAGAACGGCGCTGGCAACATTCTGTTCAACGCACTCGACATGGCGCAGTACGAAACGGTGTTCGCGATGATCATCATCATCGGCGCCATGGGCATTATCCTCGATGCGGCCTTTGAGAAGCTGCGCGGAAGGCTGGTCCGATGGTCGGAACCGGACTTCGACATTCCTCTGAGTTTTTCATGAACGCGCGGATCATTTCGACGGATATCGTTCTCGGGATCATACCGATCGCGCTGCTGATCGCATTCTGGCAGGCGCTGGTGACGTTCGGCTATGCACCGGTATCGCTGTTGCCGCCGCCGGGGTTGGTATTCGCGCGGCTCGCGCACCAGCTCGTCTCGTCGGGATTTTTGCACGACATCGCAGCGACCTTGTTCCGGCTGTTTACTGGATTCGGCATCGCCGTCGTTCTGGGCGTCACGATTGGGTTAGCCGCGGCGGTCAGTCCCGGCATCAACGCCGTGGTTCGCCCCGTGGTGCGCGTGCTGGCGCCGTTGCCGAAGGTCGCGCTGTATCCTGCGATGCTCATTTTGCTCGGCTTCGATCATGCTTCCAAGATAACACTGGTCGCGGCGGATGCGCTGTTTCCAATCCTGCTGTCGACTTACTACGGCGCGTCGATGGTCGAACAGAAGCTGATCTGGTCGGCGATGGCGGCAGGCACGCCGCGCAGCCAGATCCTGTTCAAGGTCGTGCTGCCCGCGGCGCTGCCGTCGATCTTGACCGGCTGCCGCATCGGGCTGGTGATTTCCTGCATCGTGGTGTTTCTCGCCGAGATGATCACCTCGAGCGACGGGCTCGGTCACGTTCTGGTGGCGGCGGCGCGCACATTCCAGACTGTCGACATGTTCGTGCCGCTGATTACGATCTCGCTGTTGGGATTGATCCTCAACGGCCTGCTGCACGGATTGAGGACGTATTTGCTGCGCGGATTTCCCGAGGTGTGAGGTTTTTCCCTCTCCCACAAGGGGAGAGGGAAAAGAGCCAGCTTACGACAACCTCAAGTCCAGCAGCCGCCGTCCTTCGGTCTTCAGCAGTTTCTTCACCGCACCCGATGCGACCACTTCATCGTCGTTGGCAAAGGCTTCGTGGTTCTTCTCGATATCGTCGAGCTGATAGAGATAGTTGACCATGATGCCGGCGGACTCGCTCAAGCCCTTCGGCGAGAGATCGCCCATCCAGTCGATCCGCTCCAGCCGCGCGCCGTTGCCGAGATGGAATCGTGCGACCGAATCGACCGGCTTGCCGCGCGCGTTCTTGGCCTTGAGAAAATAATACGCCGCCAGCGGCTCGAGCACCGCGCGCAGTTGCTCTGAAAGCTCAGTGTCCTCGAACCAGTCGGGCTGATCGAGTTTTGCGAGCAGCACGCGATCCTCGTCGGTAACAGGAAGATCGGCCTTTTTGAGCCAGCGCATGAAACCGGGCACTGGCGACAGCGTCACGAAGGTATCGAGCTTGGGCAGGTCGCGGCGCAACTCCTCGACCACCTGCTTGATCAGGAAGTTGCCGAACGAGATGCCGGCCAGCCCGCGCTGGCAGTTGGAGATCGAATAGAATACGGCGGTGCGCGCACGTTCGATCGCGACCGGCTGGCGGTCTTCCGCAAGCAATGGCGCGATCGCGCCCGGAATGGCTTCGGTCAGCGCCACCTCGACGAAAATCAGGGGCTCGTCGTTCAAGGCCGGATGGAAAAAGGCATAGCAACGCCGGTCCACCGGATCGATGCGCCGGCGAAGATCGTCCCAATCGTGGATGCGGTGCACGGCTTCGTACCGGATCAGCTTTTCCAGCATGATCGCCGGCGCGGACCAGTCGATTTTGCGCAGTACGAGAAACCCTCGGTTGAACCATGACGACAGCAGATGCACGAGATCGCGGTCGACGGAATCGAGATCCTTGCGATCCTTCCTCAGATCGAGCAGATCCGACCGCATGTCGACGAGTTCACCGGTTGCGCCGGGCGCGCGGTTGAGACGGCGAAACAGTTCCTGCCGCAGCGGCTCGGACGCGAAATGAAGATCGCCACCGGCGCCGCCGACACCGTTGCGCCACGCCTCGATCGCCTGATCGACCTTGCTCCGGTCGGGCCCGAACTTGCGGGCCAGGGTTTCAAAAAATACCGCGCGTTCGGGCGCGTCGAGGCGACGATAGGTATCGAGGACCTCGCGGGCATTGGCGGTGCCGGAGGCTTCGCCCCGTCCGGACAGCAATTCTTCGCAGAGTTCGATCGTGCCGGTAGCGTCGCGCTTTTCCTCGGTCGACCATGAGGAGCGACGCAGCAGCGTACGGCCGCGTTCGGAGATTGTGGACAAAAGCCCGGAGAAGAAGTCGTTGCTCATGATGCCTTTACCCGGCCAGATCCGTCATACCTAAGACTATATACTGAATCAGAAAGCATATTGCGCGCAAATTTGAGGCATGAAAGGATTGCAAAAGCGAAGTTGAAGAGAACAACTTTCCGGGATCAGGGACGGGGAAATCGAGATGAAGCGTATTGCGTTGAAATGTGCCGTTGTTGCGGGATTGGCCGCGTGTGCATTGTCGGGAGTTTCATCCGCATTCGCGCAGCAAACCATCCGTGTCGGCTGGACCATTCCCGCCGAAGAATCCAAATACTGGATGATGAAGCGGCCCGCCGAATTTCCCGATATCGGCAAGGACTACAAGATCGAGTGGGTGCAGTTCCAGGGCACGGCGCCGATGACGCAGGCGCTGGCCGCCGGTGCGCTCGATTGCGCGACCCAATCGCCGCTTGCACTGGCGCAGGGCGCGGTCAACGGCAACCTGAAGGCCTATATCGTCGCCCAGCATGTCTCCGAAAAGCCCGGCAGCTTTTCGGTCTATTGGGCCGTCAAGGATGACTCGCCGATCAAGACCATTGCCGATCTCAAGGGCAAGACGCTGTCGATCAATACGCTCGGTTCGGGCATCTATGGGCCGCTGGCGATCCTGCTCCGGCAGAACGGCGTCGATCCGGACAAGGACATCAAGCTGGTGGAGGTCGGCTTCTCGCTGTCGGAGGACGCCCTGCGATCGGGCCGCGTCGATGCGGCGGTCATGAACCAGCCGTTCGCGGCGCGCATGGAAGCCAAGGGCGGAACGCGCAAGCTGTTCTCGCTGTCGCAGCAGCAGCCGGACATCGTGCACATCCTCGATGCCTGCCGGAAGGATTTCGTCGACAAGAACCCGGACCTGGCGAAGCACTACGTGCGCGATCTGACGCTCGGCATGAAGAAGGCGCTCGCAAATCGCGATGAGACGCTCAAGGTCGTCAACGAGGTCATGAAGGCGCCGATCCCCGTGCTTGAGACTTATCTCCTGAAGAGCAACGATTTTGCGCGCGACCCCGGCGCCGCGCCAAATTTCCCGGCGATTCAGAAGATGCTCGACACCTATACGGAAGCGGGCCTGCTTCCGAAGAAGGTGGATGTCGCGCAGTTCAAAGGCCCGATCGTCGCGCCACTGCAGTAGCGAGCAGGGTGGTGCGATTCCTCTGAAGCTCTACTCGGAGGAACAGCTAGCGTTTCGTCATGCCCGGCCTTGTGCCGGGCATCCACGTTTTCCGGCGGCGCTACAAGCAAGACGTGGATGGCCGGGACGAGCCCGGCCATGACGAAGGAAAACTTGGTTCATCCTGTACGAGCCTGGCCGATCAGCAGGTCGAGCGCCGATTTGATCGTCAGCTTTTCGTCATCGGTGAATTGGCTGAGCAATTCCGCTTCATGCCGGCTGGCCGCGCGCTGAACCGGCTTGACGCGCGTGCGCCCCTTGGCGGTGAGGTGCAGCGTGACCCGCCGCCGGTCGTTCGCGCCGCCGCGGCGTTTCAGCAGGCCATCACGCTCCATGCGATCCAGCACCTTGGTCAGCCGGGGTTGCTTCATCAGCGCCATCGCCGCGAGCTCGCCGACCGATAGTCCCTCGACATCGGTCAGGCACGCCAGAACGCGCCACTCCGGCACCGACATCTCCCAGGTCTTCAAGGCCATGTGGAATTCGTTCGAGACGATGAAACTCGCGCGCGCCAGCAGGTAAGCGAGATAATTGCGGGCGAAGCCTTCTCCCACGGGCGAAACCGTCGTGCCGTTGCTCTTCGCCGATTTTCGCCGTGGCATTGCGGGGTTCATCCAGTGTCCTTTAACATTAAAAATATTCCTTTTCATGCAACATGGCCACTCCTATGATCCGGCCCATATCGGAAACGACGGGAGAGATGCATGGCGGATCGCATCGAGGCGAAATGGATCGACGCGTTCTGTGAAATTTTCGAACGCTGTGCGGTCAAGCCGGGCGACACCGCGGCCATCCTGTCAGAGACGCAGTCCCGCGCGCTGAACGTGCACATCGCCGAACTGGCGCTGCTGCGCATGGGCGCAAAACCGTTCCACATCGTGGTGCCGACGCCGCGCAACAAGCAGGTGGTGCCGGTGCGTTCCACCGGCGCCAGCGAGGCGATCCAGCGGCTTGGGCCTGTGGTCACGGCTCTGCAGCAGGCGGGGTTCGTGGTGGACTGCACCATCGAAGGCCTGATGCATGCGCCGGAGACCCCGGAGATTTTGAAAGCCGGCGCGCGTATTCTCGTTATTTCCAACGA
>JBEPUM010000146.1:0-8561 GCA_041691515.1 Pseudomonadota bacterium | reverse complement strand
GGACTGTTAATCCGCAGGTCCCTGGTTCGAGCCCAGGTCGGGGAGCCAAATCCCAATGTTTACGGGGCGCTACAGACACCTCACTTAGTCCGCCGGTGAAAAATGGCGGGCTCCATGGATGGGGGTCTGAAATGCACGATGAAAAAGAGTCGGTCGGCGACTCGGCCACGATTTCCAGCGCGGCCATTGCCGTACCTGTTGTACCTGCAGCCATCGCGCGCGCGATGGCTGCATGACCATCCGCACGCTCGCCGATCTGTACATGGCGCAATACGCCGGCCGCGATAACACGCGCGTGCAGCGCATCGGTTTTTGGTGCGCGGCACTTGGCGACAGCGGCTCGCCGATCTTACTGACGACATCTTCGACGCGTTGGAAAATCTCGCCACGGCGTGCGGTCGCTACTATGCCGGCAAGGATGTCGATGGCCGCGCAATTTACAGGGTGAAGCGCAAGCCGTTGAGCGGACCCAGTGTGAACCGCTACGGTGGCGCTGGCGGCGATGCTCACATGGTCTATTAAAGCGCGCATCGCACCGCGCAACTGGGAGAGCCCATGCAGGCATCTGCAGCGTCGACCCGAGCACCAGGGCCGCGTGCGCTTTCTGTCCGATGACGAGCGCGCGCGACTACTTACTGCGTGCAAGGCGTGGTCGTGGCCACGGCTGTATGTGCTGGTGCTGCTTGCAATCACCTCCGGCGCGCGGCGGGGCGAGCTCGAGCGGCTACGGTACGCACACGCCATCGATCTCGATGAGAACGGTCGAATGACCGAGCCATGTCGCACGCAGCCCGCTGCTGGGGGCCTTGCGCCAGGTGGACGACGGATCCATCGATGGCAGCGGCGCCCGCGGTACGCGACGCTCGCCGCGGAACAGAAAATCCGTGAGGGCGGGGGCGGAGAGCGCGCGATCACGGAGCCCGAGCGTTATCGGATGGACATTGCGATAGGATTCGCCGGACCACAGCGGCGATAACATCATGCGCTCGGGGCGAAGACCTTCAGGTTTGCTTCCCAATGACTTCATTGCAGTTCCTTGCCAAATTATGCGGATGCCGCCACGGCCGAGGTATGCGTCTGGTTCCGGCCGATGCGAGTCGACGCAAGAGTGAGGGGTGGAACGCAAGTACAATGGCATCTCACGCAGGCATCCGTTGTTAAACGGAGGCTGTAACGTACGAACCAGACGTGTGCAAACGACGGCCACCGGGCCTTCCGGCGGTTATCGGCCTATCCGCCCATGACGATGTCTTCGATCCCACGTTGCTTTCCACGTTCGCCCGGGTCACGCCATTGATGCCTGCGGCGGATAACTGGCTAGCGGCCGACTATGCCCGCCACTCGAGCCTGCAGGAGGCTATGGCGGCCGACGTGCTGGCGCTGCTCGATTTATGCGGCAATGAAAAGGTACTCGACGTCGGCTGCGGCGATGGACGATTGAGCGCGCGCATCGCCGACCGCGTTCCCGCCGGCGAGGTGGTCGGCGTCGATGCATCGGCCGACATGATCGCGTTCGCCGCGGCACATTTCGGCCATGAAGGCACCGAGTCGCATCCCAACCTGCGATTCGACGTCAACGACGCGCGTGCGCTGCACTTTCCCGCGGAATTCGACCTCGTGCTTTCGTTCAATGCACTGCACTGGGTGCCCGAGCAGGATGCCGCATTGCGGGGGATTGCCGGCGCACTGCGTGCCGCCGGGCGCGCGACGTTGCGCCTGGTTGTCAAGGGGACACTGTGCAGTCTCGAGGAGGTGGCCGAGGTGACGCGCACGTCGTCGCGCTGGGCGCCGCATTTCATCGGTTTTGTCGATCCTTACCTGCGCCTGGATGCCGCGCAATACGCCGCATTGGCCGAGGGGCAGGGCCTGAACGTGTTGAGCCAGCACACGCGCGTGATGTCGTGGGATTTCCGCACGCGCGCCGCATTCTTTGGATTCTGCCGCGCCGGCTTTGGTGCGTGGACGCACCGTCTGCCCGAGGACTCGCGCGATGACTTCATCGAAGATGTCATGCGCGCGTACCAGGTCGCGCTGGGTGCGACTCCGGCCGAGGCGGGCCTGTTTCGTTTCTACCAGATGGATATCACGCTGGCGCGAGCATCGCGTTGATGCATACGCGTGGCGCCGGGATCGCGGCGATCATCGTCGCGGCCATCAGCCAGGCGATTGCCGGCCCGCACGGAGCGTGCGCGCGCTCATGCAGACTTCCTGAGTTACAACACAAGTGAGTGGATTGCGGACAAGAGCCCGGCCACCGCTGAGATGCTGATCGCAATGTCCGATCTAGATTTGACCAACCTGTCACCCGCATCGCGGCCGTGAAAATCCCTCGATGGAAGCGAACGTTAGTGGTTAACGGAGGCAACACCATGGCCGAGGTAAATGACGTGACAACAATGGCGGCCGGCGGCGCCGCGAGCGCTCACGACGTGACCACGCATAAGCAGGCAGAAGAGGTGTTGCTGAAAGCGGGGGCACTGCAGCGTGCGATTTTCAACAGCGCCAACTTCTCGAGCATCGCTACCGACGCGAAGGGCGTCATTCAAATCTTCAATGTCGGCGCCGAGCGAATGCTCGGCTACACGGCCGCCGAAGTGATGAACAAGATCACCCCGGCCGACATTTCTGATCCGGAGGAGGTCATCGCCCGCGCCAAGGCGCTGAGCATCGAGCTCGCGACCCCGATCACGCCGGGTTTCGAGGCCCTGGTTTTCAAGGCCTCGCGCGGAATCGAGGACATCTATGAGCTCACCTATATTCGGAAGGATGGGAGCCGGTTCCCGGCGGTGGTGTCCGTCACCGCGCTGCGCGACGCGCAGGACGCCATCATCGGCTATCTGTTGATCGGCACCGACAACACCGCGCGCAAGCTGGTCGAAGCCGAGCAACAAAAGTCCGATCAACGTCTGCGCGACCAGCAGTTCTACACGCGCTCCCTGATCGAATCCAACATCGACGCGCTGATGACCACCGATCCATCGGGCATCATCACGGACGTCAACAAACAGATGGAGGCACTCACCGGGTGCACACGCGACGAGCTGATCGGCGCACCGTTCAAGAGCTACTTCACCGATCCGACGCGGGCCGAAGCGGGAATCAAACTCGTGCTAAGCCAAAAAAAGGTCACGGACTACGAGCTGACGGCGTGCGCGCGCGACGGGAAGCAAACCGTAGTGTCTTACAACGCGACGACCTTCTACGACCGAGGTCGCACGCTTCAAGGCGTCTTTGCCGCGGCGCGCGACGTTACCGAGCGCAAGCGGGTGGAGGCCGAACTGCATCAGGCCAAGGCCATGGCCGAGACGGCGAGCCAGACCAAGTCAGATTTTTTGGCGAGCATGAGCCATGAAATCCGCACGCCGTTGAATGCGATCATTGGCATCGCCGACCTGCTCGCGAAGACCCCCCTCTCCCCGGAGCAAGACAAGTATGTGCAGATCTTTCGCCGTGCCGGGGACAACCTTTTGAATCTCATCAACGACATTCTCGATCTGTCGAAGGTCGAGGCTTCGCAGCTCGAGCTGGAACACACCGGGTTCTCGTTGAGCGATGTGCTGGAGAAAGTGAGGGAAATGGTCGCGGTCCGGTCCCAGGCAAAGGGTCTGGACCTGGTTTGCGAGATCGCGCCGAACGTGCCCAATTTCCTGGTCGGCGACCCGACACGGCTGCGGCAGGTACTGCTCAATTTACTAGGCAACGCGATCAAGTTCACGGAATCCGGCGAAGTGTCGCTACGCGTCACGCCGGATGCGGACTCCTCCTTTCCGGGCGTATTGCGATTCACAATCTCGGACACCGGCATCGGCATTCCGGGCGAGAAATTGGGCGCAGTGTTCGAGCGCTTCACGCAAGCCGACTCGTCCACCACACGCAGGTACGGGGGCTCGGGGCTGGGGCTCACGATTTCGAAGCGCCTTGTGGAACTGATGGGCGGGTGCATCCGGGTCGAAAGCGGGGTCGGGAAGGGCAGCGTGTTTTCTTTCACGGTACCGCTCGAGATTTGGGCCGGGCCCGGCCGCCGGGCGATCGCGCCGATCGGCACGGGTTCCGATCCGGCGCTGCCAGCGCTGCATATTCTTCTGGTGGAGGATTCGCCCGACAACCGCACGATCACCGTGGCCTACCTGAAGGACACGCCGTACCGGGTCGAAATCGCTGAAAACGGCGCGATTGCCTACACAAAATTTACTGCCGGACACTTCGACCTCGTCCTGATGGATCGGCAAATGCCAGTCATGGACGGCTTGACCGCAACGCGGGCGATCAGAGAATGGGAACAAGCGAACCAGCGGCAGCCCACCCCGATCGTTGCACTCACGGCCTCTGCCTTGAAGGGGGATCAGGAACAGTGCATGGCCGCGGGCTGCACGGCGTATTTGACGAAGCCCATCAAACAAGAGGTGTTGCTGCAAGCGATCCGGGAGCATTCCGAAGTCGCGGGTCCGTCAAAGGAGGAGACACGCCAGAAGGAAGCAATACTAGTTTATGCGAACCCTGAGATCGCGGACTTGATCCCGGAGTTTCTGCAGAACCGCAGGAGCGATGTCACCGCGATGCTGGAAGCGTTGGAGCGAGGTGACTTCGCGATCGTGGCGAGTCTGGGGCATGGCATGAAGGGGGCCGGGGGTAGCTGGGGATTCCCGGCCATTACTGACATCGGCGCCGCCCTCGAACACGCAGCCGAGAGCGCCGACAGCGAGGCGTCGCGCAAGTGGGTGGGCGAATTGTCCAACTACCTGGATCGTGTCGAGATTATTTCCGACTAGCCGGCACGAGATTACGGAAGCTGGGATCTCGCGAGGCAGGCGCGGACGCGCGCGGTGAGCTGCGGGATCGAAAACGGCTTGGTTACATAGTCGGTCACGCCCGCTTCAAAGCCGGCACGGGTGCTGGCCTCATCAGTCATGGCGGTGAGCATTAATACAGGCAGGGCAAGTGTCTTGGGCCTGGCGCGTAGCGTCCTCACGACCGCCATGCCGTCCATGCCGGCCATCTTGTAGTCCAGCACTACAAGATCCGGTACCTGCTCGTCGATCATCCGCAGCGCCTCTTGGCCGCTGATGGCGGTGCTCACGGTGTACCGCTCCCCCTCCAGCGCGCGAACGATCAACGTGAGCGTATCCGGCTGGTCATCGACCACCAGGACGCGAAACTGGCGCTGCGCGACGGACGCCTGAAATGGGGCCTCCGTGACAAACGGCTTCAAGATGGAGCGCGGCTCGAGTATGAGTTCACCGCCTTCATACGCGTAGAACACATCCAGTCCCGTCCCGCATTGCAAGGCCAGGGTGCGAGCCTTGCGCTCGATTTCCCAGATGAAGTCGTCGTTGTGGCTGGGATCATGGTGGGTCAGTGCGAGACGCCGCACGCCCGCCGCGGCGGCAATTTGCACCACGTAGTCGTACGCGCTGTGCCCCCAGGTTTTCTTCGACCGATACTCCTCAGGCGTGTACTGGGCGTCGTGGATCACGAGATCGGCATCAGCCATGAATTTGGCGTGCCGGCGGTCTCCCTCGTGCAGGATGGATTCGATCAGGCCCGGCTCGGCGCCGGCGCGCCAAAGCGCATCGGAGAACGGCTCGTGGTCCACCAAGTACACCATCGCCACACCGTCTGCTTCGACCCGGTAGCCCACCGTCATGGCCGGGTGATTGAGAAATTGCGTCGCGACGCGCGCGCCGCCGATCATGTGGATGCCCTCGGTCAGGTCGTGGTAGGTGATCGCTGCCGGAAGATGGGTCAAGTCGATGGGAAAGTAGGTGTACTCCATCTGGCCCGCCAGCACGCCGTGCAGTGGCCCGCGACTGCCTTCCGGGCCATAGATCGCAACGGAGTTCCCTTTGACAAAGGCCGGGGTGAAGAACGGAAAGCCCTGGATGTGATCCCAGTGCGTATGCCCGAGAAGAATGTTGGCATCGATGACTTTCTTCTCCTGGGCCATCAAGGCGGCGCCCAGCTCGCGCGCGCCGGTGCCGCAGTCAAAGATTAGAAGATCGCCATTGGCAGTGGTCACCTCGACACACGAGGTGTTGCCGCCGAAATGGTTCGTGCCAGGCCCGGGAGTAGCGATCGACCCACGCGTTCCCCAGAAACGTACTCTCATGAGTCTGCGGTTCCCGTGCGTTTGGGATCAACCGTCAGGAAACTCGATCCCGTTGTTGGCGTGCATCGCGCCGACTATGGCGTTTGCGCGCCGATCATGGCTTGCAGTTCTTGCGCGCTGGGGTATTTTGTCCTCCGGCCCCTCGATCCGCAATGCTCGTAAGACCGCGCGGGGTGACCGTTTACGAACTATGACGAAAATGAAGGCCCGAAGGGCAGGCTATTGGGTCGGGACATTGCCCGGTTTCGGACCGGCTAAGCAACCTTGCTGCGCAGCTGAGAAGTCGCGTCCTAGAAGCCAAAGCGCGCAAGCGCCTTCGAGACTCGTGTCTTCGTCGCCTCCGACTTCATGGGAAACGCCCTGAAGAAGTCTTCCCGCGTGAGCGACGGGTCGCGAGCGCGCACGTTGGCCGCCCACGACGCTGCATTAATCTCGTCGTGGGCCAAGGCATGGGCTGCGACTGCGATCAGCGCGATGAGTATGTGGGCACCCGGCGAGCGAGCGGCCTGCTGAGCCCATTGCGCTGCCTCGATTTCCTCGCCAAGGACGATATGGGCTAACGCTCGAGTTGCCAGCATCGCGTAGTACAACGGATCGAGGGGGCTCAGGCGCATCGCAAGATCGACATGCCTGCGCCCCTCCACGCCGCGCCCCGCCAGAGATTCGGTCCAGGCGCGCGCGTAGAGTCCTTGCGCATAGTTCGGGCTGATCGAGGTTGCGCGCTCGAGCCAGACGAGGCTGCTCTCCAGGTCGCCCTCGAGCCAGAAAGTGCGCCCCATCGTGAAATTGACAAATGGGTCAATCGGGTCGAGCTCGAGGCCGCGCACAGCGAAGCGCCGCGCCAGTGCGATCTCGCCGACGAGATCATCCGAGTAGTGCATGAAGGCCGTCTGGAAATGGACGAAGGACAGACCCGCATAGGCGCGCGCGAAGCCGGGATCACCGGCGACTGCTTGGTGGAACAGCGCGGTCGCCGTTGCATTGTCCTTGCGGTTGAATCGATACATGTGCTGGAGGCCAAGATGATAGGCCGACCAGGCATCGAGGTTCTCGGTCACCATGAGACGCGCCAAGGCGGCCTCGTGAAGGGGGATGCGGATTTCCAGCGCGGTGAGAATCCGCGAGCGGATTTCCTCGCGGACCTGATGCACATCATCGACGGAACCGGCAAAGTGTTCTGCCCAGACGATGCCGCCGTCCCGCGTGTCGGTGAGCTCGACCGTCACGGCGAGGCTCGCGCCCGCAACCTCCACCGTGCCCGACAGGCAATATCGCACGCCAAGCAGGCGGCCGACATCGCCCATGTCATCCGACCCGCGCAGGCGAAACGAGGACCCGCGGGCAGTGACGAATAGCCATCGCAGGCGCGACAGTTCCGTGATCAGTTCATGGGGCAGGGCGTCGGCGATGGCAGCGCACCGGTCCGTGGCGCCAATCAAGTGGAAAGGCAGTACTGCGATCGATGGCCGCGAGGTTGGACCGGCCGCCGGTACAACGGGCTCCGCGTCGCGCCCGCCTACGACTCCGGCCCACGCGGCCATCGCTTCCGCCACAAAACGGTAGCCCTGACCGTGCATCGTCCTGATGAAACGCTGGCTCTTCCCGTCATCGCCGAGGGCCTTGCGCACTGACTTGATCCGGCTGGCCACGGCAGCCTCCGACACGACGCGCCCGTCCCACACCTTCTCGATAATCTCATCTTTGGTGACGAGGCGCTCGCGGTTTTCGACGAGCAAGGAAAGCAAGGCGAACACCTGCGGCTCCATCGGGCGCAGCTTGCGGTCCAAGCGCAATTCGGCCTTGTCCGTATCGAGTTCGAAGGCATCGAATCGATAGATCATTGGCGTGAGGATAGATCATCCCGGCGAAATCGCCGAGAAACCTCCACGCTATCTCCATGAAAACTACAAGCGTGGACGGGCGCAGGCGTGCTCAACTGCGATCACCAACGGCGGAACGGTTCCGGCGGCGGTATCCACCTCTGAAGGAGAAATCAAATGCCTCTCGTTACCATCGATGTCATCAAGAACGTGTTTACGCCGAAGCAGAAGCAGGATCTCATCACCAAAGTCACCGAAGCGATGATCGAGGTCGAAGGCGAGAACATGCGCGGCGTCACCACGGTTCGTATCAACGAATTCGAAAGTGGAGACTGGGCCATCGGGGGCAAGGCTCTGAAAACATCCGACGTGCAGGCGCTCGCCGCGGGGAGGGCCGCTGCTTAGACCAGCGGCACGTCGGATCGCAAAGACGGGGGCGGCGCTCGCATGACGCCGCCCTATGTTCGCTCGACCAAGCTATCGATATCGACATTCGGCGTGACGCCAGGAAGCGAATCCATTTCGATGGTTTTGCCGGCAAGAGTCGACAGGTCGTTGCCGAACTTCTTGCGCAGCATGCCCGGAAATGGCGAACAACCGGTGATGGTTGCGTCGGGCGATTCCTTGAAATAGAT
>JBEPUM010000145.1:0-8587 GCA_041691515.1 Pseudomonadota bacterium | reverse complement strand
TCTTCTGAATGACCTGCCCTCCCGTTTGCGCCGTAGCGCTGGTTGCCAAACATACCGAAGCTGCGCACAGGACGCCGATGATGTTCATTTACACCCCATTTGCTCGTACGCCTGCACACCGCGCACGATCAGAATGCCCGTACGGGCAACCCAATGCAAACGCGGCTGGCTTCACGGGATTGCGATGATGAACGAAGGAACCATGACGCCGTTCGCGAGTAAACCTGACGTTCTTCACCTTACGAACCGTTCAAATCCCTGCACCGCCAGCAGAATTTTCGGAGAAAATTTCGAATCTTCTCCGAAGATTCTTGAAACGACGTTGCGCCAAATCTCGAAAAACAAGGCATGATGAGCATTCGAAGAGAGCCAGGCTGGCAGCCGGGCCACTCTGTTTCGTTTTAAGGACATAAGGATTCGATAATGCAGATTGGCATGGTTGGCTTGGGGCGCATGGGGGCCAATATTGTTCGCCGCCTGATGAAAAAGGGAGGCCATCAGGCCGTTGTCTACGACAAGGATAGCAAGGCTGTCGCCGCGATTGCCGGAGATGGAGCGACAGGGACAAAGGGACTGGAGGACTTCGTCCAGAAGCTTGAGAAGCCTCGCGCCATCTGGATCATGCTCCCGGCCGGGAAGATTACCGAATCCACTATCGATACGCTCGCCAAACTGCTCGACCGCGATGACATCATCATCGATGGAGGCAATACCTTTTGGCAGGACGATATCCGGCGGGCCAAGGCGTTGCGTGAGAAGGGTATCAACTACGTCGATGTCGGGACCAGCGGCGGCGTCTGGGGCCTCGAACGCGGCTACTGCATGATGATCGGTGGCGACAAGGCCATCGTCGATCGGCTCAATCCGATCTTTGCGTCGATGGCACCCGGCCGTGGCGACATTCCCAGAACACCTAGCCGGGACGGCCGCGACCCGCGCGTCGAACAGGGATATATCCACGCCGGCCCAGTCGGCGCCGGCCATTTCGTCAAGATGGTTCACAACGGCATCGAGTATGGCCTGATGCAGGCCTATGCTGAAGGTTTTGACATTCTCAAGAACGCAAACATCGATGCGCTGCCGGAGGATCATCGATTCACGCTTGATCTTGCCGATATTGCCGAGGTGTGGCGACGCGGTAGCGTCATTCCCTCCTGGTTGCTCGACCTCACAGCATCCGCCCTTGCCCGTAGCGATACGCTTGAGGCTTATTCGGGGTTCGTCGAAGATTCCGGCGAAGGCCGCTGGACCATCAATGCCGCGATCGATGAAGCGGTGTCCGCTGAAGTTTTGACGGCGGCGCTCTACGCGCGGTTTCGCTCGCGTCAGGAGCATACGTTCGGCGAAAAGATTCTGTCCGCGATGCGCGAGGGGTTCGGCGGTCACAAGGAGCCGGGAGAGTCCGGTTCACCTGCCGGTAAAGTTACAAAGAATGCAAAGGGAAAGGCCGCAAGCTGATGGTGGACGCAGGCAAGAAACCGCAAAAGCCGGAGCCTTGCTGCTTCGTCATCTTTGGTGTCACCGGGGACCTCACCCACCGCCTGGTCATCCCTGCCCTCTATAATCTTGCCGAGAGCGGCTTGTTGCCTGACCAATTCTGCATCGTCGGCATCGCTCGCAAGAAGATGTCCGACGATGAACTCCGTCAGAGTTTAATGGAAGGCCTCGACAAGCATGCGACCCGGCCGGTCAAAAAAGAGGTCGCCAAAAAGCTGTTGGGTTGCCTGACATGCCTTGAGGCCGACAATGACGACCCGGCCTCATTCGGTCAGCTGAGCAAAAGCTTTGAAAAGCTGGAGAAAGACAAGGGCACGTGTGGCAATCGGCTGTTCTATCTCGCGGTCCCCCCGTCGGCGTTTGCCCCGATCGCGGAACAACTCGGCCACGCGGGCCTGCTGCGTGAAGAGCACGGCGCCTGGCGCAGGCTCATCGTCGAAAAGCCGTTCGGGACCGATCTCAAGTCCGCCAAGGTGCTGAACAGCAAGCTGCTCAAGATCGCGGACGAACACCAGATTTACCGGATCGATCACTACCTCGGCAAGGAAACCGTCCAGAATATTCTGGTGCTGCGCTTCGCCAACGGCATGTTCGAGCCGATCTGGAATCGAAATCACATCGACCATATCCAGATCACCGTCGACGAAAAGCTGGCAGTCGGCCATCGCGGCAGCTTCTATGATGCGACCGGCGCGCTGCGGGACATGGTGCCAAATCACCTGTTTCAGTTGCTGTCGCTGGTAACGATGGAGCCGCCGGCGCGTTTCGATGCCCAGGCCGTGCGTTCGGAAAAAGCGGAAGTGCTCGCCTCGATCCAGACCCAGAGCCCCGAAGACGCGCTGAAAAATTCGGTGCGAGGTCAATATCGCGCCGGCAAAGTCGGCGACGAGACGATCGAGGACTACCGCGAGACTCCCGACGTGAAATCAAACAGTACCACCGAGACCTATGCGGCGCTAAAACTGACGATCGACAACTGGCGATGGGCCGGCGTTCCCTTCTATCTGCGAACCGGCAAGGCGCTGGGTATCAAGCGAACCGAGGTGGCGATCAAGTTCAAGCAAGCCCCGTTCGCAATGTTCCGCGACACGCCAGTGGATCGGCTCTCGCAAAATTATCTCGTCATCAGCATCGAGCCGACCGAGGGCATCACGTTGCAGTTCAACACCAAGGTGCCCGGCCCCTCCATCTCGATCGATGGCGTCGAGATGAAATTCCGCTACAAGGACTACTTCAAGAGCGAACCGAGCACGGGGTACGAAACGCTGATCTACGACTGCATGATTGGCGACAATATCCTGTTTCAGCGCGCCGACGGCGTCGAAGCCGGATGGCAGGCTGTGCAGCCGTTCCTCGACGCCTGGAAAAAGGCCGGCGCCGATGGGCTTGTCGGCTATAAGGCCGGCAGCGAGGGGCCCGCCGAGGCCGACGAATTGCTCGCGCGTGATGGCCGCCATTGGCGCAAGCTGACATGACGTCTGATGATGCGGCAGGGCGCGAGTTCGTGGTGCTGCCTGACGCGAAGGCCGTTGCCGCCGAAGCTGCGGCGCGGCTGATCTCAAGGATCGAGGCAAACCAGCGCAGGCCGGCGGTATGCCTGACCGGCGGCTCCGGCCCGAAAGCCCTCTATGCGCTGCTGGGAAGTTCCGACTATCATGCGCGCATCCCTTGGGATCGTGTTCACTGGTTCATCGGAGACGAGCGTTTCGTGAGCGAAGCCGACGATCGCAATAACATGGCCGCGGCCAAGGATATTTTCCTCAGCCGCTGCGCGCCGGCCGAGAACATCCACGCCATACCGACGAATGCAGACGATCCCGATACGGCCGCACGGCTTTACGAACGCGAACTCCAGACTTTCTACGGTTCGTCTCGATTGGATCCGGCCAAACCTCTTTTCGACCTCGTCCTGATGGGGCTTGGGCCGGACGGGCACACAGCGTCGTTGTTTCCGGCATTTCCAGCGCTTGACGAGACCGAGCGGTGGGTTGTCGGTGTCGATCATGCGCACGTCGAACCCTTCGTTCCTCGGGTGACCCTGACGTTTCCCGCATTGGCATCCTCGCGGGAGATGTTGTTTCTCGCTTCAGGCGACGCCAAGCGCGATATCCTGTCCAAGGTTATGTCCGGCGACGATCTGCCCGCCACCCGTGCGCATTCCAACGGCGAGACGTTATGGCTGGTCGATACGGCGGCCGCAGGGCGGATGAAATGAGCGCTAGTCGGCCGGGCCGCGCTTTTTGCGCGCTGATCGTGATGGGCGTATCCGGGTCCGGAAAGAGCACTATCGCGGATGCGTTAGGAGAACGACTGGGCTGGGTTGTGGAGGACGGCGACACATTTCACCCTGCCAGTAATGTTCAAAAGATGAGTGCTGGCATCCCGTTGACCGATGAGGATCGGTTGCCATGGTTGCGGGCCATCGCCGCCGAAATCGACCGCAAGCGCTCGACCAGTACAAATGTTATCATCGCGTGTTCTGCACTCAAGCGTGGATACCGGGATATTCTCGTGCAAGGACATCCTGACACTCGCATTGTCTATCTGCGCGGCGACAAGGACCTGATCGCTGACCGGCTCAACGCCCGCACGGGTCACTTCATGCCGCCAGGTTTGCTCGACAGTCAGTTCAGAACGCTGGAGGAACCGACCGAGGACGAGCATCCTCTCGTCGTAGATATCGATGCAACGGTGGAGCAAATTGCCGATCGCATCGTGACCTTGCTTGACCAGAACCGAGGAACTCCATGAACCGCATTTCTCTGGTGATCTCGGACGTCGACGGAACCATGGTGACGCATGACAAGCGTCTGACGGATGGGGCGATCAATGCTGTGAAACAACTCGCCGACAAGAATATCGACTTTACCGTCACCAGCAGCCGCCCCGCTTTCGGGATGCGCATGCTGATCAAACCGCTCGATCTCCGGCTGCCGTTCGGCGCATTTAATGGAAGCCTGATCGTCGACCCCACCCTCGCCGTGCTTCAAAAAGAGATTATTCCCGCGCCGGCAGCGAGAATCGCCATCGACACGCTGAAGGCATCCGGTGTCGATATCTGGCTATTCACAGCAGATCGCTGGCTGATTATGCACGACGACGGACACTATGTTGCGCATGAGAAAGCCACGATCTTGACAGCCCCAGCTTTCGTTTCCAGTTTCGACGAATTCGCGAACGATGCCTGCAAAATTGTCGGCGTCAGCGCCGACCCCGAGAAACTGGCGCGTTGCGAAACCGCCGTGCAGAAGGCGCTCGCCGGTCAAGCGTCAGCCGTCCGCTCGCAAAGCTATTATCTCGACGTCACTCCCGCCGGGCGGGACAAGGGAACATTCGTGGAAACAATGGCGAAGCGTCTCGATATTTCGCCAGAGAACATTGCCACCATCGGTGACATGGCGAACGATCTGGCCATGTTCGCCATAAGCGGCGTGTCATTTGCCATGGGCAACGCCACCGACGACGTCAAGGCCCGTGCCACCTATTCCACCGACACCAATGAAAACGACGGATTCGCGAAGGCGATCGAGCGAATTATCGCCCTTGGATAAAGCTAGCTTTCCGAACGCTGCATCGCAGGCTTCCGCGCGCTGCTGATATTATGAACCGTGTTGACAAGCGCAATGTGGGTCAGCGCTTGGGGGAAATTTCCAGTCTGGCGGTGGGCGACAGTGTCGTATTCCTCGGATAGCAATCCGAGATCGTTCGCCACCGCTGCGACCCGATTCAACAGCACTTCGGCGCGATCGATGTCCCCGCTGAGCACATAGGCATCGGCAAGCCACAATGTGCAGGCCAAAAAGGCGCCTTCGATCGGCTGCTGCTCATCGGTGATTGCCCGCGGATCGTGGCGAAGAACAAATCCATCACGGACAAGGTGCTTCTCGATGGCAGCCAGTGTTCCCACAATCCGAGGATCGGAGGCCGGCAGGAAACCAACGGACGGAAACAGCAGTGTGCTCGCGTCCAGCACCTTCGCCCCATAGGATTCGACGAAGGTATTCTGCTCGCGATCGAACCCGTTCTCGCAGATGTCGCGGTGAATCTCATCACGCAATTGCCGCCATTGCTCCACCGGCGCCTCGAATCCAAAATGCTCCGCACTCTTGATACCGCGATCGAACGCGACCCAGACCAGCACCTTCGAGGACACGTACTGCTTGCCCGGCCCTCTCTGCTCCCAGATCCCGGCATCCGACTCGCGCCAGGTTTCTGCCAGATGGTCGAGAAGTTTGCATTCGAGCGCCCACGTTGCATCGCCAAGCTCAAGCTTGGCCATTCGCGATTGGTGGAAGACGTCCATCAGTTCGCCATACACATCCAGCTGCAACTGGGCGTGCGCCGCGTTTCCAATCCTGACCGGAAGCGCCCCTTCATAACCGGGCAGCCAGTCGGCCTCCCATTCCGTGAGCCGGCGCTGCCCGATAATTCCGTACATGATCTGCATGTCGGACGGCGAGCCGGCAACAGATCTCAGCAGCCAGTTGTGCCACGCCCGCGCCTCGTCGTAGTAGCCGCTATTCATCAAAGCGAGCAGCGTAAACGTCGCGTCGCGCAGCCAGCAGAAACGATAATCCCAATTTCGGGCTCCGCCGAGTTTCTCTGGAAGTGACGTCGTGGGTGCCGCGACGATGCCGCCCGAGGGAGCGTAAATCATTGCTTTCAGCGTAATCAGCGAACGGAGCGACATATGATGATACGGGCCGTCATACTCGAACTTTCCGGACCAGTCGGCCCAGAACGCCTCCGTTTCCTTCAGGGCTGTCGTCGCATCGATCGACGCCGGAATTTCCAGATGCGACGCGCCGTATGTCATCACGAAAGGAATCGTCTGCCCGGCGCTGACTTCAAAGTCGGCGACAGTCGTCATATCCTCGCCTCGCATTTCGACGGGTGTGCGCAACACCAGCATATCCGGCCCGCACACCGCGAGAAGTGCCTTGTCTTCAGTGCGGCGAACCCATGGTGCGTTTTTCCCGAATCCGAACCGGATCACGAGATCCATGCGCATCTTAACGCGCCCGCTCTCGCAACGAACAAGGCGGATAACATCCGAAGCCTTGCCGCGCGGTGGCATGAAATCAATCAAAGTCACAACGCCGTCGACGGTCTCGAATCGCGTCTCGAGGATGAGGCCGTCTCCGCGATAACTACGCGACGACCGTTTGATTTCTGCGGCCGGACGAATCCACCAATAACCGTGGCGCTCGTCACCCAGAAGCGCGGCGAAACAGGCATCTGAATCGAAAGAAGGCCAGCAAAGCCAGTCAAGCGACCCCGAGCGACCGACGAGCGCCACCGTCTCTCCGTCGCCAATAATTCCATAGTCTTCAATTTTGCTTGGCAAATAACAAACTCGGTGGGGATAACTGGAAGGATATCCAATATGTAGGCTTTGGTCGCCTATTGGCTATCCCGATCAATAAAATTTATGGCGGGAACAATTTGCGAGAAAGCATACGCCGTTTCACGGGTGCCGACCGACGCCGCATACCGATACCGAGCGTTCGTTAGCGGCCAAATCCGCGAGCGCGGGAATAGGCCGGACGGCTTTCCTGCACAGGCCGGCTGGTTTGGCTCGACCGGTTGTCGCTCACTGCGCGGCTACCCGGCTGGAGTTCTTCGAGGAAGACCGGTTTCGAGAAATAGAAGCCCTGCGCGTATTTAATCCGGGTCGCGGCCTGCAGATAGGCAAGCTCCTCGAATGTCTCGACGCCTTCCGCAATCACGGTCATTCCAAGCGCTTCGCTGAGCGACTCGATTGCCTTCAGGATGCCTTGGCTACGTGGACGCTTGTGAATGTCGATGATGAACGATCTATCAATTTTGATTTCGTCAGCTGTGATGTCGGCCAGGGCCGACAGCGATGAATATCCGATCCCGAAATCGTCGATCGAGATGCCGACGCCGAGTCTTCGCAGGATCGGCAGGATTTCCGTCTGGAAATGCGTTTTGGCGACGAACGCGTCTTCCGTAACTTCGACAATGAACCGCGTGGGGCAGCCGGTATCTTCGAGCGCCTGCGCGAAGGACGTCATAAACGCCAGATTGCCGGCCTGCTTGGCAGCAACGTTGATGCTGATGCTGACGCCCGTGCCAAAGGTGTCATCGATAAGATCGATGGACTTCATGATTTCAGCCAGCACCAGGTGCGTCAGTTCGTCGATCAAACCGAGCTCGACCGCCAGATCGATGAACGTTCCGGGCGCCTGAATGACACCTTCATCATTGCGCAGCCGAACCAGAGCTTCGATGCCCTTGATCTGCTGAGTCCTGATATCGACCTTGGGCTGGAAGGCACAGCAGAACCGTTTGTCGAGAATGGCGAGCCGCAGCGACTGCTCGACCTCCATCCGCGCCAACGCTTCGCGCTGCATACCGGCATCGAAAATGAGGGCGGCGCCCTTGGTTTCATTCTTGATGCGATACATCGCAATATCGGCGTTCTGGCGCAGCACTTCATAATCACGGCCGTGATCCGGGTAAATACTTACGCCAATCGATGCGGACGCGAACAGCTCCGATCCGTCGATAAAAAACGGCGCCTTGAGCCGCTGCAGCACGAATTCAATGTAGTCGGCGACCTCGGCTTCGCTTCTAATCGGATTGAGCAGAAGCAGAAATTCGTCACCGCTGATCCGGGACAACATATCGGTGTCGCGAAGGCCGAGGCCCAGCCGCCGGGCAACTTCGACGAGAAGCGCGTCGCCGGACGCATGACCATAGTAGTCGTTGATATGCTTGAAATTGTCGATGTCGAGGAAAGCCACCGCAAACCTGGCTGTCGATCCCTCTTCGCGAATAAGGCTATTCGCGCGTTGCTCGATGACACGCCGGGTCGGCAGACCCGTCAGCTCATCGTAATAGGCACAGCGGAAGAGCTCTTCCTCTATAGCCTTTTGCTGGGTCAGATCGACCGAACTCGACAGCAACATCCGCTGGTTCGCGATTTGAAGGGGCTTATGTGTGGTGAGATAGACCTTTGCCGCGAGATCCGTGCGAACGAATTCTTCCGACGTTCTGCTTCGACCGGATTGCAGCACTCCGGCAGCGAGATCTCTCCGATCGTTCAATTCCTTCGAGTGAAACG
>JBEPUM010000144.1:0-8594 GCA_041691515.1 Pseudomonadota bacterium | reverse complement strand
GCGAATTTCCTGCGGCCTGCGGCCGTCAAGCCGCCGCGCGGATCTTTCTCCGGTTCGCGGTTGCGGTCGGCACGCTTCTTCGCTGATTTTTTCTTGGCAGATTTTTTCGTTTTCGCCGATTTTTTGGCAGTCTTTTTTGCCGATCGCTTCTTTGCAGATTTCGTCGTGGTCTTTTTCTTGGAAGCAACGCGCATGTTGTCCACCAGATTGGGGTAAGGCCGGCCTGCCCGCTTGGCGCGTTGCTTCGCGGAGCTTTTAGCGGCCGCGCTCAGATGTTTCGACGCCTTGCCGGCGCGCTTGCGCGGATTTGCACGTTTCCATGGAGCACGCGTTTTCTTTGCCATCGCGGACAACGCCGACCTCCGGCAGAAGTTGCATCGATTACTTGCCGATACGACTCACCGCCAGCCGCAGCATCGTGTCGAGCAACATCTCCGCGTCGGTCCCATCAGGCAGATGGTTCAGAATTCCATTCAGCCGGCCGTCGATCAGCAGCATCGAGAACCCGTGCACCAGCGACCAGACGCGAGCGATATCCGCGGCCTGCTCAAGCGTCAGCGCGTCCTCGGAAATGGTCTCATGCCGCGCTTTGCCGATTGACTGAGCCAGACCTGCGAACGACGCATCTGCCGCCATCGCCAAAGCAGGATTGCTCATGTCCAGCCGCTCGGCGCTGAACATCAGCTGATACATCGCAGGCTGGGTGTGCGCGAAATCGACATAAGCTTTGCCGCGCGCCAATCCCGATTCCGCGAGGGAATGTCCCGAACTGCCGGCCGCCATCATCGCTGCGCCAAACCGGCGGTAACCGATCGCGGCCAATTCGCTGAGAAGCCCGGTCAGATCGCCGAAATGATGCGCCGGCGCGGCATGCGAGACGCCGGCTTCGCGCGCCACCGCACGCAGCGTCAAACCCGACAGGCCATCGCGCTCCAGAATCCGTTCGGCTGCTTTCAGCAGCGCATCATGCAGGTCGCCATGATGATAGGGCGATGCTGTCTTTGCCTTTCGCCCAACCGCACGCGGCGTTGCTGTGCCGCCCGCCGTCCTGGTTGATGCCTTGGCAACAGTCTTTGTGGAAGGTTTGCGTGCGGCAGCCGCCGCGGATCGCCCTGAATCCGTTGTGCGTGTCATGCTCCCGTTATAGGTCGCCATTTTTACACTGTAAAGATTTTGCTTGACGCGATCCCTTCGCGCGGCTAATTCAATCTTTACGATGTAAAGATAAAGTGGGAGGGCGAGCGATGCTGGAGACGCATGAGTTTACCCGCGAGCGCAACAACCTCGGCCCTATTCCGATGGAATGCGACGCGCCGTTTCTGAAGATAACCGGCGAACTGCCGCGCGAACTGAACGGCACGCTCTATCGCAACGGTCCCAATCCGCAGTTCGATTCGCCCGGCTCCCATTGGTTCGTCGGCGACGGCATGCTGCATGCGTTTCACCTCGAGAACGGCCGCGCCAGCTATCGCAACCGCTGGGTCCGCACTCCGAAATGGCTGGCAGAGCATGATGCGGGCCGCGCGCTGTTCGGCGGCTTCGGCCGGAAACTACCAGACGCCCCTGCCTCGGCTGGCGCAGACGGCGGCGTCGCCAACACCAACATCATCTTTCATGGCGGCCGCCTGCTGGCGCTCGAGGAAGGCCATCTGCCGACCGCGATCGAGCCGGGAACGCTCAAGACGCGTGGCTATTGCGATTACGATCGCAGGATCGCCGGCCCGTTCACCGCGCATCCGAAGGTCGACCCCGTCACCGGCGAGATGATGTTCTTCGGCTACAATGCGCGCGGCCCGTTCACCCCGGATATTTCATTCGGCTCGGTCGATGCGTCCGGCGTCGTCACGCGCTTCGAGCGGTTTGCCGCGCCCTACGCCAGCATGGTCCACGACTTTATCGTCACCGCCAATCATGTGCTGTTTCCGATCCTGCCCATCACGGGCAGCATGGATCGCGCCATGGGTGGCCGCCCGCCCTATGCGTGGGAGCCGGAGAAAGGCGCGTATGTCGGCGTGATGAAGCGCAGCGGCACGAGTGCCGACATCGTCTGGTTCCGCGCCGAGAGCTGTTACGTCTTTCATGTGATGAACGCTTGGGAAGACGGCGACCGCATCATCGCCGATGTGATGCAGTTCGAGGAAGCGCCGCTGTTCACCCATCCCGACGGCTCGCCGACCGATCCGAAAAAGTCGCGCGCGCGGCTGTGCCGCTGGACTTTCGATCTCTCGGGGAATACCGACCGCTTCACGCAGGATTATCTCGACGACCTCACCGGCGAATTCCCGCGCATCGACGAGCGCCGCGCCGGCCTTGCCAGCCGCCATGGCTGGTACGCCTGCGCCAACCCCAACCTGCCGATGTTCGGCGCGCTATCCGGGATTGTGCATGTCGATGGCAAGGGCAACCGGCTTGCGCAATACCTGCTGCCCGCGGGCGACACCATTTCCGAACCGGTGTTCGTGGAACGCGGCCCGGATGCGGCGGAAGGCGACGGCTGGCTGCTCGCCGTGGTCTGGCGCGCACGCGACAACCGCAGCGATCTCGCGGTGTTCAACGCGACCGACGTGAAAGCCGGACCGGTGGCGCTGGTGCAACTCGGCCATCGGGTGCCCGATGGTTTCCACGGCAACTGGGTCGGCGTGGCCTGAGCGTAGTTAGACGATATTGACCGAGTCGCTTTATCGCGGATCCGGCGAACGGAATTCAGGCGCATTGAACTGGCGATAGGTGACGTGCGCTACTTTCGAACACACGCTCATGAAGCGGAGCGCGATCAGCAGATTTTTGAGAACATTCCTCACCAATAGACGCCGTACCGGGCGGCGATGCGGCGCGCCTTGTGTTCGGCACCTTCGTGTTCGTGATGCCGCACCGGCTTGCGATCGTACCGATCGTCGTCACGAGTGCTATCGCGATCGCGCCGGTCGTCGTTACAGGAATTGTCGCGATCGTCTGTCGGCTTCGCGTTAGCCTTGGGCGCTCCCTGTACCTGCTGCTGGGCCGGTGCGGCCTGCTGAGGCTGCTCGGCCGCCGCCGTGTTCGATGCCAGCGTAAGGCCCCGCATTTGCTCGGCCTGGGCAACGCCCGAAGCTAAGAGCAGCGAGGCAACGAGGATACATTTGCGCATGACGGTCTCCCTTGTTGATGGGTGAAGGTAGCTGCGCGCGCGACAGGTATGTGTGACGCCCATCACGCTTAGTCGCCGAGCCGCTCTGAGCCGCACGGGCGCACCCATCGAAGCGCCCTTTCCGCTCCCCGGCCCGGTCGCCCGCGCTATTTTGACACTGTAAAGATTTTGCTTGACGCCGCCTCACCCGGCGTCTATTTCTATCTTGACGATGTAAAGATAGACCTCATGAGGCAGCCCATGGCTTTCTTCCTGATCCTTGCCCCGTTCGGAACTTTCACACTTCTGATGCTGGTGGCGCCCGCCGTCCCGAGCTTGATCGCAGGGGCAGCCGTGGCCACGGCGACGATCGCCTACGATCTGGCGGGCGGACGCTCGGTCAAGATGCTGGCGGCGGGATCGGTCATCCTGTTCACGGCGCTGGCCGGCTATTTCGCCCTCGCCGACAGCGCATGGAGTTCGACCGTCATTCGCCTCGCCGTCGATGCCGGGACATTGACGATCATTCTGCTGTCGATCGCCGCCCGGACGCCCTTCACACTGCAGTATGCGCGCGAAGCCGTGGATGCCGAAACCGCGAAGCTTCCCGCGTTCCTGATGGCGAATTATATCATCACCGCTGCATGGGCAGCGGCCATCGTGCTGATGGCCGCTGCGAACCTGTTCGCGTTCTACCTGCCGAGCCTGCCGCTGTGGATCGGAATTGCAATCGGATTTGCCGCCCGCAACGCCGCCGTCTATTTCACCAACTGGTACCCGCACTACCTGCGCACCCGGCATGGTGCATCGCTCAAGAACACCGCTGCGGCATCCTGATACAATCGCATTGGTCCACGATCTGATATTCAACTGAACGAACCACACGCGGCCCCGACGCCGCAGGGAGTTTTGACGATGACAAGCGTATTCGCCAAGCTCGGCAGCGACTTCCTCTCCAGCATCATCTTCCTGATCGTCTACAGCGTCAGCGGTGACGTGGTGCTCGCGACCGCCGTGGGCATCGCAGCTGCGATCGCGCAGGTGATCTATTCCCGCCTCAAG
Source organism: Pseudomonadota bacterium (assembly GCA_041691515.1). Taxonomy (GTDB): domain Bacteria; phylum Pseudomonadota; class Alphaproteobacteria; order Rhizobiales; family Xanthobacteraceae; genus Nitrobacter. Next base: position 4,426 of record JBEPUM010000144.1, on the reverse strand, counting down.
GGCAAGCCGCTCGGCTTCATGACCTGGGCCAGCCTCGCGCTCGTCATCGTGCTCGGCAGCGCGACGCTGCTGACCAAGGATCCCCGCTTCGTGATGTTCAAGCCAAGCATCGCCCATTTCGCCATCGGCGCGGTGATGCTGAAGCGCGGCTGGATGATGCGCTATATGCCGCCGATTGTCGTTGAAAATGCCCCCGGCCTGATCACCAAGGCAGGCTATGCCTGGGCAGCGCTGATGTTCGCGCTCGGGCTCGGCAACATCGCCGTCGCCATGACCGGCGATGTCAAGCTGTGGGCGTTCTATATTTCGTTCGTCGCCTTCGGCGCCAAGATCGCGGCCTTCGCGATCCAGTATGTGGTCCTCCGCTTCGTCATCACCCGGAAATTGCGCGGCGAAGCCGCGGCCGCGCGGAACGCCGCAACGACCTGACGCGGCAGGAGTCTGATTCAACTACGTTGAATCAGACTCCTGCTTAAATCCTTTGATTGAGCATGATCTTATCCGAAAACCGGTTTCCACTTTTCGGGATCACGCTCTAGCCGCTGCACGATCCGGTTGAGAAGTCCGTGCGCCGCTGATAATCCTGTTTGCGAACCCGGATGCGACGATGCCAGGCCGATTCCGGCTGGTGCGCATGCGCTTAAGGAGTAACCGATGGCTGTCGACGGCAACTGGAATATCACGATGTCCACCCCGATGGGCGAGCGCAACGCGACGCTGTCGCTGACAAGCGCCGGCGGCACGCTGACCGGCACGCAAGGCGCCGACGGCAACAGCGGCGAAATCTTTGACGGCACCGTCAACGGCGACGACGTCGCGTGGAAGATCTCGATCACCAATCCGATGCCGCTGACGCTCGCTTTCACCGGCAAAGTCGCAGGTGACAGCATGTCCGGCGAAATGGGCATCGGCCCGATGGGCTCGTTCCCGTTCACGGGAACGCGGGCGTAAATCGCATTCGCTTTAAGGCGACGCGGACGGCCGCAGCCGCGCATGCCGGACATCGCGCTGGTTGCCGTCGTTCTCGCCGACGTTCTGCGCCAAACGCGCTGACGACGCAGCGCTGTTGCCGGCATCGCCCTCATAGGTCGCGACGATCCGGCGCAATCCCTCGCCGAGCGCCGACGTCGTGAACGACGCGACGCCGCTCGAATTCAGGGGTACATGGCTGGCGAGCACGGTGTCGCGATCCTGAAAGGTCACCGCACCTGCGGGTGTGCCAGCGGGGCTGACGACCCTCGCCGTCAGCGTTACCACCTGCCCCGGCAAACTCGGATTCTGCGACGACGACAGCGTGACCTCCGGCCTCACCTGTTCGGCATAGGATAACGGCACTGACGTCGAAGGATCGATCACGAACGGGAAATAGCTCGTGACGCCGCTGTAACGCGCGCGAAGGACGTGCGGCCCCTGGGCCAGATGATCGACCACGATCCAGGGCATTGATACGTTGGTGACGCCCAGCACCTTGTGCAGGGTTTCATCGGTGAATTCGACCGTGCCGACGGGAACCTGGCCGCCGCCGGCAAACGACACTGTCGCCGTCAGCCTGACGCGCGCATCGGTGCCTTCTTCGGGTTTCGCCGCCATTGCGACGATAGTCGGCGCGACGGTGACGTCCGATCCAGCCCCTGCTTTGTTGGCGGTCACGTAGGCCGCGGCCGTCGCGAGAAGGACGGCGGCTACAGCGGCGAATTGCCAGCGCGTGTTCAAGGACATCGATGGCTGGCTCCATCCTGAATTGCGGGGCGCTTCATGGCGACAGCCGGGCAATTGCGCTGGCGCCGGCATTTGCCGGGCCCGCAGTTGGATCGGCGCGGCGTTGCCGTTGATGATCCGACGTCGCAGGCAGAAAAAGGTTCAACGGCGACGCAACGGAACATCAAAAGAAAATGGCGCAGCCCATGAGGCCACGCCATTTGAATCAAAAGCTCACGATGCCGACCAAATCGTTAGCCCGCAAATCGTCGGCCGGCAGACCGACGTCTGCTAACCGAGATTCAGTTCCTTGAAGAAGTCGTTGCCCTTGTCATCCATGATGATGAAGGCCGGGAAATCGACCACGTCGATGCGCCAGATCGCTTCCATCCCGAGTTCGGGATATTCGACGATCTCCACCTTCTTGATGCAGTGTTCCGCGAGGTTGGCCGCAGCGCCGCCGATCGAGCCGAGATAGAAGCCACCGTATTTCTTGCAGGCGTCGCGCACCTGCGTGGAGCGATTGCCCTTGGCCACCATCACCATCGATCCGCCGGCCGCCTGAAACTGATCGACGAATGAATCCATGCGGCCCGCCGTGGTCGGCCCGAACGCGCCGGAGGCATACCCGTCCGGTGTTTTCGCAGGGCCTGCGTAATACACCGGATGGTTCTTGAAATAATCCGGCAACGGCTCGCCCTTCTCCAGACGCTCGCGCAGCTTTGCATGCGCGGAATCGCGCGCGACGATCATGGTGCCGGTCAGCGACAGCCGCGTCTTGGTCGGATATTTTGAGAGCGTGGCGAGAATGTCCTTCATCGGCCGGTTGAGATCAATCTTGACGACCTCGCCGCCGAGCGCCTCTTCCACCGCCGGCAGATACTGCGCCGGGTTATGCTCGAGCTCTTCGAGATACACGCCGTCCCGGGTGATCTTGCCGAGCACCTGACGGTCCGCCGAGCAGGACACGCCCAGCCCGATCGGCAAGGACGCTCCGTGGCGCGGCATCCGGATCACGCGCACGTCGTGGCAGAAATATTTGCCGCCGAACTGCGCGCCGACGCCGGAGGACTGCGTCATCTTGAGCACCTCCTGCTCCATCTCCAGATCGCGGAAGGCATTACCGTCCGGCGAGCCATGGGTCGGCAGCGCGTCGAGGTATCGCGCGGAGGCGAGCTTCACCGTCTTCATGCACAACTCGGCCGAGGTGCCGCCGATGACGATGGCGAGGTGATACGGCGGGCACGCGGCGGTACCGAGCGTCATGATCTTCTCTTTCAGAAACGCCAGCAGGCGATCTCTGGTCAGCACCGAGGGCGTCGCCTGAAACAGAAAGCTCTTGTTGGCGCTGCCGCCGCCCTTCGCCATGAACATGAACTTGTAGGCGTCATCACCCTCGGCATAGATCTCGCACTGCGCCGGCATGTTGTTGGCGGTGTTCTTCTCCTCGTACATCGTCAAGGGTGCTACCTGCGAATAGCGCAGGTTGCGGCGCAGGTACGCATCGCGCGCGCCTTCCGACAGCGCGCCCTCGTCGCTGCCGTCGGTGATGATGTTGCAGCCCTTCTTGCCCATGATGATCGCGGTGCCGGTATCCTGGCACATCGGCAGCACGCCGCCGGCGGCGATGTTGGCGTTCTTCAAAAAATCCAGCGCGACGAACTTGTCGTTCGGGCTCGCTTCCTTGTCGTCGAGGATGTTGCGGAGTTGCTTGAGATGCCCCGGCCTTAAGTAGTGATTGATGTCGCCGAACGCGGCCTCCGACAGCGCGCGCAAAGCCTCGCGCTCGATCACCAGCATGTCCTTGCCCAGGACCTTCTCTACCCGCACGCCGTCGGTGGTGATTTTGCGGTACGGCGTGGTGTCCGCTCCGAGCGGAAACAGCGGCGTGTGCTTGTAGGGCGGAACGGGCATGGCGGACGACGGGATCGGCGTGGGGGCGTTCATGGGGGCCTCGTGGACGGAATTTTGCGACTGTTTAGGCGCTTTCCGTGTACATTTGAAGGGTTCAAAATGGGTGAGCTGGAGTGCGTGAGGCGTGCACGCCGCTCGTGCCGCCTATTTCAGAATGCGACAACAAACGTGGTCTCCTTCCGTCACCCCGAGGGGCCCGCGCTACGTGTGGTCCTCGAAGGGCGGCAGTTTGGCTGTGCATCCTTCGAGGCTTGCCGCTTCGCGGCGCGCACCTCGGGATGACGTCGAGCGTGCTCTCTCAATTCAAGCGTCATGCCCATGCTAACGCGCGAAGCACGTTTTCGCGCAGATGTCGCGGGCATCCACGTCTTGACTTCGCATGTTCGAGAAAGACGTGGATGGCCGGGTCAAGCCCCGGCCATGACAACGAGAGGGTGTGCACCGCAGGTGATCTCTGCCCGTAGCGTGATGATTGTCTCAAGTCATTCTCCGCGCTTGACACCTTCCCGTCATAGGATTATATTCACATCGTCCTGTCCGTGAGGGCGCTTCATGAGGCGTCGTGCAAACGGGACAGAGCGAAAGACGGAATCGGGGAAACCCGAAAACCGGCTTCGCTGGCCGCAACGGCGAAAGCCTGCGCGGTTTGATGCGGCGTCCTGCGCGCTGTGCCTCGCAAGCACGCGCCCGGGAGGTTGAAGGCCACCGCCCGGCCCCACTACGGGGGTCTGCCACAAGCTGGCTGGACGCGGTGCAGGCGAACGCGGGGAAATCCCGCGGGATGGCCGGGCTTGATTGCTCGGCACCTGCACCC
>JBEPUM010000143.1:0-8598 GCA_041691515.1 Pseudomonadota bacterium | reverse complement strand
CGCGCGCAAAGCCGGCGTCACGGATCATCTCGGCGAAGGCGTTCGGTTTCGGAAATTTTCGGATCGACTCCACCAGATACTGATACGAATCCGCGTCCCCGGTGATCGCACGGCCAAGCGGCGGGATGACCTTGAAGGAGAAAAGATCATAGATCTTGTCGAGGCCGGGCACATCGACGGTCGAGAACTCAAGACACAGAAACCGGCTGCCGGGTTTCAGCACGCGATAAGCCTCGCGCAAAGCTGCGTCGATGCGCGGCACGTTGCGGATGCCGAACGCGATGGTGTAGGCGTCGAAGTTACGATTCGGGAACGCCAGCGCCTCGGCGTTGCCTTCGACGAACGAGACCTGATGGTCAAGATGGGCTTTTTCAGCGCGTTCGCGGCCGACGGCCAGCATGTCGGAATTGATGTCGCAGACGGTGGCCTGGAATCCGTGGCCGGCCGCCTTGGCGGCGCGAAAGGCGATATCGCCGGTGCCGCCGGCCACGTCGAGCAGCGCGAACGGGGCGTCACTGCGCGGCGGGTTGAGGGTGTTGATCATCACGTCCTTCCAGACGCGATGCAGCCCGCCGGACATCAGATCGTTCATCAGGTCGTAACGCTGCGCCACACTGTGGAACACGTCGTTCACCAGCGTCTGCTTGTCGTCCACAGGGACGTCTCTGAAGCCAAAATGCGTGGTTTCGCCCTGACGATCCATACTCTACATCCCAACACTCTGACTTAACTCAGACTTGGGCTGACCATAGCGCGCCCACGGCAATGGCGCTATCACGTCAGTCCCTCAAGGTGAATGCGTCCTATGCCCGAATTACCCGAAGTTGAGACCGTCCGCCGCGGCCTTCAGCCGGCCATGGAGGGGTCAAAAATCATCCGCGCCGAGACCCGGCGAAAGGATCTGCGGTTTCCGTTCCAGAAGGATTTTGTCGCCCGCCTCGAGGGCCAGACCGTGACCGGGCTTGGACGGCGCGCGAAATACCTGCTGGCGGATCTGGCGTCCGGTGACGTGCTGTTGATGCATCTGGGCATGTCCGGGTCTTTCCGCGTCATCGAGGCGGGGAAGGGCAGCACGCCCGGCAACTTTCACACGCCGCGCAACGAGGATCGCGCGCACGATCATGTGATGTTTCAGATGTCGTCGGGAGCGGCCGTCGTGTTCAACGATCCGCGCCGGTTCGGCTACATGAAGATCATCGCCCGCAAGGGCCTCGACGATGAGCCGCTGTTGAAAGGCCTCGGTCCCGAGCCGCTCGGCAATGAATTCGATGCGGCGATGCTCGCGCGCTCGTGCTGGAACAAGAAGACCAGCCTGAAGGCCGCGCTGCTCGACCAGCGTGTGGTGGCGGGCCTCGGCAACATCTATGTCTGCGAGGCGTTGTTTCGGTCGCATCTGTCGCCGCGCCGTCTCGCCGCGACGCTGGCGACAAAAAAAGGTGAGCAGACCGATCATGCCAAACGGTTGGTCGGCGCGATTCATGACGTGCTCAATCAGGCGATCAAGGCCGGAGGTTCGTCGCTGCGCGATCATCGCCAGACTTCGGGCGAACTCGGCTACTTCCAGCATTCGTTTCAGGTCTATGACCGTGAAGGCGAAAAATGCCAGACGCCGAAATGCAAGGGCACGGTGAAGCGCTTTACCCAGAACGGACGCTCGACGTTCTGGTGCCCGACCTGCCAGAAGTAAGTTCTGCCGACGAAGGGATCGAGTGGTGGGCTGCGCATCGCGCACCATACCGTCGGTCACACAGGAGATCGAACGATGCTGAACGACCGGGAAAAAATTCTGACCGCGCTGCGCGAGAAGCCGCTCAAGATCTACGAGGTCATGAAACGCGCCAATTTCACCAATGAGGAAGCCTGCCAATCGCTCCTGATGAAGATGCGAGGTGAAGGCTCGGTGAAATTCGATATTCACAAGGGCCAATGGCTCATCGGGTGATCCTCGTCGCCTTGCGAACATTCCGCGCAAACGAGGGGCATCATTATTGCTGCGCCCGATATCCGGTTTTAATGAAGCCGCTATCGATCGCGGCTCCTCGCGCCGCTTGCGGGGTCGGTCGACCTCCCCGCAAGCAGGGCGAGGTGAAGAGTCTATTTCCGCACGCAGATCACGCGCACCACGGAAGCTTTCGTGTCGGATGATCCGCCACGCGCGGTCACGTTGTTGGCCTTTAGAAACGCCTGCACGGCGTCGGCAGGGGCGAGGACGGCCTGCGCCGCAGTCGAAGGCCCGGCGACGACGACCGGCTTCAACAGCGCAAGACCTGCGAATTTTCCGTCCGCGTCGAGCGCGGCCGCACCCGAAAAGCCCAGCGCCGGTGCCGGGGACAACGCGAAGTCGCCATCGCTGCCGGCCTGCGTGACTGATGCCTTGACGCGGCTTACGGCGGAGCCGCCGCCCTGATTTTGCGGATCGGCAATGCCGACCAGTTCGAGACTGCCTTTCACTGTGCCGCCATCGAGCGCGATGGGTTTTAATTCGCGCGCACCATAAATGCGCAGCAGCACGAGGCCGCGATCTTTGTCTTCAGCGATCTTGTCGGCATTGCCATAGCCGCCGATAACGGTCGACTGGCAGCCGTCGACGACGTCGCGATCGGTGAGGATCGCGCCATCGTCGTTGACGATGACGCCCGTTCCGTATTCCACCGTCTTGCGTGGCGGTGCGCCGTCCGCCGGAAACGGATTGAATGCGCTCGACATCGCGATCACCACCCGCTCCATGGTGCCTTCGGTGGCCTGATCGTAGAGGATGGTCAGTATGCGGGCCTCGCTGCCGCGGAACTGGCCCCGAAGGTAGAATTTCTTCAAACCCTGCGTGCCCGACAACACGAAGAAATCCGGTTTGACGGCGGTGTACTCGATCTTGCGGTCGGCCGGCTCCTTGCGCTCGTGATCGGCGAGCTTGGCAGTTGTAACGTTGGCTTCCTTGCGGCGCGTCAGCAGGATCTGGATCGTGCCGGTTGACGAACTCCATTTGGTGCCGTTGCCGTCGGTCGACTGTTGCGGCACCAGCTTGGCCGGAAGCCCGAGCCGAGCGCCGGTCCCGGCGTCGGTGACTGTCTTCCAGCCGACATTGGTTTGCGATTTGCGCGCGGCGGCGGCCAGCACGCTGCGTTCCTGCGGATTGAGGACGCCGGTCTGCTTGCCGCCCTGATCCTTCTGGAAGGCCCTGATTGCCGCGATCAGCCGGTCGCTGACCTCGCCATTGATGATGCCGTTATAGTGGCCGGTCCAGGCCAGGTCGGACTGCAACGCCTGCCGTTCCGCCTGCGCCATCGCCTTGGCGGTATCGGCCGGGGTTTGCACCGCGGGGCGGGCTGGCGCGGCCGGCTTCGGCTTGGCGCGCCCGACGGTGCTGGAAGGTTGAGCTTGCGCGGAGGCCGCGGCGGCTAAAATCATCAATGTTGCGGCGATCGTCGCGTGCATGACAGGTTTCGCCTCCATTGAAACAGCCCTATTGAAACACATCTGCTTGGTCGGTAACAGCGACCATCAGGTTCAGGCGTCGTGTGGCGCGGGACCGGCAGAACGAGAGCGGCAAGACGATGCTGAGCGCCGACGAACTTGAACGCTACGCCCGTCACATCGTGATGCGCGAGGTCGGCGGCCCCGGGCAGAATGCGTTACGCAACGCGCGGGTGCTGGTGATCGGGGCCGGTGGTCTCGGTGCGCCGGCATTAATGTATCTCGCTGCCGCCGGTATCGGCACGCTCGGCGTCGTCGATGACGACATTGTCTCGCTCTCAAATTTGCAACGCCAGATCATTCACGCCACGCCCGACATCGGTCATGCCAAGGTCGAAAGTGCCGCAGACAAGATCCGGGCGCTTAATCCGCATGTAAAGTTTCAGGCGCATGCGACCCGGATCGATGCCGATAATGCGATGGCACTGATCGGCGACTACGATATCGTCGCCGACGGTTCGGATAATTTCCGTACGCGGTATCTGGTGTCGGATGCCTGCTATCTCGCGAAGAAGCCGCTGATAACAGGCGCGCTCGGTGTGTTCGATGGATCGCTGACGACAATCCGTGCGCACGAGAAAAATGCCGATGGCGAACTCAATCCAACCTATCGCTGCCTGTTTCCGGAAGCACCGCCGGATGGCACAGTGCCGACCTGTCAGGAAGCCGGCATTCTCGGCGCGCTGGCCGGCGTGCTCGGCTCGATGACGGCGCTCGAGGTCATCAGGGAGATCGTCGGTTTCGGCGAAGGCCTGGTCGGGCGTCTGTTGATGATGGACGCGCGCGCGATGCGGTTCGAAACGCTGCGTTACAAGCGCGATCCGTCAAATCCGCTCAACGGCGACAGTCCAACGATCAAGGATTTGAGTGCGTATCGCTAAGCGTGTCGCCGGTCAGGCGCGGTTACTGACGATCTGCGCAACGACCATGATGCACGGCACCAGCAATTCCGGCACGAGATAGCCGAGCCAGACCTTGCGGGGCTCGGGGACGCCGACCTTGCTGATCGACAACAGTCGTCCGCATCCGGCAAGAAACACGCTGAACGCGATCAGGAATATCAGAACGTTCTGGTCGCGGATGGTGAGCGCAGCCCACAAGCAGATCAGGCCACACCCGAAATAGATGCCGGCCATGAACCGATGCACGTTGTCGAGACGCGCCGTCGTGTCCGGTTGCCCCAGCGACATTTGAAGTGCCCCGCCGAACAGGGCGATCGCGGTCAACAGGAACAAACAGATTTGAACGACGTGCTGGCTGGCGGACAAGCCTGTGACGAGGCTCACAGCATGCTCGGCAGCACGCGATCCGGCGGCTTGTGGCCATCGAGGAAGGTGCGGATGTTGATAATGACTTTCTCGCCCATCTCGACACGGCCTTCGATCGTCGCCGAGCCCATGTGCGGCAGCAGCACCACCTTGCCGGCCCTGGCGAGCCGCACCAGTTTTGGATTGACGGCCGGCTCGTGCTCGAACACATCGAGGCCTGCGCCGGCGATGTCACCGGCTTCGATCAGCTTGGTCAGCGTGTCTTCGTCGATGACCGTGCCGCGCGCCGTGTTGACGATGTAGGCCTCCTTGCGGATCAGCTTGAGGCGCCGCGCCGACAGCAGATGGAATGTCGCGGGCGTGTGCGGGCAGTTCACCGAGATGATGTCCATGCGCGCCAGCATCTGATCGAGCGAATCCCAGTAGGTCGCGCCGAGTTCTTCAGCGATGCGCGGCGCCACAGGCTTGCGGTTGTGATAGTGGATTTGCAGCCCGAAGGCGCGGGCGCGGCGCGCGACCGCCTGACCGATACGGCCCATGCCGATGATGCCGAGGCGCTTGCCGCCGAGCCGCTTGCCCAGCATCCAGGTTGGCGACCAGCCAGGCCAGTCGCCTCCGTTGGTCAGAACCCCGGCGCCTTCGATCAGCCGGCGCGGCACCGCCAGAATCAGTGCCATGGTCATGTCGGCGGTGTCTTCGGTCAGAACCTTCGGCGTGTTGGTCACGGTGATGCCGCGCGCATGCGCGGCCGCGACATCGATATTGTCGACGCCGTTGCCGAAATTGGCGATCAGCTTCAGCTTGCAGTCCGGCTGGTTCAGCACATTCTCGGTCAATTCATCGGTCACCGTTGGAACGAGGATGTCCGCGGTGCGCACAGCTTCCACGAGCTGTTCCGGGGTCATCGGCTGATCGTCGAGATTAAGCCGCGCGTCGAACAGTTCGCGCATGCGGGTCTCGATCGAGTCCGGCAGCTTGCGCGTGACGACAACCAGAGGCTTTTTCTTGACCGACATGTCTTGCTCTCTCGACGCTGCTGGATGTCAGAAGGATTGCACAGTTCAGGGATTTTAGGCTCGGCAGGACTGACCGTTCAGTCCCCGTTAACCCGCTTGTTCGAAACTGCCGCTGCCTGCAAATCTCAGCGTCTGTCTCCTTGGTTCCTGGGTTCCTCACATTTTCGGTGGAGCTTTCCGGGCTTTCCCGGACCTCTTGTGTTTGGTCCTCTCTAGCAGAAGGCCGCGCCAAGACAAGAACCCCGGATCTGGAAGACGACCAGCTGGGAGCAGGCGGCGTGTTGGGATCTCCGCAAGGGACGGGTTGATGGCGTTCAGACAGCTTTTGGCTTCCATGATGTTCGCAGGTGCGGTGCTGAGCATTTTTGGGATAGCAGGTGCTGCCAGCGCCAAGGACTCCGCGCTTTCCGCAAGCGGGCTTCCGATCCCGCGTTATGTGAGCCTGAAATCCGATCACGTGAACGTCCGCGCCGGTCCGACCAAGGATAACGACGTGGCCTGGGTCTATACCAAAGCGGGGCTGCCGGTCGAAATCACCGCTGAATTCGAGAACTGGCGCCGTATCCGCGATTCCGAGGGTGCCGAGGGATGGGTCTATCACTCGCTGCTGTCAGGCCGCCGCACCGCGGTCGTCACGATGAAGGCCAAGGACGAATTCACTCCGCTGTATGACAGCGCTAATGCCAAGAGCGCGGTAGCGGCCAGCCTGCAGGCCGGTGTCGTGGCGCAGGTCAAACATTGCGCCGCCGGATGGTGTCATGTCACCGGAAATGGCTTTGACGGCTGGATCCAGCAGCAGCGGCTGTGGGGCGTTTACGCCGACGAGAAGGTCGATTGAGCTAAAGCGCTTACGTCATCCTGAGGCGCCGTCGCCCTTGCGACGGCCTCGAAGGACGGCAAGGTGTGGACATCCTTCGAGGCTCGCCAAAGACGGCGAGCACCTCAGGATGACGGCTTAAATCAAAGAGAAGAAGAAGATCAGCGCTTCTTGCGGAGCCGCACGACCATGTCGATGCGGCTGATCTCGTAGCCTTCCGGCACGTCCGGCATCTTCTGCAGCATCAGGTGCGGATCCGGGATGTCGACCAGCTCGTGATTGTTCTCGAGATAGAAGTGGTGGTGCGAGCTGACGTTGGTGTCGAAATAGGTTTTAGTTCCGTCGACGCTCACCTGCCGCAGCAATCCTGCGTCGGTCAGCTGGTTGAGCGTGTTGTAAACGGTGGCAAGCGAGACCGGAACTTTGGCGATGGTCGCTTCTTCGTAGAGCATTTCCGCAGTGAGATGGCGCGCGCCTTTGCCGAACAGCAGCCAGCCGAGCGCCATGCGCTGCCGGGTCGGCCGAAGGCCAACCGATTGCAGCATCTCATTGACGTCATGCCAGGGACATCCCGTCAGCGCCGGCTGTCGTCCGTGACCGATGGCCGCAACATCGAGGTCTTCCTCGGTCACAACCACGATGTTTTCATTCATACTCACGCCATGCACCTGAAAAAGTTCATCACCGCAGATGGGTTTTCATATCAATACTATAAGAAGGAAAGCGCTCAGATGCAAGTTTTTCGCAACTAGAACATTGTCGGATTGGGCCAATTTGCCCCCAAGCCAACCCCAGCCCCGCTTTGCCCCCCTCCAAGGCCTGTGTTAGAGAGCCTCGCAGCGCCAATTGAAGATAGGCGCCATTTTTTAAGTGAAAACACGCCTTTCGCACGCGCGCGAACGTTAGTTCAAGAGAGAAAGCCACGCAGCATGCAGGATCGGCGCAGCAGCTATGATTATGAGGATTTGCTGGCCTGCGGCCGTGGTGAGCTGTTTGGGCCGGGAAATGCCCAGCTGCCGTTGCCACCGATGCTGATGTTCGATCGCATCGCGGAGATCTCCGAAACTGGGGGAGAATACGGCAAGGGATTGATCCGTGCCGAACTCGACGTGAAGCCCGAGCTCTGGTTCTTCGGTTGTCACTTCAAGGGCGATCCGGTGATGCCCGGTTGTCTCGGTCTCGACGCACTTTGGCAGATGGTCGGATTTTTTCTGGGCTGGACCGGTGGCCAAGGCCGGGGCCGCGCGTTGGGTCTCGGCGACCTGAAGTTCTCAGGTCAAGTGCTGCCGAACGTTCGCAAGATTGTGTACAACGTCGACATCAAGCGCGTGATGCGCTCAAAGCTGGTGCTGGGTATCGCCGACGGGTGGCTTTCTACCGATGGCGATATTATCTATCGCGCGAAAGATCTGAAGGTCGGTCTGTTCAAGCAGGACGCCGCACCGGGGGCATGAAGGTCCATGGCTCCGGTCTGTCCAGGCAGGGTTCGGTTTTGACGGCGGCTTTCAAACAACAACGCAATTACAGGGTGAGGCGGTCATGAGGCGGGTTGTCGTTACGGGGATGGGCATTGTCTCGTCCATCGGAAACAACACTCAGGAAGTGTTATCCAGCCTCTACGAGGCGAAATCGGGTATTACGCGCGCGGAAAAGTACGCGGAACTCGGATTTCGTTCGCAGGTCCAGGGTGCGCCGACGCTGAATCCGGCCGAAGTGATCGATCGCCGCGCCATGCGCTTTCTCGCTGAAGGTGCGGCGTGGAATCACGTTGCGATGGAGCAGGCGATTCGCGATTCAGGGCTGGAGCCCAGCGACGTCTCCAACGAGCGCACCGGAATCATCATGGGCTCGGGCGGTCCGTCCGCGCGCACGATCGTGGAAGCGGCCGACACCACGCGCACCAAGGGACCGAAGCGCGTCGGGCCGTTCGCAGTGCCGAAGGCGATGTCATCGACGGCGTCGGCAACGCTGGCCACCTGGTTCAAGATCAAGGGCGTCAACTATTCGATCTCCTCGGCCTGCGCGA
>JBEPUM010000142.1:0-8619 GCA_041691515.1 Pseudomonadota bacterium | reverse complement strand
ACCTTGAGCATCGGATCGTCGCCGTGGCCGGTCTCCTTCAGCACGGCGTGACACATCTTCTGCATGATCTTGGCGCGCGGATCGTAGTTCTTGTAGACCCGATGGCCAAAGCCCATCAGACGGACTTCGCTGTTCTTGTCCTTCACCTTCTTGATGAAGTCGGGAATCTTGTCGACCGAACCGATGTCGGCCAGCATGGCGAGCGCCGCCTCGTTGGCGCCGCCGTGCGCGGGGCCCCAGAGGCAGGCGATGCCGGCTGCGATGCAAGCGAACGGATTTGCTCCCGACGAGCCCGCGATGCGCACCGTCGATGTCGAGGCATTCTGCTCGTGGTCGGCATGCAGGATGAAGATCTTGTCGAGCGCATCCGCAAGCACAGGGTTGATCTTGTACTCCTCGCAAGGCACGGCAAAGCACATGTGCAGGAAGTTTTCGGCAAAGCTCAGCGAGTTCTTCGGGTAAACGAAGGGCTGTCCAATGGTGTACTTGAACGCCATCGCAGCGAGCGTCGGAATTTTTGCGATCATGCGCATGGAAGCGATCATGCGCTGCTTGGGATCGTTGATGTCGGTGGAGTCGTGATAGAACGCCGCCAGCGCGCCAACGGATGCAACCATCACCGCCATCGGGTGAGCGTCGCGGCGGAACCCCTGGAAGAACCGCGCCATCTGCTCATGCACCATGGTGTGGTGGATGACACGCTGGTCGAAATCAGTCTTTTGCGCTTTGTTCGGCAACTCTCCGTACAGCAGCAAATAGCAGGTTTCGAGGAAATCGCCTTTTTCCGCCAACTGCTCGATCGGATATCCGCGATATTCGAGAATGCCGGCGTCGCCGTCGATGTAGGTGATTTTGGACTGGCAGCTGCCCGTGGATGTGAAGCCCGGGTCATATGTGAACATGCCTGCCTGCGCGTAGAGCTTGGCGATGTCGATGACATCCGGCCCCACGGTGCCACTCAGAATGGGAAAATCGTAGGTCTTGTTGCCGACCGTCAGCGTTGCGGTTTTTGAGCTGGTTTTTGCGTCCATCGTGAAGTCCCCGATGAGATCGTTGCGGGAGGCCGTCTAGTTCTCTCTCGAATGAGATAGGGAGGCTAGTCGGCTATGCTAGGAGAGCCGCGCAAATGGGTATCGTATTGCCCTGTGCACTGCAAGATCGCCAAAATGCCGATATTTTGGCCTTACGGCGTACTTTGATCGCCAAGCCGGGCCACACAGGTCTCTTTTCCGAGTACCGCCAAGACATCGAAGATCCCGGGCGAGGTCGTTCGTCCCGTCAAGGCGACGCGGAGCGGCTGTGCGACGGCGCCGAGTTTTAGATTGTTTTGTTCCGCGAAGGTCCGCATGGCCGCCTCGGTGGTCTCGGCGCTCCACGGCGTGACCGTTTCAAGCGTTGCACGGAGCCTGCCGATCAATGCGCGAGTCTCAGGAGAGAGCACGGCGGCTGCCTTGGCTTCCAAGGTCAACGGCCGGTCCGCGAAGATAAATTGAGCACTGTCGATCAGTTCGATCAGGGTCTTGGCGCGCTCCTTGAGTCCGGGCATCGCGCGCAGCAGTTGCCCCCGCGTGACCTCGTTCAATTTCGGCTTCAGATCTGCCCCGCCGGGAACGTAGTCGAGTGCGTCTTCAAACAAGGTTACGAGAACGTGATCGTCACAATTGCGGATATAGTGGCCGTTGAGGTTTTCGAGTTTGGCAAAGTCGAAGCGCGCCGCGGAACGCCCGATCGCAGACAAGTTGAACGCGTCGATCATTTCCTGGGTGGAAAAAATCTCCTGATCGCCGTGACTCCAGCCGAGCCGGACCAGATAGTTGCGGAGCGCCGCCGGCAAATATCCCAGGGCGCGGTAGGCATCGACCCCCAGCGCGCCATGACGCTTGGAGAGCTTCGAGCCGTCGGGGCCATGGATGAGGGGGATGTGGGACATGTTCGGAACGTCCCATCCGAGCGCATCGTAGATCTGCTTTTGACGAGCGGCGTTGATCAGGTGGTCGTCACCACGAATGACGTGTGTCACGCCCATGTCATGGTCGTCGACCACGACCGCGAGCATATAGGTAGGGTTGCCGTCGCTCCGTAGCAGCACGAGGTCGTCGAGGTTCTCGTTCTGCCAGACCACGCGCCCCTGCACTTGATCCTCGATCACGGTCTCGCCGGTCAGCGGCGCCTTGAGGCGAATGGTGGGCTTCTGGTCCTGCGGAGCCTCCGATGGATCGCGGTCGCGCCAGCGGCCATCGTAGAGCTTGGCACGGCCTTCGGCGCGCGCCTTCTCCCGCATCTCGGTCAGTTCTTCGGGCGTTGCGTAACACCGATAAGCCTTGCCTTCGGCGAGCAATTGCTCGGCGATGTCGCGATGCCGCGCGGCGCGGGAGAATTGGTAAACGACATCGCCATCCCACGCGATACCCAGCCATTTGAGCCCGTCGAGGATCGCATCGATGGCCGCCGTGGTGGAACGCGCGCGATCGGTATCCTCGATCCGCAGCAGCATCTTGCCGCCGTGCTTGCGCGCGTAGAGCCAGTTGAACAGCGCGGTCCGCGCGCCGCCGATGTGAAGAAAACCGGTCGGAGAGGGAGCGAAGCGGGTGACGACAGGTGCGGTCATTTTCGAGTATCTGAAGCTTTCTGGGAGGGGATCGGCGGGGCCGTTTATCACACCCCGGATTCCCGCGCACGGCTAATTGCGGTCGTTCGGCACCGTCAAATTCAGTGAACAGGTCACGCTGGCCCGTTTTGGTTCCAGAAAGGCGAAGGCCATCTGGAAGTGCTGGCGTAAACCTTCGCCTCGGCCCTTGGCGCGCGCTTGCGGATTTGGCACATAGGCGCAGCTTGAAAGGTACACAATGACTGACGAATCGACGCTGGAAGCGGGCCGGGATTTCATCCGCGATATCGTGGCGGCTGACCTCGCTTCGGGAAAGCACAAGAGCGTCGTCACCCGGTTTCCGCCGGAACCGAACGGCTATCTGCATCTGGGGCACGCCAAATCGATCTGCCTCAACTTCGGCATCGCAGAGGAGTTCGGTGGACGCTGCAATCTCCGCTTCGACGATACCAATCCGACCAAGGAGGAGCAGGAGTACATCGATGCGATCCAGCGCGATGTCCGCTGGCTCGGCTTCGACTGGGGCACGCACCTTCACTACGCGTCGGATTACTTCGAGCAGCTTTACGCCTGGGCGCAGGATCTCATCCGCGCCGACAGGGCCTACGTCGATGACCAGTCGCAGGAAGAAATCAGGCTGGCACGCGGCACCTTGACCGAGCCCGGCAGGAACAGCCCGTTCCGTGATCGGCCGATTGATGAGAATCTCGACCTGTTCGCGCGGATGCGGGCTGGCGAGTTTCCCAATGGTGCGCGGGTGCTGCGTGCCAAGATCGACATGACGTCGGGCAACATCAATTTGCGCGATCCCGTGCTTTACCGGATTCTGCATGCGCATCATCCGCGCACGGGGACGGCGTGGAGCATCTATCCGAGCTACGACTTCGCCCATGGGCAGTCGGATTCGATCGAGCACATCACGCATTCGGTGTGCACGCTGGAATTCGAGGATCACCGGCCGCTGTACGACTGGTTTCTCGACAATCTTCCGGTGCCGTCACGGCCGCATCAGTATGAATTTGCGCGGCTCAACGTCACACACACTCTATTGTCGAAGCGCGTCCTGACCGAGCTCGTGCGCGGCGGTCACGTTTCGGGTTGGGACGACCCGCGCATGCCGACGCTTGCTGGGCTGCAACGGCGCGGTGTGCCAGCCGAGGCGCTGCGCGAATTCGTCAAGCGCATCGGCGTGGCGAAAGCCAACAGCACCGTCGATATCGGAATGTTCGATTTTGCGGTCCGCGAGACGCTCAACAAAACCGCGCCGCGCCGCATGGCCGTGTTGCGTCCGCTCAAAATCGTGATCGAGAACTATCCGGAAGGCGCAAGCGAAGAGCTCGAGGCGGTGAATCATCCCGATGATCCCTCGCAGGGCATGCGACGCATCCGGTTCGGGCGCGAACTCTATATCGAGCAGGACGACTTCATGGAAAATCCGCCCAAGAAGTTCTTTCGCCTTTCTCCCGGGAAAGAAGTGCGGCTGCGCTACGCTTATTTCGTCACCTGCCGCGACGTCGTGAAGAACGCGGCGGGCGAAGTCGTCGAACTCCGCTGCACCTATGATCCCGCGACCAAGGGCGGCAATGCACCCGATGGCCGCAAGGTGAAGGCCACCATGCATTGGGTGAGCGCGGCTGACGCCGTGCCGGCGGAGATCAGACTCTACAACCATCTGTTCGAGACCCCGCAGCCCGAAGCAGCCAACTTTGCATCCCAGCTCAACCCGCAATCACTTGAGACTCTTTCCGGATCGATGGTCGAGCCGGCGCTTGCGGGCGACAATGCCGAAGGCGCTGTGCAGTTCGAACGGCAGGGTTATTTCTGCCGTGACAAGGATTCATCACCGGGCAAGCTTGTATTCAATCGGACGGTCGGCCTGCGCGACACCTGGGCCAAGGTCGCGGCGAACGGCTGACAATAATTTCTGCGATATTCCGTATCCGTTCCGCTGTTCTCTGCGCCACCTCTTCCGTTAGCATGATGAGGTGAGGGCGCGGGGAGCGGCCGAATGCCGGAGCGGGGCAGGGCTCAGGATCGGACAGGAGGCTACGCAGGAACGTGGCCGCCACGCGAAACTGTTGCCGCGAATCCCTCTCGATCCTCGCCCGACATTTGGTCAGCGCTTGCTGCAAAGCTGCGCACATGGTCCCGCGCCGAAGCGGGCGCCGGACGCTTGTTGCCTTGGGTGCCGGTAGCATTCGGTGCAGGCATCGCGGTCTATTTTACTGCTGATCATGAGCCGGTGGCCTGGGTCGCCACGGCAACCGCGGCGGCCTTTTGTCTCGCGGCTCTTCTGCTGCGCCGGCATCGGCTCTTTACACTTGCGGTTCTCGTCGCGGCGATGACCGCAGGGTTCGCCGTGGCGACGTTGAAGACCGCGCGCGTTGCCCACGTCGTCCTTCAGAGACCGATGTACTCGCCTTCGCTCAAAGGCTTTGTCGAAACCCGCGAAGTGCGTGAACGCACCGACCGGTTTGTTCTGCGTGTTGTCGAGATGGATGATCCCTGGCGACACACCAAACTGGATCGGGTGCGGCTCTCGGTCAAAAAGGGCACGGCGCCTGATGTCGGCAGCTTTGTGGAATTGAAGGCACGATTGCAGCCGCCGCTCGCACCGATGCGGCCCGGAAGTTACGATTTCGGACGCGACATGTACTTCCAGGGCATCGGCGCCTCGGGCTTTGCCATGGGTGCGATCAAGGTCGTGGACCCGCCCGTCAGCGGCGGTCTTGGCTTGCGCTATGCCGCGCTGATGCAGGAGCTACGCGATGCCATCGATGCGCGGATACATCTTGTGCTCGATGGCGATTCCCGCGCGATTGCGACAGCACTTCTGACCGGGCGGCGCGATTCCATCACAACGCCTGTCAACGACGCCATGTTCATTTCCGGGCTCGGGCATGTGCTCTCGATTTCTGGCTATCATCTAGCTTGAGCAGTCAGGAGAAGTCAGGAAGCTTCATTGTCCACAGTTTCCAATGACTTAGCCCTCATAGCACGTGACAGATTCGGTCGCCCATGTTCACTAAAGGTCACCGGCTCATGTCCCGGGCGCTTCCCAAAAAGGGGGACTGCTTCCCATGCTCAAGATTTCCGACGACCGGATCCGTTTCACCGACGCCTTTGTGCGCAAGTTGACGCTGCTGGCCGGCAACGGGTTCAATGCATGGAGCTACAGCTCGCTCGCTCTGAACGGCCGCATCACAACGGCTGCGGGGAAGTCGCTTGCGCCGTGGCGCTTGCACGACATCCGACGGACAGTCCGGACGCGCCTCGGAAAGCTTGGCGTGCTCCCGCACATCGCCGAGCTCGTTCTCAACCACGCCGGTCACAAATCGGGGCTCGGCGCCGTTTACGATCACTACGAATATGAGCCGGAGATCACCGCGGCGCTTGCGAAGTGGGAGGCGCATCTTATGGCAATCGTCTCGAGGGCGGATTGATGGGACGCCCGCCCTCCAAATTCGTCACCGATCCAAAGAATGCGCGTAAGCCGGAACACAAACGCAGCGATTATATAACGCGTGACGAACTCGTTTATTTGGAGCGGTCGTGGTTGCACGAAAATCCTGGTGCCGGAAAAGAAGCGTTCTATCGATGGTACGCGGAAACGTATTTTGGAATTGCGGCGGACAAAATTGGGAGGGATGAGCTCGAACGAGCAAGGCAACTCTTTCGCGACGCGAAAGTTCGCGGTCGAAAGGAAGGTTGGCTGAAAACCTAGGAGGCTGAGTTATTTTACGGTGACTACGCCGACGGTCCACGAATACTCATGAGGCATCAAGTGCTCACGGAGGTTCGTTATGGACGACGATCGAATGATGAATTTCGAGGAATGGTGCCAGCTTAACGGGTTTTCGCGCAGCACCGGCCAGCGCATTGTTGCCGGCGGTGAAGGTCCAAAATTTGTTCAGCTTTCGGCGCGGCGCAAAGGCGTCACTGTCGGCGAAAACCGTCGCTGGCAGATGTCCCGCCTCATCGAGACCGCCGCATAGCAAAACGTCGCCCCGGCCAGGGAGCGACGTTTTTTCATTCCGGATCATCACCACGAGATCACGACCATGCAAATAGCGGCTGACACGTCCGCGCGCAAGCGCCTTCCGAACAAACGCCGTGCTGAGACCATCGCGTTCGAGCGCGACGGCTCGCGTTACCAGATGACGATCGGATATTTTCCGGACGGCGGCGTAGGCGAAATCTTCCTCAGTGCCGACCGCGCGGACTCGCTGCTCGACGTCATGATGTCGGACGCCGCGATCATCGCCAGCCTCGCCATGCAGCATGGATGCCCACTTGATGTGCTCGCACATGCCTTGAAGCGTGACTCCCGCGGCGCGGCCAGCAGCCCGATCGGTGCGGCACTGGATCAAATCACATGAGCCGGCGCCCGACACTCGATGAACCCGTGATCATTTCCAAGTTTTGGAAGAATCGTCGGCACGATGCCGTGATTGTTTCGCTGTCAACATACGAGGGTCGAAATCTCGTCGACCTCCGAACGCACGCCATGAAAGAGGGCCGCCTGGTGCCAACGCCGAAGGGTTTGGCGATCGTGGTCCGGCGGCTGCCAGAGCTCGCGCAGGCGATCAACAAAGCGCTGGCGAAGGCGAAAGAGCTCGGATTGCTCGAGAACGAGAAGGCGGACGCATGAACAGCGTTACGCATCTTGCCACGCCGTGGACGGACGCCGAGCACGAATTGAACCGGCTAAGCCTCAACGTCCGGCGGGTCTCAAGGGAGGAGCGCCTTAAAGTGCTGCGTGAATCCTCACCGACATCGTCAAGCAAATTGAAAAGCTGGATCAGGCTGCGATGCAACGCGCGCTCGCGGCAGACCGAAAGGACGCCGCATGAGCAATTTAGATTCGTTCGCGGAGTTGTCCGGCATTTCGCAGCAAAACTGCGCGTCGTTTTGTCATGCGGACCATTGCGTTGTCAGCGGCGACGGAACGTGCGCGCATCCGCTGAAAAGCGGGCTTCAACGCCCGGGGCAGCGATCCCCGGAAGTCCTGAAGCGCTACGATGAGGCCTGTCAGATCCTCGGCGTGAAGAACAAATTTGAGGTGACAGAATGACCGATCAACCGCAAATCCCCGACACGGCCGCTGCTGCCGGCGAAAAGCTGGCCACGCTGCAGGCGGACAAGACATGGACCGACCGGCTTCTTGTCGGCGACGCCAACGTGAAACAGGAATGGCACAGGCTCCATGAACGCGCCGCGCGGGGTGACGAAGAATCCAAAACCGCGGAGACGCTCGCCGAGCGCGTGACGGCCGCAATGACCGGTAACATTCAAAACATGCCCGATTCCGAAGCTGAGCTTATGCACGGCACGGCAACCATGCTTCGCGAACTCGGGATCCGTGACGAGGTGATCCAGCAGACCCTTTCCGGACAGGAAGTCAGCCAAGCCGAATTCGATGCTGTGAAGCATTGGCAGACGCGCGCTCTGCAGGACGCTGCGCTGCTTGCGCAGACTTTCGACCGACCTGCATTCGATGTCGGTGAGCGACGCCAAGACAGTTTTGCGCTCATCGGTGTCAGCATTGACGAAATGACAGTTGAACCGCATTCTCAAACGTTCCTCGTTTCGCCTTTGATGGAGCTGGACAGAACGATCGCTGCGAGAGTCATTTTCTGACGCGCCTCCGGATCGCCGTTAAGATATTTTCAGAAAGGCACCGAGATCGCCGACGTGCACGCGAAAGCGTATGCGTTGAGGCACGCGTATTCGGAGTTGCCGGAGGGTTTCCGGCACATCGAACCGCCGACAGCAGTCTCGCTTTCCTAGGCGCAAATTTTAGAGGGGAGTCTTTTTGAATGCTGATCACGTCCGACAACAAAGCTCACGAACAGGCTGTGTCGCTTTCTGAAGGCACGCGTCACGCCGAATGCGCCGCGGCAAAGCAGCGCTTTGAGGCCGGGGAAATCGCGTTCGCACAATATGACGCGACGGTGACCGCCGGCATTATCCTGCTGGGATTGCTCAGAACGCCGCTGCGCTGGAGCGGA
>JBEPUM010000141.1:0-8650 GCA_041691515.1 Pseudomonadota bacterium | reverse complement strand
GCCGGACAACGACAGTCGCCTCCGCGGCCCCGTCCGTCTCAGCTGATCCGATCCCGATGCCCCGTTCCAAGCCCGCCGCAGCGTTCAGGCTTGCGTCCGCGGATGCCCGGATCGTTCCAGCGGCAAAACCTTCGAAACAGGCCGCCGCCGAACAGAAGCCGCAGACGCCGGCGGATATCATCAATGCTCGCGGCTTCTGGGACGCCATGCCGGCGGCCCCGACGCAAGCCACACCGCAGCAGGTGATGGCAGCCATCAGCGCGCGCCAGGCGCTCGCCGCAGCTGATCCGCAGTCGACCTCCAGCGTCTCCGACGCCTTCCAGGCACTGGCCTATGCTCCCACCGCCAAGACCACGGTGGGCCGCGCGCATATCGTGGCCGCGACCGCATCGATCCCGCCGATCCGGCCCGCCTCGCCTGCGCGCAACCCGATGGCCGTCAACGGCGTGACAAGCGTCGTCGCCAAGGGCGCACAGGGCCAAAGCGCCACGGTGTCCACCTCGAGGCGGCTGGCGGCAGCAACTACGCGGGACAGCGATGCCTGGATGCGCGCGATGATCCTCGCCCCGAGCGCGAGCCGCACGATGTCGGCGACCGTCCTCGGCGATCAGGACATGACCTTGATGCGGGTTTACTTCACCAAGCCCGAGAAGACGATCGCGATGAGCTTCTCCGACGATCCGCAGATGGGTATTACCTGCGATCAATTCACCGGATCGGCGGTCGCAAACTTGGCCACGACATCGTTCGTGATGCGCACCGCGTCGCTGCGGTAATCCCGGTTTCAACGCGCCAGACGTGAATGCCCGGCACATCTGGCGAAGACGCGCTTCGCGCTTTAAGCCGGGCATGACGATCACGGGCGGTCAGATGACCGGACGACGCGCAGTTCACAGCATCCCAAGCGCCTGCATGTAGGTTTCCAGGATGGTTTCCTGTTCCTGACGTTCGTTGGCGTCCTGCTTGCGCATCCGCACGATCGTCCGCAGCGCCTTGACATCGTAGCCGTTGCCCTTGGCCTCGGCGTAGACGTCGCGAATATCGTCGGAGATGGTCTTCTTCTCTTCTTCAAGCCGCTCGATGCGTTCGATGATGGCCTTGAGCTGGTCCTTCGCGAATCTGGTCGCGGGCTCTTCCTTGGTGGCGGCAGCGATGGCCATCCCTGTACTCCTGAAATCAACTGATGACGGTGGAACGTGGGCTCGGACGCGTTGGCCGCTCACCACACTTGGACGATGACACTCAAGAGTGATGCGCCTCGCGTCAAGCCAGCATCGCGCTCATCCACAGCGACCCACAGGCCGCACTCGCGGAGGCAGGCCCGCTGCAGCCAAAAAAGATCAGTGACCGCTCTGGCTCTTCTTCATTGCCTCAAGCTGCTCCGGCGTTGCCGTGCCCTGATACGTCGCCTTCCAGGTTTCGTAGGGCATGCCGTACACCGCCTCGCGGCTTTCGTCCTTGCTCAGGGGAGCGCTCTTGGCGTCGGCCTCCTCCTTGAGCCAATTCGAAAGGCAGTTGCGGCAGAAGCCTGCAAGATTCATGAGATCGACATTCTGGACATCGGTGCGGGACCGCAGATGCGCGACCAGACGCCGGAACACCGCCGCTTCCAATTCTGTTCTGGTTTTGTCGTCGATAGTCATGGACCGATCTTTCGCTGTCGCCTCTTAGGACGAGCTTATATTGGGAGTTGTCACAGATTTTACCATATCGCAGCGCAAATAGGCGTTGGCTGGCCGGAAAAAGCGCACCTTGCCGTGAAAAGCTGGCTACAGCCGTTGACAGGCCGTGACGGGTCACGCGAAATCAGCGCGAAACGATATGCTCGACTAAATGATCAAACCAGATTCGCCCCCCCAATTCCGGCTCTCGCGGCGCACGCGCGCAGCCGCGCCGTTGTTCGTGTTCGGCATCCTCATTACCTGTCTGTGGTCGGCACCGGCCGCGGCGGACTTCCGGCTCTGCAACAACACATCGAGCCGCGTCGGCATCGCACTCGGCTACAAGGACGCGGAGGGGTGGACCACCGAGGGCTGGTGGAACGTCTCGTCGCGGGCTTGCGAAACGCTGCTGCGCGGAACACTCGTCGCACGATATTATTATATCTATGCTCTGGATTACGACCGTGGCGGCGAGTGGTCCGGCCAAGCTTTCATGTGTTCACGCGACAAGGAGTTCACCATCAAAGGCACCGACAATTGTCTCGCACGCGGCTTCGACCGCACAGGCTTCTTTGAGGTCGATACCGGTGACCAGCGCGCGTGGACCGTGCAATTGACGGAGTCCAGCGAACAGGGCCCGCAGCGCGTGCCCGGGATGCCTGCGCCTGCGCCGGGACTGCCCGGCCTGCCTAATGCCACTGGCGGAACGCCTCCGGGTGCGTCTGGCCTGCCGCCAGCCGCGGTACCCGGACGCAAGCCATGAGACGTCTGCGCCGTATCAAAATTCTCGCGACGCTTGGGCCGGCTTCATCCGACAGCGCCATGATCCGCCGTCTGTTCGAGGCCGGAGCGGACGTCTTCCGCATCAACATGAGCCACACCTCGCACGACAAGATGCGCGAACTCGTGGCGACGATCCGCAACGTCGAAAGCAGCTACGGCCGCCCGATCGGAATTCTGGTCGATCTGCAGGGACCCAAGCTCAGGCTTGGCTCGTTCGCGGACGGATCGGTCCAGCTCAACAACGGCGCCACCTTCACGCTCGACTCCGACAAGACGCCGGGCGACAACACCCGCGTCTACCTGCCTCATCCGGAAATCCTGTCGGCGTTGCGGCCGGGTCATGCGCTGCTGCTCGATGACGGCAAGGTGCGCCTGATCGTCGAGGAATCTTCATCCGAGCGCGCCGTCACGCGCGTCGTGATCGGCGGCAAAATGTCCGACCGCAAGGGCGTCAGCCTGCCCGATACCGATCTGGCAGTCTCGGCGATGACGCCAAAGGACCGCTCCGACCTTGATGCGGCGCTCGAAACCGGCGTCGACTGGATCGCGCTGTCGTTCGTGCAGCGCGCCGACGATGTGGCCGAAGCCAAGAAGATGATCCGCGGGCGCGCCTCCGTGATGGCCAAGATCGAAAAGCCGCAGGCTATCGATCGGCTGCCCGAAATCATCGAGATGGCGGACGCGCTCATGGTCGCGCGCGGCGATCTCGGCGTTGAACTTCCGCTCGAGCGGGTGCCCAGTCTTCAGAAGCAGATGACGCGGATGGCGCGCCGCGCCGGCAAGCCGGTGGTGGTCGCAACCCAAATGCTGGAATCGATGATTCAGTCGCCGGTGCCGACCCGCGCCGAGGTGTCCGACGTGGCCACCGCGGTCTATGAAGGCGCCGACGCCATCATGCTGTCGGCCGAGTCCGCCGCCGGAAAGTTTCCGGTCGAAGCGGTCTCGACCATGAACCGCATCGGCGAGGAAGTAGAACGCGATCCGACCTATCGCGGCGTACTCAATGCACAGCGCGCCGATCCGGAGCCGACCGTCGGCGACGCCATCGCCGACGCAACGCGGCAGATCGCCGAAACGCTCGATCTGTCCGCGATCATCTGCTGGACCAGTTCAGGCTCGACCGCGCTGCGCGTGGCGCGCGAGCGCCCGAAGCCCCCGGTGGTCGCCATCACGCCGAACCTCGCCACCGGCCGCAAGCTGGCCGTGGTCTGGGGCGTGCATTGCGTGGTTGCCGAAGATGCACATGATCTGGACGACATGGTCGACCGCGCCGGCTCGATCGCGTTCCGCGACGGCTTTGCCAAGGCCGGGCAACGCGTCATCATCGTCGCCGGTGTGCCGCTCGGCACGCCGGGCGCCACCAACATGGTCCGTATCGCCTTCGTCGGCCCGAACGGCGACGCGGATATCTAGTCCGCGCGCCGGGACACCGCTTTAGACCAGCGTCGCATCCAGTGTGATCTTGGTGTTGAGAAGCTTCGAGACGGGACAACCAGCCTTCGCCTTGCCCGCCAGTTCTTCGAACGTCGCCTTGTCGGCGCCCGGAATTTTTGCCTGCAACGTCAAGTGAACCGACGTAATGGCAAAGCCGTCGCCCTGCTTCTCCAGCGTCACATCTGCCTTGGTATCCATCTGCTCCGCCGTCAATTTGGCTTCGCCGAGAATGAGCGAGAGCGCCATGGTGAAGCATGCCGCATGCGCGGCCCCGATCAGTTCCTCCGGGTTTGAGCCCGGCTTGCCCTCGAAGCGGCTGGCGAATCCATAAGGGTAATCCTTGAGCGCGCCGCTCTTGGTGGAAATTGCGCCTTTGCCGTCCTTGATGCCGCCCTGCCATTTGGCCGATCCGAAAGTCGTCGTCATGCCGCAAACTCCATGGTTCTCGGGAAATGAAATTTTATCGTAGAACGACAATGTGACGAAAAGCGCGCGAGATCAGCGCGCCGCGGCTTTCGGCGCGGCTTGCAGCCCGGCCGCCATCTGCTCGATCTCGCGGACGACCAGATCCGGCGCGGCATTCTGCACCATGTGCCCGACATCCGGCAGCACGATCAGCTTCGCGCCAGGCACCGCTGCCGCGAACGGGCGCGAATGGATATTCAGCGACACCGTCTTGTCCGCATCGCCGTGCATGACGACCGTCGGCACCCTGATGCCGGCGTAGCGCGGGGCCTGCTCGGCGACCGCAGCCTTGAGCGTCACCAGATCCCATGCGTTTGCGAGAAATTCGCGCGGCCGCAGCACCAGTGAAATTGCCGCGTCCTTGACGTAATTCAGCGGCATCGCCTGCGGCAGGAAGACGCCCCGCGTTCCCGGCTCCGTGAGAAACAACCCCAGCGGCAACGTGATGGTGTAAGCCAGCAGCGGTCCGATCACCGGCGTGGTGACGACCTTGTTGTAGGTACCGACCCCACCGGGCCAAGGATAGGCGACGCCCGCCAGCATCACCAGGCCGGCGACGCGCTGCGGATAGTTCAGCGCCATCAGCGAGCCGAGCGCCCCGGCCCAGGAGTGCACGACGAAGATGGCGTTGGTCACGCCGAGCTTGCCGAGCGCTTCGTCGATCATCCGGCCTTGAATAGCTGGCGTGGAGTCCGACAGACGGTCGCGGCTGCTCCAGCCATGCCCCGGCCTGTCGATCAGAATAACGCGATGGTTCCTTGCGAGAATATCTCCGACCGGCAAGCGCATGGTCTCGAGATTTGAACTTGCGCCGTGGATCATCACGATCGGTGGTGCAGCGCTGTCACGTGGTCCGATATCCACGACATGAATTCGCGCGCCCGCAACATCGATCATGTTGCCCGTCGCAGGATGCATGTGGTTGAGGACAATCACCCCCGCCTGCGTGACCAGCGCCAGACCGGCCAGCACCGCAGCGATACCGACAATGATCATGGAAAAAATCCGAAGGGCGCCTCGCACCAACGAGATACGGACAAATGCGTGAGTGGTTTCGCAGCGCGACGACGGAGAAGACATCGAGCATCCAGCCGGGATTTGGGCCGGTACACCCACTTCTCCGGTTCCGGTCGGATTGTTATCCACATTATCCACAGGAACACAAATGACCGCACAAAAATTATTCACGATCTCGGCAGAAGGTGCGGGGGATATGAAACGGAGAATTTCAGATGGGTTTTGAAGCAGGCGAAGACGTCATCGACGAGATCGTGGCGTCATGCAACGGCGATATAAGGGGCGCGTTAAGGGCGCTTCTGATGGTCAACGAGCGGCTGGAGGATGAGTTGCAGCAGCTTTACGCGGCGGCGCGCGAAGGCAGCACCTTGCATTAGGCGGATATCACGACCGTAGCCCTCGGCTGTTCCCATCGGGCTCTTTCCAGACACGCCTGGATCGCCGGCCGGAGATCACGGCGGCGGGCAATTTGCTCGGACCGTCCTCGAATCAGATATCTCGCCCCTCGACCTTTTCGGTCAGCGCCTTGACCTGGTCAGGGATGTTTTCAAGGTGAGGATTGATCGCGAGCGCCTTGCGAAAAGCATCGAGCGCGCGCTTGTCGTCACCAAGTTCCTGCATGATCACACCGAGTTCTGCCAACGCCGCGAAGTGGCGTGGTTCGCGAACCAGCACCTGCTCAATATCCTCAAGCGAACTCTGATAGTCGTTCTGCAGGTAGTGCAGCGTCGCGCGGCGGTTCCAGCCTTCGATGTAGTCGGGACGCAGTTTCACTACTGCATCCAGCAGCTTGAGCGCGATATCGAACTGTTTGGCATCCATCGCGACTTTGGAACGCTGCATCAAAAGCGCCGTGGTGTCGCTCGAGGTCTGGGTCCACAGCGCCCAGATCCGTGCCTCGACGTGCTTGGCACTCTCCTCGTCCGGCGCGGCCTTGAGGGCACCGAACAGGAAGTCCAGTCCTCGGATCTGGTCTTTGGCGATCCTCGGCAGCTTCGGCGGTGGCTGCGGCAGCTTTTTGGGTTGAGTGGTCTCGGGCGGCGCGATCTGCGGCGGTGCTTGCGCAGACGCCACCACCGGAATCACGGCGACGACCGCCGTGAGGAGAATTCCGAAACCGGAAAGCCTGACCGCTGGGAATCTCAGTTGCATCGTCAAACTCTAGACGCAACGAAACACGCCGCAAAGCGCAGGCGCGTCAAAGGGCCGTGATAGGTTAAGGCTTGTGCGCGGGTGCGCCTGAATCAGCCCTGACGGGCCTTGAAGCGGCGCTGGGTCTTGTTGATCACGTAAACCCGGCCCTTGCGGCGGACCAGACGGTTGTCGCGATGGCGCGCGCGCAACGATTTCAGCGAGTTACGGACCTTCATGGGACGTTCCTGATCTTCCAAAGGCCGTGTGCGACAGGCCGAAACAGCAAAGTGGGCTTTACCCCGGCTTGCAGCCAAGCTGCCCGGGACGCGCGGTTTCTAAGCCATCGGAGCCGGGAATGTCAATCCAAACAAGGCATTCGCAGGCCGCTTTACCGCCCAAACCGACGGATTTAAGACCCTTTTGGCAGAAATGGAGCCCGTTGGGCTCAAAGCACCCCTCCTGCTTCCAGGGTGTATCACGGGAACTCAACCATCGCCTCTCCGGTCGCGACCTTGTCGCCTTCCTGATTCCGCACCAGCACGTCGATCAGGACCCAGCGGGATTTCGCGGTTTCCTGCTTCGATTTAACGACCCCCATCGGCTGAATGGTATCGCCGGGCTTCACCGGCTTGACCCAGCGCGTTTCAAGGCGGCGGTGAATAGCGCCCGCGGGGTACGCCCAATCCGTAATCATGCGCGAGATCAGGCCAAAGTTGTTCATGCCATGCATGATGATGCCGCCGAAACTGGTCTTGCCGAAACTGCCCTTCATGTAATCGTCGTCGAGGTGCAGCGGATTGTAGTCGAGCGACGCATCGCAAAACAGGCGGATCGATTCACGCGAAACCGCGAATGTCGGTCCGTCGATCGTATCGCCGGCTTTCAGGTTTTCGAATGTCGTTGTCATCGTCACGTCCTCGTGCGGATCATTGCGGCCGGATGGTCCAGCCGCGGCCCGAGCAGATCACCTCTCCGCGCTGGTTGAAGAAGACGTTGTCGTGCACCACGAACAGCCGCTCCCGCTTGATGAACTTGTCGAGCGCGCGCGCCTGCAGCGTGATGGTGTCGTTGGGCCGCGCCGGAATGTTGTAGCTCCAGGACTGTCCGGCGTTGACGGTGCCGGGGCTGCGCATCCAGTCATCCGCCGGGGTGCAGGAGAACATCAACAGGATATGGATCGACGGCGGCGCGATCAGTCCGCCATAGCGCGTGGTCCTGGCATAAGCCTCATCGAAATAGATCGGATGAGTCTCGCCGACGGATTTGCAGTAGAGCGCAATGGCCTCTTGCGTCAGGACATAGGAAAGCGTCTTGCGCGGCGCGCCGGGAACGATGTCGTCCCACATCTTGCGCAGGTTCGCATCCTTCCAGAAGTCGGTTTCGAAAGCTTGCGCCTGCCCCATCCGTATCTCCCGCGACGTTTCGTGTTTGTTGGGCCAAAGCGAACCTCAGAACGCCACGGCTGACAATACCAAGCCCCAGATTTCGCTTGCGGCAAACTCAAGGCACGCCTCCAGCACAATTTTCTGTGCGGCCACCCCGGTCGCTCCCCCGGCTTGCCAAATTCGTTATATAGTATAATCAATTTGGGACGACGCTCCCGCTCATGGTCTGGATGTCACAATGGCAAAAATGAAATTCCCCAATCTCGACGACGTCGTCGCGATCGACATCCACACCCATGCCGAAGAACCGTGCGGCAGCCACGCCGACGACGGCTACGACGATTTTCAGGCGCAGATGGCGGAGTACTTCAAGTCGCCGCACAAGCATCCGCCGACCGTGCAGGAAACCGCCGCCTATTATCGCGCGAAGAATATCGCCGCGGTGATCTTTCCGGTCGATGCCGAGCGCGAAACCGGCTTCCGCCGTTACAGCAACGACGAGATGCTGCAGATCGCAGCGGAAAATTCCGACGTGCTGATCCCGTTCGTCTCGATCGATCCGCACAAGGGCAAGCTCGGCGTGCGCGAGGCGCGGCGCCTGATCGAGGAGTACGGCGTCAAGGGATTCAAATTCCATCCGACCATGCAGGGCTTCTATGCCAACGACCGCATGGCCTATCCGCTCTATGAAGCGATCAACGACGGCGGCGCGATTGCGCTGTTTCACACCGGGCAGACCGGCGTCGGCTCCGGCATGCCCGGCGGCATGGG
>JBEPUM010000140.1:0-8797 GCA_041691515.1 Pseudomonadota bacterium | reverse complement strand
CCGTCCCGCTCGGGACACCGCTCAGCCCCGGCGACACCGTCGTCGTCGGCGAACGATGGTTCTGAGGCATGGCAATGTCGCCTGAACAGCCGCTTCGCATCCTGCACGCCGTGCGCGCGCCGGTCGGCGGCATCATTCGCCACATCCTAGATGTTGCAAATGGACAGGCTGATCGCGGTCATCTCGTTGGCATCGTCGCCGACAGCCTCACCGGCGGCGAGCGTGCTGACGCGGCTTTCGCAGAGATCGCCCCACGACTGAAGCTTGGGGTTCATCGGATTCCAATTCGCCGGGAACCCCACCCGACCGATATATTCGGATGGTTGCGATTCATCCGCCTGGTCAGGAGACTGAACCCGGATGTCCTGCACGGGCACGGCGCCAAGGCCGGCGCATTCGTGCGCCTCAAATCCAAATCCAGGTCGACGATCCGAATCTACACGCCGCACGGCGGCTCGCTGCATTATCCACTCAACACCTTAAAGGGCGCGTTTTACAGCCGCCTCGAACGCGCTTTGATGAACCGCACAGACCTTTTCCTGTTCGAAAGCGCATTCGCGCGCGATACCTACCAGCGCGTCGTCGGTACGCCAGCTGGCCTCGTGAAGTGCGTCTTCAACGGCGTGACGGCCAACGAATTCGACCCCATCACAACGGCCGATGACGCCACCGATGTGGTGTACGTCGGTGAGTTCAGGCATATCAAGGGGGCCGATCTCCTGATCGATGCAGTGGCGCGGCTGCGGGCCGATGGCAAGCCCGTCACGCTCACCCTCGCAGGCGACGGCGAAGAAACCGCCTCGCTCAAGGCTCAAATTCAACGCCTCAATCTCGGCGATGCCGTGCGTTTCATCGGACACGTCAAAGCGCGCTACGGTTTCTCGAAAGGCCGGCTGCTGGTCGTGCCGTCACGCGGCGATTCCATGCCGTATGTGGTGATCGAGGCGGCTGCGGCCGGTATTCCCATGGTCGCTGCAAACGTCGGTGGAATTCCGGAGATTTTCGGGTCTCATACCGACGCGCTGTTTGCCCCCAACATTGTGGGCGCCATGGCTGACGCCATCGAAACCGCGCTGGACGACCCCGCTGCCACCACCGAACAAGCTAAATCGCTTCGCGAACGCATTTTCCTGCATTTCTCTCAGAAGGCGATGGTCGAGGGTGTCATGGCCGGCTATCGCGAAGCGTTTGCCAACCGTTAACCGTTTCATAACGGTATATTTTTTACGCAACCAAATCTTCCGATTTGTCCCTTAATCCGCATTCTAGGGCATTCCGCCTTAGCGCTCACATCCTATGTGACAGCGTACCTGCGGATTTGAAGACATGGAACCGATCAACGCACGCTCGATGATCGATGCGGCGGCTGGCGCCATCGCAGTCACCGATGGCGTGCCTCCCCGCGTCGAGCGCCGGCGGCGTTTGACACCTGCAGCGCTGGCCGTTGCGAGCCTGAAGGTGCAGACCGCTTATTCACCAATCGTGATCGCGGGATTTGTTCGGGCTGCCGATTTCGTCCTGATCGCTCTGATCGGTATCGCGCTCTATCTTGGCTATGTCACGCATATCGACGGCTTCAGCTGGAACTACGTATTCGCGATAGTCGCGGTCGCCGCCGCTGCGGTGATTTGCTTTCAGGCAGCCGATCTCTACGAGGTGCAGGTCTTCCGCGGCCAGTTGCGGCAGATGACGCGCATGATCTCTTCCTGGGCCTTCGTTTTCCTGCTGTTCATCGGAGCATCGTTCTTCGCAAAACTCGGAGACACAGTCTCACGCGTTTGGCTTTCTGCCTTTTTCTTTGTCGGCCTCGCCGCGCTCGTATCAACGCGCATCGTTTTGCGTGCGGTCATCCGCCGTTGGGCACGTGAGGGCCGTCTCGATCGGCGCACCATCGTGGTCGGCTCGGACGAAAATGGTGAAAACCTGATCAACGCACTGCGGACGCAGGCCGATTCCGACATCGATGTTCTCGGCGTATTCGATGACCGCAACGACTCACGCGCGCTCGATACCTGTGCCGGCAGCCCGAAGCTCGGCAAGATCGACGACGTCCTCGAATTCGCCCGGCGCACCCGCATCGATCTCGTGCTGTTCGCCCTCCCGATCTCGGCGGAAACACGCATCCTCGAGATGCTGAAGAAGCTATGGGTATTGCCAGTGGACATCCGGCTGTCCGCGCATACCAACAAGCTTCGCTTCCGCCCCCGCGCCTACTCCTATCTTGGCGAGGTTCCCACCCTCGACGTCTTCGAAGCTCCGATCACCGACTGGGATCTGGTGCTAAAATGGCTGTTCGACAGAGTTGTCGGCGCGCTCATCCTGCTGCTGCTCTCGCCTGTGATGGCGCTGGTTGCGCTCGCGGTAAAACTCGACAGTCCGGGCCCGGTGCTATTCCGTCAGAAGCGTTTCGGTTTCAACAATGACCGCATCGACGTTTTCAAGTTTCGCTCGCTGTACCACGACCAGGCCGACCCGCTCGCTGCGAAGGTCGTGACCAAGAACGACAGCCGCGTCACCCGGGTCGGCCGCTTTATCCGAAAAACCAGCCTCGACGAACTTCCGCAGCTTTTCAACGTCGTGTTCAAGGGCAATTTGTCCCTTGTCGGCCCGCGCCCGCACGCCGTGCAGGGCAAACTGCAAAGCCGCCTGTTCAACGAGGCCGTGGACGGCTATTTCGCGCGCCACCGTGTCAAGCCCGGCATTACCGGCTGGGCGCAGATCAACGGCTGGCGTGGCGAGGTCGACAACGAGGAAAAGATCCAGAAACGCGTCGAGTTCGACCTGTACTACATCGAGAACTGGTCGGTGCTGTTCGATCTCTACATTCTGGTCAAGACGCCGCTGGCGCTGCTGAAATCCGAAAACGCTTATTGATCCGGCCTCGTGCGTTGAGTTTGCGAGTTTGTAATGGCGTATTCCGCTACAATTGACGGCTCCCTTCCTTCATTGAAGGAAACGCCGGGCGTTGCCGCGCTCCAGCGCGCACTGCTGTGGTCGGTAGGCGCCGGTGGCGCCATCGTCTTCATTGAACCGAGCCCTTACGAACTCGCGACGCTGGCGGCGATGATCGTGTTTTTCGCGACCGGCCTGCGAATGCGGCTGGTATTCGTGCCGCTGCTGATCCTGCTGTTCACGGTCAACATCGGCTACACCATCTGTGCCGCCTATCTCATGGACAAGACCGAGATCGTGAACTGGATCATGACCTCCTGGTACATGGCCGTCACAGTCATCTTCTTTGCGATGGTGTTCTCCGAGGACACGGCGGCACGGCTTGACCTGCTGCGGCGGGGTCTGATCGTCGGCGCCGTAGTTGCGTCGTTGGCCGGCATCGCCGGCTATTTCCATCTGGTGCCTGGCGAGCACGAGTTGCTGACGCTCTATGGCCGCGCTCGCGGCACCTTCAAGGATCCGAACGTGCTATCGGCATTTCTGATTTTGCCGGCGCTGTTCACGTTGCAGAATATTGTGAGTGAACGTTTCGGGAAGTCGCTGCGCAGCGCGATCGCACTCGGAATCATCGGGCTTGCGCTGCTGTTGGCCTTCTCTCGCGCCGCATGGGGCCAATTCATCCTGACGTCGGCCTTCATGCTTTGCATGATGTTCCTCACCAGCCCCTCGACCAAGCAACGTTCGCGGCTGGTGACGACCGCGGTCATCGCGGTGGTCGTGTTGGCGCTGCTGCTGGCAGTGCTGCTGTCATTCGATTCGATTGACAGCCTATTCAAGGAACGCGCGAGTTTCGATCAGAAATATGATGAAGGCCGGTTCGGCCGATTTGGACGGCACATCCTCGGCTTCCAGATGGCGCTCGATCTACCGCTTGGAATTGGACCGCTGCAATTCACGCGATTCTTTCCGGAAGATACCCATAACTCGTACCTGAACGCCTTCATGTCAGGCGGCTGGATTTCCGGTATCTTTTATCCCGCCTTGGTGTTCATCAGCGTCTTTTTCGGCTTTCGCAACATGTTCGTGCGTACGCCATGGCAAAAGGCCTATTTGGCCATCTTCTCGGCGTTTCTGGGAACGGTGGGCGAAAGCTTCATCATCGATACCGACCACTGGCGGCATTTCTGGCTGATGCTTGGCACGATGTGGGGCATGTTCGCCGCCACTCACCAGTACAAGGCCGACACGCGGCGAGATTTCGCCGACACCTGCGCGGCATCACCTTAGGTCGGCAACACCCTACGTCTCGACCTTGAAGGTCAGCCCGGCATGATCGATGAGCCGCTTGATCAGGCGGTCGCCCATGGCCGCACCCGGCGTCCAAAAACCGCCGGCCACATCAGGCGTATCGCGCCGCAGGCAGATCGCGCATTCCGCGATCATTTTGGAGGTCGATCCATAACCGGGATCGCGGTCGCCGGTCACGACGGCCTTCACCTGCCGCCCGTCGGGCGCTATGCCGACGAACAGAAGATCGTAATGTCCGGTCTCGCGTTCTTCCTTCGACGGACCCTCACCCGGTTTCGGGCCGCCCTGCGCACCGAGCTTGTTGTTACCGGCAACGATGGCTTTTGCGATCTCCTCGCCGGTCTCCTTCGGGCCTGCAACCACCATCTCGTCGTAGATGAAGTCTCGGCTGTAGGGAAAATCCAGCAGAAGATTGGAGCGATGCACGTTGCGGGTGTTGATGTTCGCCATCACGAACGGCGCAACCCACATATCGAGGTCCTCGTCGAACAGAGGCTTGTTGCCCGGCGGTTGCTTCGGCCCAGCAAACCCCGGCGTCAGCACAAAGGGATCGCGCAGCATCGGCAGCAGGCTTGGATCCTTCGCCGCCGCGGCGAAGATCGCCTTCATGCTCGCGGCCGTGCCCCCGGAGAAGGTGCCCTTCATCTTGCGCACGCGCCCCTTGACGCGCGCGACGGTTGATCCGAACTGCTTCTTTGCAGCCTCCTGAAGAAAGAATACGCCGAGTTCGAACGGCAGGGAATCGTAACCGCAGGAGAAAACAATCCGCGCGCCGCTCTTTTGCGCCACCGCCTGATGCGTATCGATCATCTGCCGCATCCACACCGGTTCGCCGCAGAGGTCGAGATAATCGGTACCGCTGGCCGCGCAGGCCGCAACCAGATCGGAGCCGTAAAGCTGATACGGACCGACCGTCGTGAGAACCGATGCAGTCCGGCCAACCATGGCTTTCAGCGACGCAGGATTGCTGGCATCGGCGGCAATCAGCGGAAGGTCGCGCGGGGCGCCGATCGCGTCGCGCACCGAGGCGAGCTTGTCGAGGCTACGGCCCGCCATCGCCCACTTCAAGTCGCTGTTGCCGTGGTGCGCGACGAGATATTCCGCTACAAGCTGGCCGGTGAACCCGCTTGCACCGTAGACAACGATATCGAATTCGGCCGATGGCTTCATATTAAATTCCTTGAGAGCGTCCTGCTTAGCCTGCCGACGCTGGCCTGCCTACCTGCGATTATTTTTTTGCGTACGACACGCCCATGCCGGCGCGCACGTCAGCCTGAATGCCGTAGGGTGCGATGGGATAGCGCAGGCCATTTTTGGCCAACGCCTTCATGCCAGTAATCGCCTTGGCGAGATGCGCCGGCGATAGCGCCATCAGCATCTCTTCGTCGGGCACACCGCCGTAGCGGCGCTCGGCGAAACACGGCAGCGACAAGCTGGGTTCACCGGTCACGAGCGCGCGGCCCCACGAGTCCGCACACGCGGTCTCGCCGACCACGCTCCAGTCGAATTTCTTGTAACCAGTATATTGCAGGCCGTTGATCAGGATAATCATCTGGCCAGGCGTGGCATATACCAGACAGATATCTGGCGGATTGAGACGGCCGCTGGCCAGCGGGCTCACCGCCATCGCCTCATACTTGCCGTGCGGCACCACGCACAGCGCCTCCTGCCGCGCGCGCGCATCTTCTGCCGTGCCGTGCCAGACGCCAACATAGGATTCACCGGCAAGCCATTTGTCGTCCTGCGGCGTAAGGCCGATCACCGCGCGGCATTGTGCGCCGACGAGATCGTTCGCGGTAATGCCCACGGTCCAGCCCAATCGCGAGGCCATGCTGACGATCTGGTCAGTGGTATGCACCGCCGTCGGGCGACGGACCTTTGGAATGGCTTGCATCTCGGCTGCGGTCGCGAACATCTTCATGCCGATCACGGTAGTCTTCAGGCGAAGCAGGCTGTTGAGGTCATCGACCATGTTGGGGAGATCGAATGTGGGCTGCTGAGCGACGTCTTGCTGCATGATGATAAACTCCGGGCCGGCAACTTGATCGATGCGTCCAATTCTAGGACTATCCTAGTCTGGACGCCATGCGGCTGCGAGCGGCGTGTTCCGTGCCATTTTGCGAAAGATAAAAATGCCCAAGCACCACCATCTGCCTGCCAGCTCCGAAACCTGCCACTGGGGCTTTTTCGAAGCCAAACTGAAGCCCGTCATGACCATCGCAAGCGGCGATGAAGTCACGATCGAGACCATCAGCGGCGGGCCGGAGATGTTGCCGGACAAAGCCAAGTTTCACATCCCGCCCGAATTGGCCGAGGTCCACGCCAGAAACGAGCGCATGTTGCCGGGCCATATTCTTACCGGCCCTATTGCGGTGGACGGAGCCAAGCCCGGCGACGTGCTGGAAGTCGAAATTCTCGACATCAAGCTGCGGCAAGACTGGGGCTGGAACATGATCAAACCGCTGAGCGGCACCCTGCCCGATGATTTTCACGAGGTGAGGCTTCTAAATATTCCGCTCGACAAAGAGCGCATGGTCGGCCGGATGCCCTGGGGCCTCGACCTTCCGCTCAAGCCATTCTTCGGTGTGATGGGCGTGGCGCCACCGCCTGCATGGGGCCGCATCTCATCGCTGATTCCGCGCGCCATGGGCGGCAACCTCGACAACAAGGAACTGACGCCGGGCGCAAAATTGTTTCTGCCGGTGTTCGTGCCCGGCGCGCTGTTTTCCTGCGGCGACGGCCACGGCGTGCAGGGCGACGGGGAGGTCTGTGTCACCGCGATCGAAACTGCGCTGCAGGGCCGCTTCCGGCTGACGCTCCGCAAGGATCTCAAGTTCGACTATCCCCGCGCGGAAACGCCGGATCATTACATGACGATGGCAATGGATCCTGACCTCGATCAATGCGTGGTGAAGGCGCTGCGCGACATGATCGTGTTGCTCGGCGAAATCCGAAATCTGTCGCGCGAGGACGCCTACACCCTATGCAGCCTTGCTGCCGATCTGCGTGTCACCCAGACCGTCAACGGCTCGAAAGGCATTCACTGCATGATCGCCAAATCGGTCGTGCACGGATAAGCGCGCGAACCAACTATCGCGGCGGCAATTTCTCGAACACCGGCATATCATCCGGAATATGGTGGAAGGCCTGCCTGTCTTCCGTAAAGATCGCCATCTTCGGCGTCCCGAATAGGCTGGGCTCGTCGAGCGTGCCGACTTTAAGAACCACCGCCGGCAACCCCGGCCGTAGTGTCACCATGTGCGTCCCGCATTCGGCACAGAATTCCCGCGTCACCGCATTCTCGAGATCCTTGCGTTTGAACTGTTTCGGCGTTCCCTTGGTGTAACTGAAACCCGTTGGCGGCATCAGCATAAACATGTTCGGTGAACCACCGGCGATATGCTGGCAAGCGCGGCAGTGGCACTGCGCTTTCAACATCGGCTCGCCCTCGGCAACATAGCGGACCTCGCCGCAATAACATCCACCTTCGAGTCTCATCGCATCCTCCCGACCTCGTCAGATCAAAAACTCAGAGCATCCTCAGCCCAATCGCCAGCCAACCTCTTCTGCAAAACTCTTGTAGAATTCCGGATCGTAGGCCTGCTCCGGCGTCTTGCGGACTCGCTCGTCGAGTTTGTGTGCGTCATCACCGACCAGGATGCGCCAACGCTCAGCCTTGACGCCGTCGAGGATTGCTTTAGCCGCCGCGGCGGCCGTCATCGGCGCCTCGTCGCGAAAGCTGCGGGCGCGGTCGAGTGCAATCTTCTGAATGTCGTCATCCGACATCGACGCCGTATCGATACCCATGCCCTTGATGCGCTGGCGTGCCTGTCCGATCTCATCCGGGGTGAGACGGTCGGAGTCGGTGCCGCTCTGAACCTTCCGCGAATTGGAGACGATCGATGTGCCGATATGGCCGGGCATCACCACCGAACATTTGATGTGCGGCGCATTCAGCTTCAGATCGTTCATCAGCGCTTCGGAAAATCCCTTCACCGCGAATTTGGCCGCGCTATAGGCCGTGTGCGAGACGCCAAGCCCGACCGACGCCCAGAATCCGTTGACGCTCGATGTGTTGACGATATGCGCGGCATCGGCCTTCTGCAGCATCGGCAGAAAAGTCCGCGTGCCCAGATAAACCCCTCCCCAGCAGATATTGAACGTACGCTCCCATTGGTCACGGGTGTTGGTGAACAGGCTGCCGCCGCCGCCGATACCCGCATTGTTGAAAAGAAGATGGATCCGATCGGTGGCCTGTTGTTCGGCGATCTCATCGCGGAAACGCAGCAATTGGGATTCATCGGCAACATCGGCGAGATGCGTGGTGATCCGCAATCCCTGCGGCAGCTTCTCGACCTCGCACAGCCGTTTGGTCTCTGCCATCTCCTGCACGGAGACGTCGCACATCGCAACGTTGCAACCCTCAGCGACAAGCTGCCGCGCAAGCTCGCGACCCATGCCCGTTCCGCCCCCAGTGATAACGGCAATCTTCCCTGCGAAGTCCTTCATGGATACTCCAATTTATCCCGATCATTTCTTGTATTTCGCCAGTCATCTTGAGAACGGCGCACAAGACTCTCTCACGCATCCCTGCGGA
>JBEPUM010000139.1:0-8839 GCA_041691515.1 Pseudomonadota bacterium | reverse complement strand
TTTCAAGACCGGTGCCTTAAACCACTCGGCCACCCTTCCATCCCGGGAATTGCGACCGCTTAGCGCACGCCTCGTCCGAACGCAATGCGATCGAGCCTTTCGCAAACGGCTGACGGCGGCGACGACCCCGTAATTGCGCCGCGCATTGGTGTTTCGTTAGGCCCGCCGCGGTAGAATTGCTTCCGCAATGGACGATCGCCGCAAACATCCACGCATCGAGACCGACGAGCCGGCTTACATTTCGGCCGACGGATCGAGCACACGATGCCGGCTGTTGAACGTTTCGGCGGAGGGGGCGGCCGTTGAGGTGCCCGATCCGGCTTTCGTCCCCTCCCATTTTCAACTCATGACCGAGAAGGATCGCGTAATCAGGCGCTGTCGGGTCATGTGGATCAAGCAAAACCGGATCGGAATCGCCTTCGAACAGGCAGATCCCGGGCCACCGAAGAGCAACATTTGATTTACCACGCGCTGCGCCACCGGCGAGCTCTCCCCATTTCCGCCGTGTTCGCGCTGAGATATGTTCATAGCTTGGTACGGATGTGGGCCGTATCATGGTGATCGGCGTTGCGATGCGTGGGCATGCAGCCGAGGGAATGGTATTGGGGCGTATGGGGAATCCAGGCTCAGATCGAATCGGCCGGGCCGTACGCGCTGTTGTAGCCGCCGGTGCCTGCCTGATACTGGCCAACTGCGCCTCGTCAGGCAAATTCAGCCGGATTGATCCGAAATACGGCGTTTCGAGCAGTCCCCGGGTTGTTGCCTTTGGTGAGCCGGTGCCGAAAGGCGGCGGAACCTATCGGGTCGGCAAACCCTACACGGTCGGCGGGCGTGTCTATGTGCCGGAGGAAAACACTCATTATCGTGCGGAAGGACTCGCCTCCTGGTACGGCGATGACTTCCACGGCCGTCTGACGGCCAACGGCGAAGTCTTCGATATGGCCTCGCTGACGGCCGCTCACCCGACGCTCCCGTTGCCGTGCTATGCGCGGGTGACGAACCTGAGTAACGGCAGGTCCCTGATTGTCCGCGTCAACGACCGGGGCCCGTATCACGGCAATCGCCTGATCGATGTGTCGAACCGCGCGGCCGAATTGCTTGAATT
Source organism: Pseudomonadota bacterium (assembly GCA_041691515.1). Classification (GTDB taxonomy): domain Bacteria; phylum Pseudomonadota; class Alphaproteobacteria; order Rhizobiales; family Xanthobacteraceae; genus Nitrobacter. Next base: position 7,734 of record JBEPUM010000139.1, on the reverse strand, counting down.
CAAGGGCAGGGGCGTTGCACAGGTCCGCGTTGAATATGTCGGACGCGCGCCGCTCGAGGGATCGGATGACCGTCAGTTGATGGCAACGCTTCGCACCAATGAACCGGCACCGTCGCCGTCCACGGTCAGGATAGCGTCGGCGCGGCCGTTCGTGCCTGAGTTTGCACCACCGGGACGCGCAATGCGCGGCGATGTTCCGATGCCGGAAGGGCGGCCGTATACGCTCGGGAACAGTTCCGCGGACGTGGCCTCGATCAACGCGACCTCCGAGATGTCGGCATCGGGCCGCGTCAGGCCGCACGCACGCACGCCGGATAATCCGCGCGCGGTTTCCTATGACGCCAACGGCGATTATGTCTCGCGCGATGTCCGCCCTGTTACGTCTTACGCGCCGGTCGACCGGCGCGGGCCAAGTGAATTGCTGGCGGGGCGCGGGCTGTACTAGGCGGACTTAAGCGGCGCTCACCTGCTTCAGGAAGTCAATCAAAGCCGCATTGACCTCGGCCGGCCGTTCCTGCTGGATCCAGTGCCCGGCACCCTCGATGATGAGCTTCCGGGTGAGGTTTGGCACCACCCGTTCCATGTCTCCGACGCGTTTTGCGCCGATCAGTCCGGTGATGACGGAATCTTTTGAGCCTGCGATGAAGAGCGACGGCTGACGAATTTGCGCGCCATGCCAGGGCGCGGTCAGTTCCCAGTTGCGATCGATGTTGCGATACCAGTTGAACCCGCCGCGAAAGCCGGACTTTCGATAGGTTTCGACGAAATGGGAAAGCTCGTCTTCGCTGATCCAATCCGGCAAGGCACGCGGAATCGCGGGATCTCCGAGAAAGCCCTTTCCTTCCTCGACAAACAGGGAGGCCGCCGGATCGGTGAAGCCTCGCCCGACGATGGCGCGCATTGAAAAGCCGACATCGCGTTCGAACTCGCTTTCCGCGACGCCGGGAGTCTGGAAATACTGCCAGTAGAAGTTCGTGATCCCGTTCTTGCGCAGCGCTTCGAGTGGCCGTTCGCGGCCCCGTAGCGGTGGCGGTACGCTCAATCCCGCAACTGCGGTGAAGATGTCCGGCCGGAACAGGGCGCTATGCCAGGCGACGGGCGCACCCCAGTCATGACCGATGATCACGGCCTGCTTCGCACCCAGCGTGTCGACCAGCGCGACCATGTCGCCGACGTGGTCGAAGATGCTGTAGGCTTCGATATCCGCGGGTGCAGCGGTCTGGCCGAAGCCGCGCATATCCGGCGCCACGACATGGAAGCCAGCCTCGGCAATGGCCGGAATCTGGTGACGCCACGAATAGGATAATTCCGGCCACCCGTGGCACAGGATCACCAGCGGACCCTGACCCTGCTCGCGCACAAATATCTCGATCCCGTTCGCGGAAATGGTCCGTGACGTCTGCATCGCTATTCCGCCTCGTTTCAGGGCTGATCTGGAGGGCCGTGGCGGGAAGAATACGGCTCGGCGGGTACGTCCGCAATCGGGCGCAACGCGGCACCATCGCCGCCTTGCCCGTGTTGTTTGCGGCGGTCTCAACTGTTAGAACGCCTCATTCGGAAACCGTTGCATGACAGCCAGATTCTCTTCGCCTGATAGACGCCGGGGGCTCGCCTGGCACGGCCTGATTGCCGGGGTCGTCGCCCTTGCGATCGGCGCGGGCGGAATTGCGCTGGCAGCGAACAACAGCGTGCAGGGGGCCAAGAAAGACGAGGGCTACGATACCAGCGCACCGACGGCGATCCTGATCGAGGCCAGTAGCGGCAGCGTGCTGTTCGAGAAAAACCCGGACGAACTGCGCGCGCCCTCAAGCATGATGAAGCTGATGACGGCCGAGGTAGTCTTCAACGCCATCAAGAAGGGTGACGTCAAACTCACCGACGAATACGTCATCAGCGAAAATACCTGGCGCAAGGGGGGCGCGCCTGCCGGTGGCTCGACGATGTTCGCTGCCATTCACAGCCGCATTTCGGTGGACGATCTGTTGCATGGCGCCATCATCCAGAGCGGCAACGATTCATGCATGGCGCTCGCCGAAGGCATCGCCGGAAATGAAACGTCGTTCGCGGAGATGATGACCGCGCGGGCGCGTGAACTCGGGATGACGCGATCGACCTTCGCCAATTCCAACGGCCTGCCTGACCCGGGCAACAAGATGACGGTACGCGAACTGGCGGTGCTGGCGCGTCATATCATCCTGACGTACCCGGATTTCTACAAGCTGTTCGGCCAGCGCGACTTCACCTGGAACAAGATCCACCAGATGAACCGCAATCCGCTGCTCAATACGCTCGACGGCGCGGACGGCTTGAAGACCGGATATACCAAAGAGGGCGGTTACGGCATGGTCGGCTCGGCGGTGCAGAACGGCACCCGGCTGATCGTCGTCGTCAACGGCCTTGAGGATTCCGAGGACCGAGCTGCGGCGGCGAAGAAGTTGCTGGAATGGGGATTCCGGAATTTTGAAGTCCGGACATTGTTCGCCGCGCAGCAGCCCGTTGGCTACGCCAAGGTCTTTGGTGGCACAAGCCGCTCGGTCGCGCTCGCCGCATCGGAGCCAGTCGAGGTGATGGTTCAGAAGAACGGCAGCGACAAGCTGATCGCCCGCATCGTCTATGATGGACCAGTCCACGCACCGGTCGCACCGGGGCAGCCGGTGGGCGTTATCAGAGTGTGGCGAGGCAAGGACGTCGCGGTAGAGACCCCGCTTCATGCGGCGGAAGCTGTCGGCGTCGGCTCAACGGCGCGCCGTGCAATGGATGGGGCGATTGAGCTGGTCATCGGGATGGTGCGCTCGGGCGCCGAGAAGCTCTGATGACCGAGGGAATGCCCAAAAGCTCGCTGCGCGGGCGGTTCATCACCTTTGAAGGCGGCGAGGGATCCGGCAAATCCACGCAGATCAAGATTCTTGCCGATCGCCTCAATGCTGCGAAATTGCGGGCGATCGTCACGCGTGAGCCCGGCGGGTCGCCCGGCGCCGAAATCATTCGCCACCTTGTGCTGTCCGGAATGGGAAAGCTGCTCGGCGCCGATGCCGAAACTCTCCTGTTCGCGGCGGCGCGCGACGACCATGTGCACGCGGTGATCAAGCCAGCACTGGAGCAGGGCATATGGGTGCTCTGCGACCGGTTCGCCGATTCCACCCGCGTCTATCAAGGCCGCCTTGGCGAGGTTCTGCCCGGCGTCCTGAACGCGATGGAGCGCGTGACCATCGGCGATCTCAAACCTGACTTGACCGTCATTCTCGACATTCCCGTGGAAGTAGGCATGCAGCGCGCGGCCGCGCGCCGCGGCAACGCTACCCCTGACCGGTTTGAGTCCGAGAACATCGCGTTTCATCAGAAGCTGCGCGATGCCTACCGGGATATTGCAGCCGATAATCCGGAGCGGTGTGTGCTGATCGACGCGAATACCGACGCGAATACCGTTGCCGCGAACGTATGGACCGCGCTGCGTGATCGCGTGCTGACGACGGACACCACAAGAGAAGTTACACGCGTATGAATGCTCGCTCCACCGCAGCGGAGTTTTCGATCCCGCATCCGCGCCAAACTACATCGTTCTTCGGTCACGGCGATGCGGAACGCACACTGCTGGATGCCTATCGCGGTGGCCGCATTCCGCACGCCTGGCTAATTGGGGGAGCGCAAGGGATAGGCAAGGCGACACTGGCTTATCGCATGGCGCGATTTGTCCTGGCGCACGGAGATCCCGCGCAGCCGCAGGTGCAATCGGCGGAAACGCTCGAACTGGATCCGATGGACCCGGTTGCCCGCCATGTCGCGGCCGACACCCATGGCGGACTGCTGACCCTCGAGCGGACCCCCAACGACAAGGGCGTGATGCGCACCGTCATCAGTGTGGAACAGACCCGGGAGACGATCGGCTTCTTCGGCTCGACCGCAGCGGTCGGCGGCTGGCGGGTGTGCATTGTCGATACCGTCGACGAACTCAACCCCAACGCCGCCAACGCGCTGCTCAAGGTGCTTGAGGAGCCGCCGCGTCAATCGCTGTTTCTTCTCGTCAGTCACGCGCCGGCCCGGGTGTTGCCGACCATCCAGTCGCGCTGCCGAAAGCTGGCGTTGCGGCCGCTGGCGACTGACGATGTGATCCAGGCGGCCGCGCAAGCGGCGCAGGTCGCGCCAAGCGATCTGTCGTTGCGGGAAGCCGCCGACGCGGCGGAAGGGAGCGTATCGCGGGCGCTGACCTTGCTTGGCGGCGGCGCGTTGAAACTTCATCAGCGCACGGCGGCGTTGCTTGACAGTCTCCCGCAGGTCGACCCGCGCGAACTTCATGCGCTGGGCGATGCGCTCGGAGGCAGCGACCGTGCAGCCCTTGGCGCTTTCGTCGACAGCGTGGATCGCTGGATCGGCGAGCGGATACGAGCGGATGATGTGCACGCGAACGCCAACCTCGCCCGCCTTGCGCGGTTGGCGGAGGTATGGGAAAAGATCAACCACGCCGCGCGCGAGACCGAAACCTATAATCTCGAGCGAAAACCGCTGGTTTTCTCGGTGTTCGGGATGCTCGCGGAAGCGACACGCTGACATCGCCGCAGATGGCGCCCGGCAAATCATGAATAAGCGATAGAGGATAGTGTGGTGGCGAAGGCCAAGAAAAAAGCCAGTAAAAAAGGCAAGAAGAAAGCCGGCCAGACGGCCGCCAGGAACGGCGTCAAGTCGAAGGCCGCCAGCAAACGGTGGAAGTCCTCGAAGAAATCTCCCAAGAAATCCGCAAAAAAGACCGCGGTAAGAAAACGTGCGGCCAACACCAAAGCCGCGACCAAAAAAAGGCGACAGACGGCGAAGCCGCCTTCGGCAAAGAAAACAAAAAAGCCAACCGCGAAGAAAGCCATTGGCCGGAAAGCCCGCAAGGGGGCCTCGAAGGCGGCCAAGAACAGAACTTCCGCCAAACGCGACACCGCTCCCGCGCCCAAAAACGCTACCAGAAAACGTCGCCCAGCCACGTCGAAGAAGCCGACGCGTTCGCTGGTTGCAGACACCGCACAGAAGATCAGGGATGTTGTCGGCGGAGTCGTTACCGCCGTCCTCAAGCCATTCACCGCCGCACAACGGGACAGCTATTACATCACGACGGCGATCGTTTATCCGAACGGTGCGCCGCATATCGGCCACGCCTATGAAGCGATTGCCACCGATGCGCTGGCGCGTTTTCAAAAACTCGACGGCAAGGACGTGTTCTTTCTGACCGGCACCGATGAGCACGGGCAGAAAATGGTTCAAACCGCGCAGCGGGAAAACATCTCCGCGCTCGAACTCGCCACACGCAATGCCGAGTTGCTGCGGAAGCTGGACGAAACGCTGAACATTTCGTTCGACCGTTTCATCCGCACGTCCGAACCCGCGCATCATCGTTCTGTCCAGGAAATCTGGAAGCGCATGGAAGCAAACGGTGACATCTATCTGTCGAGTTATGCCGGCTGGTACTCGGTCCGCGATGAAGCCTATTACGCGGAGGACGAGACCGCCGTCGGCGAGGACAAGGTGCGCAGGGGACCTCAGGGCACGCCTGTCGAATGGGTTGAGGAGAAGAGCTACTTCTTCAGGCTATCGGCCTATAAAGACAAGCTGCTGGCGCTGTACGAAAACCAACCCGATTTCATCGGCCCGGATTCACGCCGCAACGAGGTCATGAGCTTTGTGAAGGGCGGACTGAAGGATCTGTCGATATCGCGCACCACCTTCGACTGGGGCGTCAAGGTGCCCAATGCCTCTGAGCACGTGATGTATGTCTGGGTCGATGCCCTTACCAACTACATCACCGGCGTTGGATTCCCGGACGAGAACGACAAAAACTGGCACTACTGGCCGGCCGATCTTCACATCATCGGCAAGGACATCATCCGCTTTCACGCGGTGTATTGGCCGGCGTTCCTGATGTCGGCGGGCATTCCCGTGCAGAAGCGGGTCTACGCCCACGGCTTTCTGTTCAACAGGGGCGAGAAAATGTCGAAGTCGGTCGGCAACGTCGTCGATCCCTTCAACCTCGCCACGCAATATGGCGTCGATCAGGTGCGCTACTTCTTCCTGCGCGAAGTGCCGTTCGGGCAGGACGGCAGCTACAATCACGAGGCGATCGTCGCGCGCATCAACGCCGACCTCGCCAACGATTTTGGCAATCTCGCGCAACGCTCGCTGTCGATGATCGCGAAACAGCACAATGGCGCGCTGCCGGAGCCGGGCGATTTCACCGATACCGACAAGGCAATCCTCGCGCAGGCCGACGGCATGATCGATCTCGCGCGGACTGCGATGAGTACGCAGCAAATTCATCAGGCGCTGAATGCGATCTGGGCTGTCGTCGCGGAAGCCAACCGCTATTTCGCGGGCGAGGCGCCGTGGGCATTGGCGAAGACCGATCCGGTGCGTCAAAAGACGGTGCTGTATGTCACGGCGGAAGTGGTGCGCCAGATCGCGATCCTGGCACAACCCGCAATGCCCACAGCATGCGCGAAGATGCTCGACAGCCTCGGCATTCCGGCGGACGAGCGTAATTTTGCGATGCTTGGCGGTCATGTTCGTATCAAGCCCGGCATAACGCTGCCTGCGCCAACCGCAGTGTTTCCGCGCTATGTTGAACCATCAGCGGCTTGAGCAGTTGATCGCTGATGCTTGTCGATAGTCATTGCCATCTCGACTTTCCGGATTTCGCCGACGATCTCGACGGCATCGTCGCGCGCGCGGAGGCCGCAGGTATCGACCGCATCGTGACGATCTCGACGCGGGTGCGCCGGATCGAGGCGCTGCTCGCGATATCCACGCGGTTTCCGAAGGTTTATTGCTCGGTCGGGACCCATCCGCATCAGGCCGACGAGGAAGATGGAATCCCTGCGAGCGAACTGATCGCGCTGACGCAGCATCCAAAGGTCGTCGCACTGGGAGAGGCGGGTCTGGATTATTTCTACGAGCACGGCTCGCGCGAGGCGCAGGCGCGGGGGTTTCGCACCCACATCGCAGCGGCGCGGGCAACCGGTCTGCCGCTGGTGATCCATACCCGCGAAGCGGACGAGGATTGCGGCCGCATTCTTGAAGAGGAAATGGCAAACGGCGCGTTCGGCGCCGTGCTGCATTGCTACACCGGCGGGCGTGAGCTCGCGATGAAAGCGATTGCGCTTGGTTTGTATGTTGGCTTCACCGGCATTCTGACTTTCAAGAAATCGCAGGCGTTGCGCGATCTCGCTGCCGAACTGCCGGCGGACCGGATTCTGGTCGAAACCGATGCGCCATATCTCGCGCCCGGCAAATTCCGTGGCAAGCGCAATGAACCTTCCTACGTGGTCGAGACCGCGAAGGTGCTGGCGGAGGCGCGTGGCGTTTCGCTTGAGGAGATTTCGCGGCAAACCACGGATAACTTCTTCCGGCTATTCAGCAAGGTGCCCCGCATGGATCCCGCTGCATGACGACGACGCTGACCATCCTTGGCTGTGGATCGTCCGCCGGTGTGCCGCGTCCGGCGCTGGGCTGGGGCGCCTGCGATCCCTCCAATCCGAAAAATCGCCGCCGCCGCTGTTCGTTGATGGCCGAGCGCGCGTCGGAGCAGGGCACGACGCGTGTCGTGATCGACACCTCGCCTGATCTGCGCGAACAGTTGATCGACGCCGATGTCGATCACATCGATGCAGTGTTCCTGACGCATGAGCATGCCGATCAGACCCACGGGATCGACGATCTAAGGTCCGTCGTGCTGCATCAGCGCAAGCGGATTCCTGTCTATCT
>JBEPUM010000138.1:0-8865 GCA_041691515.1 Pseudomonadota bacterium | reverse complement strand
CACCCCCAACCCCACCCGCCTCGCGCGGCCGCCCCCCCGGGGGCCCGTCAACACCCGCCCCCCCCCGGGGTTAGGGCCCGCCCTCCCCCCGCCAACCAGCGCCCACAACCCCGGGGGGGGCGGGGGCCACCCCCGCCCACGACAATTTGCGTTTGCTTCGCTCACGCCTATTGCGATTTCGGCGGCGCCATCGGCGTTGCGGTCAGCAACGTCATCTTCCAGTCGTTGTCCGCCTTGGTCAGGACCGCGCCCCAGTGCAGCTTGAGCTCTTTGGGTCCGGATTTCGAATTGATGTGAATAGTCGTATCGCCGTAGTCATAGATCACGTCACCGGCCTTCTCTGCACCTGCAATCGAGATATCTTCCTTCTCGACCCCCGCTTTGAAGCCCCCTTCGCGATAATGCTGTATCGCGGTCCTGCCCTTGAACACCCCCGCAGGATTCTGAAACACGGCATCCTGCGTGAAAAGATCCGCGAGCTTGGCAGCGTCTTTCGACGCTACCGCTTCCTCGTATTTGGTCTTGTAGGCGTTGACGATCGCCATGGCGCCGTCATCGGCGGCGAACACCGGTGCAGTCAAACAAAGAACCAGAGCGATGCTTGCGCCGCCCATGGCAGAAGGAATAACAGTCATCACTATCTCCTCCCCTGAAATTAAGATGTTTGAAATAATCGGGACCTTGTCGATGCGGCGAACGCTGGTGAGGTTCGCGGCACCGAGCGAACGTTATACCCGGTTCCAGCTTCTCTCAAGGCCGTGCCGCCAGGTAGCGCCTGCGCGTTGAAAAAGTTCATGTTTTCGGATTTGCGCAAGGCGAAAAACAGAGCGTTTCGCAACGATCAAAGGCGCGCGACTCCCATGAAACGTCAACGCCCCCAGCGATCGTTCCAGATCTTTTCGCCGATCATGCAGGACACGCGGGGCTCTTTTTCGGCTACCGGAATCACGCGGCGTTCGGGCATTCGCCCGGCGACTTCCATGACCAATTTGGTGCGGATCGCTTCCTTGAATTTCTCGCGATCCTTGATTGTCAACACGAACGACCCCGGACCGCCGATCACACAATCCTCGTAGTAGATATCGAGATCGGCGATATCCATGCTCGAGTAGGCCGGCTCCTTCACCATGATCGGCAAGCCATTGATGATGATGCCCTTCTCGAGCGCAGCGTCGCGCGCGATCGTGACTGGAAGGCCATTGTTATTCGGCCCGTCGCCCGAAATGTCGATCACCCGCCGCAGCCCGTGGTAGGGGCTGTCCTCGAACAGTGGGACTGCGAAATGAATCGCACCCGATATCGAGGTGCGCGAGGCCCGCCGGATCGGCGTCTTCATGATTTCGTTGGCGACGGCATCGGCGGATTCGGGGCCGTCGATCACCCGCCACGGGATGATGACTTTCTGATCGTTCGTCGCCGCCCACTCGAAATAGGTCACCGCGATCCTGCCGTTGGGGCCGGTCTTCAGCGCCTGAAGAAAATCCGGGGAGACGATCGCCTGGGCATAGCCTTCGCGCTGGATCGCAAGTTCATCCATGTCCATCGAATAGGAGACGTCGACCGCCAGGATCAGTGCGACATCGACTTCCTTGGCACTATCGCTGGACTGAGCCAGCAGCGGCTGCGGGTTCGGCGCGGCCACACCCGCGACATCCCCGCCGGCGATCGCGCCCGCGACCAGCACCGTTCCGATCGAGACCCACCAGCGCATCGCGGCTCTCTCCTCGATTGAGAAGCAGATGCTGACATGCAAAGCCGGATACGAAAAGCGGGAACATGCATTGCGGGGCCGGTCGCATCGCAATCCTGCCATCCCGAGACAGGTGATACGGTGCGGCCGCCACCGGTCACGGCCGGCGTAATCCCCTTTCCGCCCGAGGTCGGGGAGCTATATTCTGGCGAGACCTATTGCGACTTCGGCTCCAGCCGTCCGGATTGCCACCTGCATGAGCAACACCGTCGCCAAACCGCGCACCAAGGTCACAACCAAGACCGAACGTCCGCGCCTGCACAAGGTCATTCTGGTCAACGACGACTTCACGCCGCGCGAATTCGTCGTGACGGTGCTGAAGGGCGAATTCCGCATGACCGAGGATCAGGCGCACAAGGTCATGATCACCGCGCACCGGTTGGGCGTCTGCGTCGTCGCGGTCTTCACCAAGGATGTCGCTGAAACCAAGGCGACCCGCGCCACCGACGCCGGGCGCGCCAAGGGCTATCCGCTGCTGTTCACGACCGAACCGGAAGAGTAGCTCTTTGACGTTCAAGATCAAGGTAACGCGGAACTCTCATCCGTCAGGCCAAACACGCGCTCGGCCTTTGCAAAACCTGCGATCGGAAATTCGCCGAGATCGGTCCAGTCGCCGCCCCTACATAGCCCGGCGAAGCTTGCCGACGCGACCACCGTGCGATGCAGACTGCCTGCGATTTTCTCCAATCGGGCAGCGAGATTGACCGCAGGTCCGATGCAGGTGAAGTCGAGACGGTTGCCGCCGCCGATATTGCCGTACAGCACGGTCCCGATATGAAGTGCGAGGCCGAAACGAAAGCGTTCGACGGTGTGACCGCCTTCGGAATAAACCAGATCCGCCACACTGGCGCGGCATTCATGGACCGCCTCGAGCACCTGATCGCAGATCGCCGCGGCGTTGCCGTCGTCTGCCGCCACCGGGAATACCGCCAGCAGGCCATCGCCCATGAATTTCAGCACCTCGCCGCCGCGCTTCCTGATGGCCACGACCTGGCAATCGAAATAACGATTGAGGATATCGACCACGATCTCCGACGGCAGGCGGTCGGACAGACGCGTGAAGCCTCGGAGATCCGACAGCCAAATCACCGCATTCATCGTCTCCGTATGGCCGCGGCGAATCTGTCCCGCGAGAATGCGCTCGCCGGCACGATTGCCAACGTAGGTATCGAGCAAAATCGTCGCAGTCCGGCGCAGGCCGATCACCTCGATCAGCCGTGCAAGCGGCGGCACCAGTTGCCGCAAGGCCGCGAGATGCGCATCGCTAAATCCGCCGGGGTCTTTCGTGGTCCAGCTCGATGCGTGAACGGAGCCGTCCACATATAACAGCGGCAATGCGATATAATCCGTGACGCCCTCTTCCCGCATATCGTCGAAGAACGGAAAGCGTTTGCTCTCGGGATCGTCGAGCCGATACCGCACTTCCTGCCGCTTCTCGTACAGGATCGCCAGCGGGCTGTTCCTGAACTCCGCCGAGTCCTGAATGCCATAGTCCGCCGTACCGACGACAACCTCCGCACCGGGACGCCAGATAAAATTGCGGCCGAAGATATCGGGATGCAGCGTCTGGATGAATACGCCGACACGCCAGAGCGGCAAACCGGCCGCCACGAGACGTTCGCAGGTCTGCGCCATCATGTCGGTCGGCGCCGGCGCCGAGCGGGCGCCGTCGATCAGCCAGTCGGCGATGCCTTTCAAAGCGTCAGGGGACATTGTGCCTCGATTACCCCGCGCGGCGCGCGGCCATCGGCATTATCGCGCATGCGGCCCAACGGAGACAAGAGTGTCAATTTTTGTCGGCGGCGGCATGAACGACGATGTCAACCGCGGCGAACGCGCTTATGACATCGCCCGGCGGATATCCCTTTGTGATCGCGGCATCGCGTACGGCCTCGGCGCCGCTCTGGAAATTCGTCGAGGGCGTCCAGTAGTCGCGATTGGCGATCTGAAAGACATGAAACGCCTTGCGCGGGTCCCAGCCCGCGGTCTTGGCAAGGAGACAGAAGGCCTTGTTGTAGACGCCGCTGGCTTGATGCGGGTTCATGCCGCTACGGAAATCCCGCGCGCTGGCGATGGACTGGCCGTCGGAGGGCGGATCGCACATGTTGCGCAGAAAAGCGCCGGGCTGCTTGAGGATCGTCGGCCCAACCAGAAAGTCGGGCAACGCGTCCGGCGCCGCATAGAACTCGGCCGTTTCGCCGGCCATGTCGGAAAACGCCTCGTTGATCGCACCGGACTGGTCGTTGAAGCTCAGGCCGGAATGCTCCTGGGTGTAGCCGTGAGCGACTTCATGACTGGCAATATCCAGCGCCACCGTCGGATAATGCGTGTCATCGCCGTCCCCGAAATACATCGCAAGACCGCTCCAGTACGCATTCGCATATTTCCGGCCATAGTGGACACGGAAGACGAGTCCGCGCGCAACCGGCGCTGTGCCGTACCAGTTCGTCCACATCGCGAAAATGATGGAGCCAAAATAGTGCGCATCGTTCAGGGGCGAGAATGCCCCATTGATCGGCTTCACGGTGTTCTCGAAGCATTTGAAGCTGAACGGCGACCCGATGTCGGTGACGCCCTCATTCAGATTTTCGGTCCGAAGTGACGCATTCGACAGCGCGCATTTGTTGCGGCCGAGCGCGGTGACCTCAAGCGGCGGACGCTGTGCACCAGGACCATACCGATATTGGCCGGTCTTCTGATTCCCGCCGGCACCCGTGCCGTCCGCGAAGGTCAACCCATCGTAGCGGAGCAGGATTTCACCATTTTTCGCATCGATCAGAATGTAAGGGCGCGCGGGTTCACCGGTCTTGGCATTCAGAATGACAAAGAACGACACCTCATAACTCAACCGCGCAACCAGGTCCGCAGGTCTTATGTAGATCACCGGACGGCTTCTCATTTGCGAAAAGACAGGATGGTCGATCCGGGAGCTCGCGCCCTGGTTCATCGGTTTCCGCAGGAAGATTGTCCGGGCCCGCGCCAACGCATCCTCGGCGGACAGGCTGGCATTTGTGTTGGGCAGGTCGCTGCCCAGATTGCGGATCAGCGTGCCGCCCAAGCGCACAACGCGATCGTCGGCAACGCTCACCACAATGCGCTCGTTCCAGATCGGCACGCCGCGATAGAACTGCTGGTAATGGAAGTGCCGAACCTGCCCGTCGCCGCTCACCCGCAACAACCCAAGTTGCTCGTCTGCGCCCAATCCCATCGATGTGCCAACAAGCGCGCCGATATCGTCGGCATCCAGCGAAACCGTCGAGGCCGCCGCGATGCTTTGGTTCGCCGCCACGATCGCGCCGCGTGCACGGAGCAGGTCAATGCTCTCCGCGGCCAGTGCCTCAGGCGGAAGCCCCGCGCCTGCAATCGCGATGACCATGCAAAGAGCGGCGGACTGGAATGCGGAGCGGGTCAGCATGAAGCCATCCCTTATGCTCAGGTGTCACAGCGTTCGTCCAAGCCCGGGTGAGTGTAACAGCGAACCCGACCCCGCCAAAGCGGCGAATAGACTGCCATGGACGGCGACCAGCCAATTCGATTGCCCTGTGTCTCTCGCAACCCAGACCAAGCTCCTGCGCCATTGAAACAGCAATTTGATTTCAGCACTGTCGCCGCTGCGACATCACTTGCATGCGCTGGCGCGCCAATAATCATAAGGAAACGCTCACGATGAAATCGGCATCAATATTTCGTCCTGCGGAGAAATTGTCACGCGTGATCGGCGCGGCTGTATTCGCGGCATCGCTTGGAACCCTCCCCGCTCAGGCCGAGCCCGGCAATCCTGAGGGCATGAAGGCCCATCTCGCCGCCGCGGAAAAAGTTGCGAGCGGCCACCCCCACCTCGCCGGGCCGCTGAATCTGTGCAAGACCGCGACGGGTGCGCCTGCCTCCGCCTTCATGGCGAACTACAAGCGAATGGTCGCCGAACCGCCGCTGCCGCCGATGCAGGTGTTCGACAATCTGTATTTCCTCGGATCGCAATGGACCACCGCCTGGGCGATCAAGACCTCCGCCGGCATCATCATCGTCGATGCGATGGACAACGCCGACGAGGCCGAACACTACATCGAGGGCGGCCTGCGCAAGCTCGGTCTCGATCCCGCGCAGATCAAATACGTCATCGTCAGTCACGCCCACGGTGACCACTACGGCGGCGCCGACTACCTGCAAAAGAAATTCCATCCGCACGTTGTCATGAGCGCGATCGACTGGGATGTGCTGGACAAGCTGCGCAACGATCCGGAGGCGTTGAAGAAGGTCAATCCGCTGTTCGGGCAGCCGCCGCAGCGCGATCAGGCGGTCAACGACGGCGACACCATCACGCTCGGCGACACCACCGTGACGGAGCATCTGATCCCCGGCCATACGCTGGGCACGCTTGCGACGACCTTCACTGCGATCGATCACGGCCAGCCGCATCACGCGGTGGCATGGGGCGGCACCGCTTATAATTTCGGGCCATTGCCGGATCGCCTGCAAATCTATGCAGACACCACGAAGAAATACGAAAACGTATTTGCCAAAGAGAATATCGACGTCGTGCTATCCAACCACGTCAGCTTCGACGCAGCGGTGGCGAAGATGGCCAAGTTGAAAGAGCGAAAGGCCGGCGAACCCAATCCGTTCGTGGTCGGCAAGGACGAGGTCCGGGGCTTCCTGACCATTCTCGGCGAATGCGCGCTGGCGACGAAAGACAGCCTGCCGGCGAAGTAATTCTCGTCCGGCAAGCGCCGCGATGCCCATGGGCCGCGGCGCTTGCCGTTTCAGCTATAGCGTTTTCGAGCGAAGTGGATACCGGTTCGCGTGAAGAAAACGCGTCAAATCAAAATCATAGAGCCCCGCTTCTGATTCCATCAGAAGCGGAAAGGCTCTAGACGCTCGCCGCGAACAGGTCCCAGCGGCCGGGCAGTCCCTTGAGTTCGTGCGTGCCACGCTCGGCGAATTTCAGGCCCGCACCGGCAACCAGATCGGTGATGACTCGCGAGACCAGAACTTCGCTCGGCTGCGATTGCGCCATCACGCGCGCCGCCGCATGCACCGCGACACCGCCAATATCGTTGCCCCTGATCTCGATCTCGCCGGTGTGAAGACCAGCGCGCACCGGCAGGCCAATCTGCTGCGAAGCCGCGCCGAACGTCAGAGCGCATCGCACCGCACGTCCGGGGCCGTCGAACGTCGCCAGAATGCCGTCGCCGGTGCTCTTCACCAGAACCCCGCGATGCTTTTCGATGGTCTGCTTCGCAAGTTCATCGTGACGATCGAGCAGTTGGCGCCATGTATGATCGCCGCTCGCCACCGCCCGGCGCGTGGAATCGACGATGTCGGTGAAAAGAACCGTCGCCAGCACGCGCTCGAGCTCGGCCGACGGAGTTTCGCGATGCCCGGTGACGAATTCCTCGATATCGCCAAGCGTCGTCTCGACATCGCCGGTCCAGAAGGCATGATCGCCGTCGGGATACTCGATATACTTCGCGCCGGGAATTTGCGACGCGAGATCGCGGCCGAGCCGCACCGGCATCTGGGCATCCGTCGCACGGTGCAGCACCAGCGTTGGAACCCGCACGGTCGGCAGGATCGGCCTGACATCGATCTGCCGATTGAGCACCATGATTTCCTTGAACGCTCCGGGACTGGATGACAGCCGCTCGAGCTTGGCCACACGGGCGAGCAAACCTTCGCCGGCGGCCTGGCTACCGAGGGCGACCTTGAGCAGTTCGCCGCTGCCCCAGTTCTTGATGATCCGCGGCAGATTGGTGTCCCAGATATTCTGTGCGACGCGATCCGCGGCGCACGCAAAACCGCCGATGAGAACCAGGTGCGAGACGCGCTCCGGATAGGTCGCGGCAAACAGCGCACTCATCGGACAGCCCTCGGAGAAGCCGAGCAGCACGGCCTGCCGCGAGCCGGCGTCGTCCATCACGGCGCGAACGTCGTCCATCCGCTGTTCGAGAGAAGGCGCGCCGGACATCCTGTCGGAGAGGCCCTGCCCGCGCTTGTCGAACGCTATGACGCGCGCGAAGTGCGACAGCCGGCGCAGGAACGCCGTATAACCGGGCAATTCATGCAGGAATTCGACATGCGACACCACGCCCGGCACCAGAACGATATCGACCGGCCCCTCGCCCATCACCTGATAAGCGATACTGACGTCGTCACTGATCGCGTATCGCGTCGCCGGCAGAACAAAATCGATCATAAGGCAAGTACCTGTACGTGGCTCGCCAACTGTCGCGCCCCAAGCTGAACGGGTCAACTACGGCACGGCCTTGTCCGGCGCGCGGCGTCGTCGGCAGAAGGCATTCAAAGGTGCTACGTTCCGACCTGCCCGCGGTGACGCAGATAATGATCGGCCAGCACGCAGGCGACCATGGCCTCGCCCACCGGAACGGCACGAATGCCGACGCAGGGGTCGTGGCGGCCCTTGGTGAGGATGTCTGTGTTGGCGCCCTTGCGATCCACGGTCTGGCGCGGCGACAGGATCGACGAGGTCGGCTTCACCGCGAACCGCGCCACCACCGGCTGCCCGGTGGAAATGCCGCCCAGAACACCGCCGGCATGGTTCGACAGGAACGACGCGCCGTGGTTGCCCATGCGCATCTCATCGGCGTTCTCCTCGCCGGATAATTCCGCTGCGCCAAAGCCAGCACCGATCTCGACGCCCTTCACCGCGTTGATGCTCATCAGGGCGCCCGCGAGTTCGCCGTCGAGCTTGGCATAAATCGGCGCGCCTAATCCTGCGGGCACGCCTTCGGCAACGACTTCGATCACGGCGCCGATCGACGAGCCGCTCTTGCGGATGCCGTCGAGGTACTCCTCGAAGAACGCGGCCTTGTCCTTGTCGGGACAGAAGAACGGATTTTTCGCAACCTCGTCCCAATCCCACTTCGCACGGTCGATCTTGTGCGGTCCCATCTGCACCAGCGCGCCACGCACCATCATGCCCGGCACGATCTTGCGCGCGATGGCGCCGGCAGCAACCCGCATCGCGGTCTCGCGCGCCGACGAGCGGCCGCCGCCGCGATAATCGCGCAGGCCGTATTTCGCTTCATAGGTGAAGTCGGCGTGGCCGGGACGAAACTTGTCCTTGATGTCGGAATAGTCCTTCGAGCGCTGGTCGG
>JBEPUM010000137.1:0-9041 GCA_041691515.1 Pseudomonadota bacterium | reverse complement strand
TGCGATGACTAACGGGAAGCGATAAGCACCGCCTGCGGAGCGCTCGTGACAACCGGCGATCCGCTATACGCAAAGGTACCGACCCCGGGCAGGTTCGTCGTCTCGGATGAGCCAGCGATCGACGGGCCACCCAGAATGAAAGCAGAGGTGACCATGAAGCTGAAGGTCCGCATGGGAGAACTCGCGGTCCCAAGTTGGCGGCTGTCGGCCGCGTCGCTGGGAGATTGATAACCATGCGGGTTTCCGCCGGTCTGCGCCGCGCACGAAAAATGATTTCGTGGCATGCCGGAAATATTCGTGGGCAGCCCGGCGTGAAACGAAACGTCGAAAATATCAATGATTTCAGTAAAGACTTGAAGATACCGACACGCCCGGCGGGTGCCGCGAGTCAGCTTCATTCACGCCGAAGGACGTTTTGCTCCTCGCGGACCAGTGCCGCGATCTGCTGGGGAGCAGCCTTCACAGCCGGCACGCCGTTATATGTAAAGGTGCCGACTCCCGGCAAACGGCCCTGCGGGGATCCGGCCAGAGACGGCGCCGCGACTACAAAAGCCAACGCGAAGATCAGGCTGAGCGTTTTCATTCGGTGCATCCCGTTAACCATCTGCCTATCAGACGCATGAGCCTGCCGATGGGTTCGATCCGCTCCCGAATTCTTTACCGGTCATCTTTAGAGCGACAGCGCTCTCGCGAACTCGCCGCCAACTGACGCGACTCCAACTCGGGCATGCAACTTTTCCGCCATTGCCGCGTTATCGATCACATTTCCATGAAAAGGATCCCAGCCGTGAGCAATGGCAACATTCGTGTTGGCATCACGACGCCTGCCGATAAATCCAACCGGCAGGCTCTCAAGCAACATGCTCTTAGGCAATTGGACGACATTCCGTTGCGGATTGGCGATCGAGAAATGTCGTCAGCAAAATCGAATCCAGCGGAGTGCGATCACGGCGCGATGTCGCAGCAGGGCATCGGTGGTGCTCCAGGAAATCAGTCATTCCCGCAAAAACTCGTACAGCTTGTCGGGTATCGCGATCCCAGCGCCTGTAATGATCCGTTCCTCCGGCCGCACCTCGTGCAAGCAACACGCCGCAAAAAGTAGCAACAAGCACCAGCACAACCAACGAGACGTCGCGATCTTCGCACGCGCAGCGTGACCTCGTTCTCACCCCGCCATAGGATCGCAGCGCGCGCGGCGATCAGGTCCGGCCGCGCCTCACTTACCTATTGTGAAACGTTCGACCCGGGGAGAAGCGCGATGTCAGCGATGCTGCTGAATCTGATGATTCAGATCGTAGGCGGCGCAGTCGGCGGAAACGTTGTCGGCGGCGCTGCTAAGAACATCGACCTTGGAGCCGTCGGCAACACGATCGCCGGCGCAATTGGCGGAGGGGTTGGCGGCCAAATCCTGGGAATGCTGATTCCGATGCTATCGAATACGGTTACGACCCCCGATATCGGTTCGATTGTCGGCCAGGTCGCAGGCGGCGGCGTTGCCGGTGCCGTGCTCACAGCGATTGTCGGCGCGATCAAGAACCGGACGGCGGTTTAAGCGTCCGAGCGCGCTCCCGCGGCTGGCATTCAGCCGCAAGGGACGGATGTTGTCTCGTATCCAATCTATCGCGAAAAGAAATCACCGCATTTTTGGACAGCCGTATCCGTGGCGCCCCACGGCATAATCGGAACCGATGATGTCGAATTTTTCGGTGAGCCGTCGATCAGCCGATCTGAATAGACCATGTAGACGAGCACGTTTCGCTTGGCATCACAACCGCGCACGATCTGCATCTTCTTGAAGAACAGCGAGCGCCGTTGCTTAAACATATCCTCGCCCTGCTCCATCTTGCCCTTGAAATGGATCGGCGCGATTTGACGGCAGGCCAGTGAAATATCCGAGACCTGTTCCGCCAAACCCAGCCAACCCTTGATCCCGCCCTTCTCCGGCACGGTGAAATGGCACGCGACCCCCTCGATCTCGGGATCGTCGACGCCATAGGTCGCAAGCTTGTCATTCGGGCTCAGCAGCTTGAACACCGTGGACCGCCGGAAAATCAGGTCGGGCTCGTCCGCCGCATGCGCCTGCGATCCCGCAAGCAGCCCGAAAGCCAGGATAGCAAAGGCCCAGGAAGCCCAGATGGTTAGATGCTTGTCACAATAGGTTGGGCCTCGGAATGTCATCATTAGCTCCGTTTGCGGGGTCTGGCCTATGTAGGATCGACGGGTTCCCACCGAAAGACTTCACCTGCCCGAACCCCGGGCATTAGACTCGTGTGAAGGAATTCACATTATTTTTGGACCGAACCGAGACCGTCAGCTCGCTGCTGGCTGCTGGTGAACGGCCATAGGCGCTTACGACACTAATATCTGAACCTGGATTCGAGGAAATTAGACGTGGGCGGGTATCAAGCTTCTCTTCCAACGGCAAAGCAGCGTCTGTTTTGGTGCCTTTCGCCTCTACCGGCGATCGCAAACCGCCATTTCGTCCGCTTCGCGCTCGGTTTGGCCGCAGTCGCCCTGATCGGGTTGGGGTCCCCCGTATATGCGCAAGGCCAGCTGTTCTGGCCGGACGCCGACGTTTATGTCGAAGCGCCTCCTCCCCCGCCCGCCGCAAGGCGCCAGCCGCATCGGACAAAACATCATCGGCTCGCAAAATCCGAAGCGGTCGCCAAGGGGGCCCGCAAGCCCAAAGGCCCGCTCATCATCGCCATTTCAATCGACCGGCAGACGCTGAAGATTTACGACGCCAACGGCTTTTTCGCTGAAACGCCGGTGTCCACCGGCATGCGCGGCCACTCGACACCGCTGGGCGTCTTCAGCGTGATCCAGAAGCAGAAATGGCACCGCTCGAATATCTATAGCGGTGCGCCAATGCCCTATATGCAACGCATTACCTGGTCCGGCATCGCGATGCACGCGGGTGTGCTCCCGGGTTATCCGGCGTCGCATGGATGTATCCGCATGCCCGCGAGCTTCGCCGTAAAAATGTTCGGTTGGACCAGAATGGGTGCGCGGGTCATCGTCACCCCCGGCGAAGTGACTCCGGCTGATTTTTCGCATCCGATGCTGATGACTCATCGGCCTGAACCTTCTTCCGTGGCGTCTACGGAGCCGGCTGCAGGCCTGCCGCTATCGCCAAAGGCCGACAAGGATTCCACGAGGACGGAGTCCATCCTGGCCGGTACCGCTCCACAATCTGCGACAGAAAACCAGACGCTGGCGGCTGGTAAAACCGCAACATCCGCACTTTCCGATGGCAAGACGCGTACCGCGGACGCCAGCGGAGCGCTGCCGCAATTGCTTGTTTCATCCGGTATCATCGATCCGCCTGCTGGCGGCGACGCAATGGCCGCGGCCAAAAATATTCATGCCGCCGATGCAGCGGTATCGGCCGATACGTCCGAACTCAGAAGCGCAATCGGCCTGGAAAACAAGTCGGCGGATGCGAACAAGGCGAACACGACGGCCGATGCGGACAAGCCTCAAACTGCCGATGCCTCACCCGCCGCTGACGTTACCGTTGCAGTGAAAGATCAATCCCAGATGCCGCTAACCCCGACGAGTGACGCGGCAACCGAACCGGCACCTGCGCTAAAGCGCAGCGGCCGCCCGATCGCGGTATTTGTCAGCCGCAGAGACAGCAAGATTTACGTGCGGCAGAATTTTACGCCGCTGTTCGACGCACCTGTCACCATCACCACGAGCGACCGGCCGTTGGGAACGCACGTGTTCACAGCAGAAGCCGATAAGGACAACAAAGACAATTTCCATTGGTCGGTGGTTTCGCTTCCCGCAACGCCGTATCGGATGGAGCGAGTTTCAGCCCGCGGTAGTTCGTCTCACCACCGAAGGATGACAGTTCAGGCGGGACCGAAGCCTGCTCCCGTTCCTGACAGCGCCGCCGACGCGCTTAACCGCATCACCATCCCCGAAGACGTCATGACGAAAATTGCCGAATCGCTTTCGACCGGCGGCTCTATCGTCGTCTCGGATCAGGGTATTGCCGGCGGCGAAACCGGCGAAGGCACGGACTTCATCGTCACGCTGCGCTAGATTCGCTCCCTGCTTTTTTTTTGCAAACGCCGAATCACTCAAGCGACGACTTTGCGATGTTCCTTGGGGATAAGTCGTTGCCGTGAAGGCGCGCGCCCAGCTACGCTAAGGCAGGTTGAACAGCGCGGAATCGGATTAGACAAACCGCGCACTATGTTGCGAGGAAATTGCATGCGCATCGCGGCGGGGCTCATCTTTGCAGGCGTGGTTTCATTGTGTGCGACCACCGCAGCGTGGCCGCAAACCCCAGCGCCCAAAGCCGCGCCTAAAACAGTCGCGCCTCCCCCCGCGCCGGCTCCGGCCCCACCTGCCGGACCCAAGGTCGCCTGCAACAACAACCCCGACGCGCTCGGCGTCTCCCGTGTGGTGCAGATCGATACCACCGGCGGCCCCGGATTCGGTTTTGAGCATTTCAAGCAGCTCGACTTTCTCCGCGACAAGGAAGTGGTGCTGACGTTCGATGACGGTCCCTGGCCCGGCAATACGCCCGCGGTACTGAAAGCTCTCGCCGATCAATGCACGACAGGAATCTTCTTCTCGATCGGCAAGCACGCAACCTATCATCCGGAGATACTGCGGCAGGTCGCCGCCGCCGGACATACGATTGGCGCGCACACGTGGTCACATGCCAATCTCAACAACAAGAAGCTGTCCGAGGCGCAACGGAAGGACGAGATCGAGAAAGGGTTCAGCGCGGTCAAATGGGCTCTTGAAGCGTCGCCCGCGCCATTCTTCCGCTTCCCGGCGCTTCAGCACCCGCCCGAGATGGTCACGTATCTCGGCGAGCGCAACATCGCGATCTTCTCTTGCGACATCGACTCGTTCGATTTCAAAACCCATAAAGCCGATCAGGTGGTGACCAATATCTTCAAGAAGCTCGACAAGGTCGGTAAGGGCATCATCCTGATGCACGATTTCCAGAAGCATACCGCTGAGGCGCTGCCGGAGGTCCTGCGCAGACTGAAGGCCGGCGGATACAAGGTCGTGCAGATGAAGGCGAAGGCACCGGTTCAGACGCTCGCTCAGTATGACGAAGAGCTGAAGAAGGACACCAAGCTGCCGACCGTGAGCTCTCGGCCCGTCAACAGCGTCGTCCAGACGATTTCGGAATAGCGTGAGAGTTCAGGACGCCTGATGCTTCGTATCGAAGGTTATGTCATCGTCTCGGCGAACGGAATGCTCGCCGATGCCAGTGGCGTGATGCCCGATGCCCTGAAATTCAAAGGCGACAAGGAGTTTTTCACGTCGGCGCTCGACCGCGCCGATGTCATCGTGCACGGCCGCAACTCGTTCGAGGATCAGCCCAATTCGCCGCTTCGAACACGAATCATTCTGACTCGTCATATCACGAGCATCAGGCCAGATCCTGAAAATCCAAAGGCGACTCTGTGGAATCCCGTCGGCGCTTCCTTCGAGGAGGCTTGCGCTCATGCTGGTAAACGCGACGGAACAGCCGCGATCATCGGTGGCCCTTCGGTCTTTGGGATGTTTTTCGACCGCTACGATACGTTCTGGCTGTCAGAGGCTCCGCGCGTGAGCTTGCCCGGCGGCGAAGCCTGTTTTCCCGGCGTGCCTGCAAATTCCCCGCAGACGGTGTTAGCTGCGCACGGACTTAAGGCTGGCGAGGTGAAAATTCTCGATCCGGCAGATGACGTACGCGTCACCGCCTGGCGTCGCGCGCCATAGCGTTTTCGAGCGAAGCATGTCCTCGGGCTTGACCCGAGGATGGGTACCGGTTCGCGCAAGGAAAACGCGTCAAAACTCCTGATCGATCAGACGTCGCTGTAGACTGGTTCCGCCATCCGGGGACGCCGTCCGATACCGGCGATGATGAACAAGGCGCCGATCAGCGAGAG
Source organism: Pseudomonadota bacterium (assembly GCA_041691515.1). GTDB lineage: Bacteria > Pseudomonadota > Alphaproteobacteria > Rhizobiales > Xanthobacteraceae > Nitrobacter. The sequence goes on along the minus strand of JBEPUM010000137.1, from coordinate 3,135 downwards.
GTTCTTCAACGCGTGGATCATGTTGTTCTTCGACTCCGGACCGGTCTGATTCCAGAAATCATGATAGTAAAACGTCGCCGCGACGATGAACACGATCAGCACCAGAGAGAAAAAGCGCGCGCCGAAGTTAAGCGCGATGAGCAGACCGCAGACGAGTTCGAGAGCGCCCGCTGCGATCGCAAGCATTTGAGCCGTCGGCAGGCCAGTCAAGCCTTCGAGTTGAACGGTATAGGTCGAAAGTACCGCCGGGATGACAACCTTGGATGCGATCCCTTCCGCCGTCGCCGCGATGTCGAACAGCTTGGACGCGCCCGAGACGATGAACAGCACCGAAAACAAGACCCGTCCGAAAGTGATAAACGCTGGCATGATCGGCCTCACAAAAATAATCCGGACGTGGATCGTCCCTTAAGAATTCGAGTATGAGCGCTCCGCACGACGTTTTGAAAGATCAAAAAACGAATCGCCTGTCATAATTTAGCCGAACAAGGTCGGCTGCTGCCGACTCGCACGTTCCTGCGCTTCCACGACCGCGACGGCCGTCATGTTGAGAATGCCCCGCGCGGTCACCGACGGCGTGAGAATATGCGCCGGTCGCGCCGGCCCGATCAGGATCGGCCCCACCGGCAGCGCGTCGCCAAGGATCTTGATCATCTGGTAAGCCGCGTTCGCCGCATCGAGGTTGGGAAGTATCAGAACGTTGGCGACGCCTTTCAACCGTGAATGCGGCAGGATCAATTCGCGCGCTGCTTCAGACAGCGCGGTATCGCCCTGCATCTCGCCATCGGCCTCGATCTCGGGGTGCCGCTCGACGAACAGGTTGGTGGCTCGACGCACCTTGCGCGAAGACTCGGTGTCGTAGCTGCCGAAGTCGGAATGCGAGACAAACGCGATCTTCGGCTTGAGATTGAAACGCTGGACATGCACCGCGGCCTGAGCCGCGATGTCGGCAAGCTCTTCGGCTGACGGATTCGGGCGTACCTGCGTATCGGCGATAAAATATGCACCCTTGCTGGTGATCATCAGCGAGAGCGCGGCGAAATCGCTCGCCCCCGGCAGATAGCCGATGATTTCCCGGATGTGCCGGAGATGCCGCATGTAGCTGCCCTCGACCCCGCAGAGCATCGCGTCGGCTTCGCCACGCACCACCGCCAGCGCGGCAATGACCGTCGCGTTGGTGCGGATCGTCGTTCGGGCGACATCCGGCGTTGCGCCGTGACGGCCGGCGACGTCGATATAGGACTGAACATAAGAGCGGTAACGCGGATCGTCTTCCGGGTTGATCAGATCGAAATCCTTGCCGGCCTTGATCGCAAGACCGAGCCGTTTGATACGAGTCTCCACTACGGACGGTCGCCCAACCAGAATGGGCCGCGCCAGTTGTTCCTCAAGCACGACCTGCGTTGCGCGCAGCACGCGCGCATCCTCGCCCTCGGCGTAGATGACCCGGACTGGCTGCGTCTTCGCCTTGGCGAAGACTGGCTTCATGACCAGGCCGGACCGGAACGCGAACCGCTCCAGTCCAGCGTGATATTCCTCAAAATTCGTGATCGGCCGCGTCGCCACTCCCGACGCCATGGCAGCCTTCGCAACCGCAGGTGCGATACGCAGGATCAGCCGCGGGTCGAACGGGCTTGGGATCAGCGACCCCGGTCCAAACCCTTGCGTTTCTCCGCCGTCGAAGCCCGGCGCGACGGCATCTGACGGCGGATCGCGCGCAAGCTGTGCGATTGCATCGACGGCGGCGTGCTTCATCTCCTCATTGATCGCGGTCGCTCCGACGTCGAGGGCGCCGCGAAAGATGAAGGGGAAGCAGAGAACGTTATTCACCTGATTGGGGAAGTCGGAGCGACCCGTGCAGATCATGGCATCGGGCCGCACCTTGCGGGCTTCGTCCGGCATGATTTCCGGCGTCGGGTTGGCAAGCGCCATCACCAGCGGCTTGTCCGCCATCTGCGCGACCATCTCCGGCTTCAGCACGTTGCCGGCCGACACACCGAGAAACACATCGGCGCCTGCGATCACGTCGGCCAGCTTGCGCTTGTCGGTTTTCTGAGCGTAAGCCGACTTCCACTTGTCCATCAGCGTATTGCGGCCCTCGTAGACAAGACCGTCGATATCGCAAACCCAGATGTTCTTGCGCTGTGCGCCCATCGACACCAGGAGATTGAGGCACGCGATGGCGGCAGCACCCGCACCCGAGGCGACAATCTTCACGTCGGACAGCGGCTTGCCATTCAACAACAATCCGTTGGTGATCGCCGCGGCAACGATGATGGCGGTGCCATGCTGATCGTCGTGAAAGACCGGAATTTTCATCCGGGCCTTGAGCTGCTCCTCGATCTCAAAGCATTCCGGCCCCTTGATATCCTCGAGATTGATGCCGCCGAAGGTCGGCTCAAGCGCCGCGACGGTTTCGACCACGCGCTGGATCGTATCGGCAGCGATTTCGATATCGAACACATCGATACCGGCGAATTTCTTGAACAGGACCGCCTTGCCTTCCATGACAGGTTTTGAGGCGAGCGGACCGATATTGCCCAGGCCGAGTACGGCTGTCCCGTTGGTTACTACGGCGACCAGATTGGCGCGGCTGGTAAGGGTGGCGGCCTCGGCAGGATTGGCGGCGATCTCCTCGCAGGCAGCAGCAACGCCCGGCGTGTAGGCCAGCGCGAGATCGCGCTGGTTAGCGAGCGGCTTGGAGGCCTGTATTTCCACTTTTCCCGGACGTGGGAAGCGATGATAGGCCAAAGCTGCTGAACGGAGATCTTCTGAAGACGACACGCTACCCACTCCCCCGCAGCTTGCTTCAGCCCCGAATTCATGTTTCGGCGGCTGGTCTTACCTCAATCAGTTCTGTGGCAGATTGAGCCGGATATGAAGTTCGCGCAACTGCTTCGGCGAGACGTCGGACGGCGCGCCCATCAGCAGGTCTTCGGCGCGCTGATTCATCGGAAACAGCGAGATTTCGCGCAGGTTGTTCGTGCCGCATAGCAACATGACGATGCGATCGACTCCTGCCGCCATGCCGCCATGGGGCGGCGCGCCGTACTGAAACGCGCGGTACATGCCACCGAAGCGTTCGACCACATCATTTTCGCCGTAACCTGCGATCTCGAACGCCTTCACCATCGC
>JBEPUM010000136.1:0-9257 GCA_041691515.1 Pseudomonadota bacterium | reverse complement strand
CACCGTTCGTGCTGGTTGGTCCGGGGCGTGCGGGTTATCTCGTCGTCAGCGCGAAATTCTAGAGGAGTGGTTGTTGAGCCTCATTTCGGCGGGCACCTTTTGCGAATGCCGGAGTCAAAGGTTCTAGCAAGGTAAGCTGCCGGGCGAGCCGGATTTGGCATTCACGTCTGTTTGATGCGGACTGGGTCAAGCGCGAGACGATACATGTTGATCTGCATTCCCGGCGTATTGAGTAAGGATGATGTGGCGGACTTCCGCCGCGTCATGGATGCAGCCGACTGGGAGGATGGCCGCTCGACCGCGGGTGCGCAGTCGGCGCTGGTGAAGAGGAATGAGCAATTGCCGCCGGACAGCGAGGTCGGGCGTTCGCTCGGCAACCGGATCATTTCGGCGCTAACGTCGAATCCGCAGTTCATCTCGGCGGCGATCCCGCTACAGATCTTTCCGCCGCTGTTCAATCGCTACGTCGCATCCGACGGGCATCATTTCGGCGTTCACGTCGACAATGCGGTGCGCGGCGACCGTCTCACGGGAATGCGGATCCGGACCGATCTGTCGGTGACGCTGTTCCTCTCGGAGCCGGAGGAGTATGACGGCGGCGAACTGGTGGTCGAGGACAATTACGGCTCGCATGAAGTGAAGCTGCCGGCCGGCGATCTCGTACTTTATCCTGCGTCCAGTTTGCATCTGGTGACGCCGGTGACGCGCGGTGCCCGCGTTGCGTCTTTTTTCTGGCTCCAGAGCATGGTACGGGATGCTCATGCGCGGAGTATGATTTTCGATCTCGACACGGCGATTCAGAGCCTTGTCGAACGTCTTGGGCGTGATGACCCTGAAACGGTCAAATTGACCGGCATCTATCACAATCTCATTCGCTACTGGGCCGAGGTATGAACGCGGCAATGTTTAGAACGTCTCTAATCAATCTCTCGCTGGCAGCCGCGTTGACCGTGGCATCGCTGGCGTCACCCGCGATCGCGCAGCAGAACGCCGTGGCGCCAAAGCCGGCACCGGCTGCCGCCCAGGCCCCGGCAGTTCCGGTCGCAACGCCGATTCCGGCACCCGCGGCATCTCCGACCGTTGCGTCACCATCCGTCGGATTGCCCTCCAGCGCGTCGCAACCAGCCGCCGGCAGCACTGCGCCCGCGCCGAGCGATGTGGCCGCCACGCTGAAATCAGCGCCAGCGGCGCTTCACGAGTTGTCGCCTTGGTCGATGTTCCTGTCGGCCGATATCATCGTGAAGATCGTGATGGTCGGGCTTGCGTTTGCATCGCTCGTGACCTGGACGATCTTCATCGCGAAGATGATCGAGGTGTCGCTGGCGCAGACCAAGTTACGGCGCGCCTTGAACAAGATCAGCGATGCACGTTCGCTCGCGGAGGCGCGGGTGGCGCTCGGCGAAAAGCGGGGCGTGCTGGCCTCGTTCCTGAGCGCAGCCTTGCATGAGGCGCGGCTGTCGGCGGGAATCTCCAGCGATGCCGGCATCAAGGAACGCGCGGCATCGAGTTTCGCCGAGATCGTGCGCGCCGAAGGCCGTCGTATCCGGTTCGGCATGGGATTGCTCGCAACCATCGGCGCGACGTCGCCCTTTGTTGGCCTGTTCGGCACCGTCTGGGGCATCATGAACAGCTTCATCGGCATCTCGAAGGCGCAGACCACCAATCTCGCGGTGGTAGCGCCTGGTATCGCCGAGGCCTTGCTCGCCACCGCGATCGGTCTTGTCGCGGCGATCCCCGCGGTCATCATTTACAACCATTTTGCGCGGGTCACGCGGGTCTATCTCGAGTTCGTCGGCCGGGCGTCGGGCGCGGCTGCGCGCCTGTTGTCGCGCGACCTCGACCGGACTCACGGCGGCCATCTGTCGCGCGCGGCGGAGTAGGCGATGGGCGCATCGATTGCAGAAGGCGGTTTTGACGACGACGAGGAATTCGCCGAAGCCCACGACATCAACGTCACGCCATTCATCGACGTCATTCTGGTTCTGCTGATCATCTTCATGGTGGCCGCACCGTTGTCGACCGTCGACCTCCCGGTCAATCTGCCGTCGTCCACCGCGACACCGCAAAAGAAGCCGGACAAGCCGACCTATGTTAGCATCAAGTCCGATCTTGCGGTTGCGATCGGGGAAAACATGGTCAAGCGGGTCGATCTGGTCAGGACGCTCGACACCACGCCGAACATGACCAAGGACAGTTTCATTTTCCTGCGCGCGGATCGCGCGGTGCCTTACGGCGACCTGATGGACGTGCTCGAGATATTGCGCGCAGGCGGCTACACGAAAATCAAGCTGGTGGCGCTCGAGGGTGTTCCGGACGCCCAATCCGTTCCGGCTGCGGGTAACGCAAAGCCTTGAACCATGTCTGAGATAACAGCCGAGCAACCGCCGTCACGGCGGCTCTGGATTTTCGCAGCGGTCGCCGCTGTCGCGATCCATCTCGGCTGCGTGGCGCTGGCGGTGGCTCACATGCAGAGCGACGACTCGGATGAGGACCTCGGCGCGCCCGCGATCGAGATCGGACTCGAGATGGCATCACCGCATCGCGAGGCGACCGATCTTCCGCCCGGACCCGATACCGACGCGTCGGTCGCAGCGCCCGCGCTTTCCGAGCAAAAGGCGGTCGTAAAGGAAACCGATCTGCCAAAGGATACGCCGACCGAGACCGAGGACCCGGATCGCGTCGTGACGGAAAATGAATCGAAGAAGCCGGTAGAAGATGAGCCCGAGAAAGCCGCGGTGCAGACCTCGGCCTCGCAGGAATCGGTGGCGGCTGAAGCGACCGCGATGCCCAGTGTCGAACATGCACGGGAATCGGAGCATTCGGTAGCGCCGCAGCAGGGGACTGGCGCAAGCGCTCGCCGCATTCGCACGACCTGGCAGAAGGAACTGATCGCACATCTCGACAAGCACAAGCGTTATCCGGCCGAACGCACGCTCAAGAACGCGGAGATTGTCGTCAACTTCGTGCTCGATCGGCTCGGCCACGTCGTCTCGGCCACGATCGTAAAGGGATCGGGCGATCCGGTTTTCGACGCGGCAGCGCTGGCCATGGTGCATCGCTCCGATCCCGTTCCTCAGCCTCCGCCATTGGTGGCGGACGAGGGCCTGAGTTTCACGCTGCCGGTGATCTTCCGCGTAAAGGGCAAGGGCTAGCATTCTACCCTCCCCTGGAGGGGGAGGGTGAAAACAAATGGGCCTCAGTTCTTCTTCACCAGCGGACACACGCTCTTGTCGAGCGGCAGCCAGGCTTCATCAGCGGGAATGGTCGCGACCAGCTTGTAATAGTCCCACGGATATTTCGATTCCTCCGGCGACTTCACCTCGAACAGATACGCCGGATGGATCTTGCGGCCGTCGGCGCGGATCGAGCCCTTGCCGAATAGCGGATCGTCGGTCGGCATTTCCTTCATTTTCGCGACCACCATGCGGCCGTCATGCGGATTGCCGCCGAGCGCTTCGAGGGCCTTGAAGTAATGGATCAGCGACGAATAGACGCCGGCCTGAACCATGGTTGGCGGGTTCTTCTTGAACCGCTCCATGAAGCGCTTGCTGAACGCGCGGGTCTGATCGTTCATGTCCCAGTAGAACGTCTCGGTGAAGTTGAGGCCGTGCGCAACCTTCAAGCCGAGGGCGTTGATGTCGGTGATGAACAACAGCATGCCTGCGAGTTTCTGTCCGCCGGCGACGATGCCGAATTCAGCGGCCTGCTTGATCGCATTGGTGGTGTCACCGCCGGCATTGGCAAGACCGACGATCTTCGCTTTCGAGGCCTGAGCCTGCAGCAGGTAGGACGAGAAGTCCGCGGTGTTGAGCGGATGCTTGACGCTGCCCAATACCTTGCCGCCGTTGGCGACAACCACGGCGCTGGTGTCGCGCTCCAGCGCATGACCGAATGCGTAGTCGGCGGTGAGGAAGAACCAGGTGTCACCGCCAGATTTGACAAGCGCCTTGCCGGTGCCGTTCGCCAGCATGTAGGTATCGTAGACCCAGTGAATGGAGTTCGCGTTACACTGGGCGCCGGTCAAGTCCGACGACGCCGAACCGGAATTCAGGTTGACGACGTTGCGCTCCTTCGCAAGGTTTGCGATCGCGAGGCCTACGCCTGAACTGGCGAGATCGACAAACACGTCGACCTTCTCGACATCGATCCACTGTTTGCCAATGGTGACGCCGAGATCCGGCTTGTTCTGGTGATCCGCCGAGATCACATCGATCTTCCAGCCCTTGGCGAGAAGTCCGGAATCCTCGATCGCCATCTGTGCAGCGACAGTCGAGCCGGGACCGCCGATATCCTGATAGAGACCCGATTGATCCCCCAGGGCTCCAACCCGCACGACCTTGTCGAGCTTGCCCTGCGCAAGCGCGCTTCCGGCAAGAATGAGACCCGTCGACAGAACGAGTCCTCCGATGAGTTTCTTCATTTTCCCCTCCCTGAAAGGTCAGCCGTTGTTGCGTGCTGCCCAGGGAACATCATGCACGGGGACCCATAAGCTGCCTAGCGGGGACGATAGGATGCGCGTGCACAGAAATTGAAAATTTGTGCGAAATCGTTCTATTGGGCGGAATAGAACGCCGATATGTGCTGCTGTGCCGTATGTCAGATGAAAGGCAGGGGGCAGGGATGTCCGCTGGCACGTTGAAGCGACCGCGATAGATCGCCCGTCTTATCTGTCACCGCATGTAGTAGCGAATGCCGACGTAAACGACGGAGAGGCAGATGAAGATCAACGCGACGGGGAGTCGCGGTTTTTCTGCCGCGCCGGAGTTCACAGGCTTCGGTCGTTGCGGCGCGGGCCGCCGGAATGCGGTGACGTTGTCGGTCTCCGTAATCCGGTCCTTCGGCACCGACTGGATATCCGGCGGCGCTCCGGCGCCGCCCATGTCCGAGTAATAGCTTTTATACATGAGGTCGATGATGGCTTCGTTTGCTTGCGGCTCCGTCATCGTTTCGAGGAACGCCTTGTAGCTGACGAGGAACGTCTGGGCTTCCTCGGGCAGGGAGGACGTACCGTTCAGCTTCGCCATCATCTTCCACGTCGCAAAATCGGCGCGCGCCTTGGTGTCGGCACGTCGCGCAACCATCTTGTCGGGTGCCCTGCTCAACTGTCTCACGCCTCCTCGAAGCGCCGTCTGAAACGATCCGTCTAAGTATTCCCGGTGACCAGTAGCACGAGCTGAATCACATAGCCGGTAACAGTTCTGACGATGGCCGAGATAACGTCAAGATTTAGACCGAGCTGGCTGCCCAGCAGGGGAAGCAGGATGAGAATTCCCACAAGGATCAGCATACCGTAAGGTTCCAGACGGGAGAGCGGAACTGCAAGAAAATTTGGCAGCAAGCCGACCGCGACCCGTCCGCCGTCCAGCGGCGGGATCGGCAGCATGTTGAACACCGCGAGAATGACGTTGATGATCAGCGCGTTCTTCAGGTTATCGGCGACCCACTTCGCTGCATTGTCCGGGACAAGACCGAGTCCGTGAAAGGCAAGTGCCGCGAACACCGCGAGCAGAATGTTTGTCGCGGGGCCGGCGATCGCAACCCAGACCATGTCGATCCGGGGATGGTTCAGGTTGCGAAAATTCACCGGCACCGGCTTGGCGTAGCCGAACAGGAACGGCGAATGAGACAGCAGCAGGATCGCCGGCAATATCAGCGTCCCGAAGGGGTCGATATGCTTGAGCGGATTGAAACTGACGCGGCCGAGCTGCCAGGCGGTATTGTCGCCGAGGCGGTGGGCGACAAATCCGTGGGCGGCCTCATGAAAGGTGATGGCGATGACAAGCGGCAGCACCCAGATCGACAGCGTGTAGAGTGAAATACCTGCCAAGCGGTGGCCTCGTTCGGTTCATGTGAGGCGAGACCCATATCAGGTTCCCGCGACAATGACAGGGGACAGGGGGAGGCCAATGCCGTCAGGTGGGGCCCCGCTGATGCTGCGGCAGCCCATCTTTTATCTCCACCCAGGCTATCTTTTCGGACACCCAGATGTGCTCTGTCGGTGCGAACGCGTTGCGGTCGTCGAACGTGGCGACCGCAATGCCGATGGCCGTGCCGTTGGTGCGTCGTGAAAACAGCCGCGTGCCGCACGTTGGGCAGAACACCCGGTCGAGCGCTTCAGACGAGGGATAGCTCGCGGCGTCGCCGCTGATCGTGACGGCCTTCGGCTCGAACAGCGCCCGCGCGTAGAACGGCGATCCCATCGCTTTCTGACATCCGCGGCAATGGCAGATGCGGACGTTGATCGGTTCGCCCTCAGTCGTGAAGCGAACCGCACCGCAGAGGCAGCCGCCGTCTCTGGTCATGACGTCTCCGTTACAGGCCGATCATCCGCGCAGGCGAGCCCAAGACGACGTGCCCGCCCGTCGGATTGCATTCATTAGTAAGTCGCGCGGCCGCCGGAAATATCGAACACCGCGCCGGTCGAGAACGAACAGTCCTCCGAGGCCAGCCATGAAACCATCGCCGCCAGTTCTTCCACCAGCACAAAGCGGTTCTTCGGGATCTTGGACAGCATGAAGTTGATGTGCTGCTCAGTCATCTGGTCGAAGATCGCGGTCTTGGCTGCCGCGGGTGTCACCGCGTTGACGGCGATGTCGTGGGCCGCCAGTTCCTTGCCGAGCGATTTGGTCAGCGCGATCAGACCTGCTTTCGACGCCGAATAGTGTGCGGCGTTCGGGTTGCCTTCCTTGCCGGCGATGGAGGCGATGTTGATGATGCGTCCGTACTTCTGTTTGACCATCGCGGGCACGATCGCTTTGCAGCAGATGAAGGGGCCGTCGAGATTGATGCGCAGCACCTTGCGCCATTCGTCGAGGTCGGTGTCCCACACGGTCTTGTTGATTCCGGCGATGCCGGCGTTGTTGACGAGAATGTCGATCTTGCCGAACGCCTTCAGGGTAGCGTCGCGCGCTTTCTCGACCGCGGCGAGATCGGAAACGTCGACCGCGACAGCCGTGACAGCAGCACCGATTTCCTTCGCGGTTCTCTCGGCGAATGCAATGTCGTGATCCCAGATCGCGACCCTCGCGCCTGAGGCGACGAAGCGCTCGGTGATGGCGCGGCCAAAGCCCTGTGCGCCGCCGGTGACGACGGCGCAGCGGCCGGTGAGATCGATCTTGTTCATGTTCATTTGTCCTTTCTCGGTGTGTATGCAACGCCTGCGGTTAGGACAGGCGGTGCGGTAGCGGAAGCCTTCTTCCTCGCCCCGCACTTGCGGGGAGAGGGTCGGGGTGAGGGGTTCTTCGTGTTACAGTGCCCCTCACCCGGAGACTTTGCTACGCGCAGTCTCCGACCTCTCCCCGTAAACGGGGCGAGGTGAAGGAAGCATCACAACGTCCAGCCGCCGTCGATGATGTGCGCGACGCCGGTGGTGAATGAACTCTCATCGCTCGCGAGATAGGTCGCGAGCGAGGCGATCTCGTCGGCAGTGCCGAGCCGGCCCATCGGCTGGCGGGCGACGAACATCTCGCGTCCCTGCGGGCCGGCGGCAGCGGCACGGCCGAGCATCGACGGTGTTTCGATCGTGCCGGGGCAGATGCAGTTGCAGCGGATACCCCGGGTGATGAAATCGACCGCGACTGCGCGGGTCAGCGCCGCCACGGCGGCCTTGGTGGCGCTGTAGACGTAGCGGTTGGGCGCGGCCTTGAACACGCCGGCCGCCGACGAGATGTTGACGATGCTGCCACCGCCGCTGTTCAGCATCGCGGGCAGGAAGGCGCGGGTGGTCCGGTGCATCGACTTGACGTTGAGGTCGAACGAGAAGTCCCAGTCCGCATCCGAACATTCCAGAACGGTGCCGTGATGCACGAAGCCTGCGGCATTGAGCAGGATATCGACCTTGCCGACTTTTTTTGCCATCGCCTCGACAGCGCTGCTGTCGCGGACATCGAGACGTGCGACTTCGGCGATGCCTTCCTTCGCAACCAGCGCCAGTCCCTTTTCGTCGATGTCGGTCGCGATGACAGTCGCTCCCTCGCGGGCAAAGGCGATGGCGCAGGCGCGCCCGATGCCGACCGCACCTGCGGTCACAAATGCGCGTTTGCCTTTCAGGCGGTCAGACATGAATTCTCTCCCATCGATTGCGGACGGTTATGTCGTCATGCCCGGCTTGTGCCGGGCATCCACGTCCTTCTTCTCTTGTCGATTACAAGCAGACGTGGATGGCCGGGACAAGCCCGGCCATGACGTCATCTGCTATGACGGGGTCTCGCCACAATGCGACTAATGATTATGCCGCGCCGTGCCGACGCGACCGGCGATATCCTGATAGCGCGTCGCCAATTCCAGACAAGCGCCGGTGGCGTGCTGGCCGACGGTGGTGCGATAAAGCTCCTGCCACGGCGTCTGATGCGCAGGATAGGGGAAGCCGCCCTTGGCCTTGAGTTCGGCGCGACGCTTCTTGATCTCGTCGCCGGAGATCAGGATGTTGGCATCACCCTTATTGAGATCGACGCGCACCATGTCGTCGGTCCTGAGGATTGCGAGTCCGCCGTCGGCGGCGGCTTCCGGCGTCGCATTCAGGATCGAGGGCGATCCCGACGTGCCGGACTGGCGCCCGTCGCCGATGCAGGGCAGGGACAGGATGCCGCGTTTGATCAGCGCTGCCGGCGGCTGCATGTTCACGACTTCCGCACCGCCGGGATAGCCGATCGGGCCGGTGCCGCGCACGAACAGGATGCAATGCTCGTCGATCTTGAGCGAAGGATCGTCGATCCGGTCGTGATAGTCCTCGGGTCCTTCGAATACGATGGCGCGGCCTTCGAAGGCTTCGGGATCCTTCGCGTTGGACAGATAGCGATCGCGGAATTCCTTCGAGATCACGCTGGTCTTCATGATGGCTGAATCAAACAAGTTGCCGCGCAGCACCAGGAAACCGGCGTCCTTCACCAGCGGTTTGTCGTAATTCCAGATTACGTCGCCGTCGGGCTTTGTGGCATTGCGGCAGTTCTCGCCCATGGTCTTGCCGTTCACCGTCATGGCGTCTTCATGGATGCGCTTGTGCCGCATCAATTCGCCGACCACGGCGGGAACGCCGCCGGCGCGGTGATATTCCTCGCCGAGATAGAAGCCGGCCGGCTGCATGTTCACGAGCAATGGAATCTTGTGGCCGACTTTCTGCCAGTCGTCGATATCGAGTTCGACCCCGATGTGACGCGCCAGCGCGTTGATGTGGATGGGCGCGTTGGTCGAACCGCCGATCGCCGAATTGATCACGATGCAGTTCTCGAACGCCTTGCGCGTCAGGATGTCCGAGGGCT
>JBEPUM010000135.1:0-9268 GCA_041691515.1 Pseudomonadota bacterium | reverse complement strand
CGCTCGGTCTTGACGCCGAGCTTCTCCAGACCAAATCCTTCGATGTTGCCGACCACGCCGACGGCAGAGATGACGCGATCGACGGTCAACGACTGTGTGCCGCCCTTGCCGTCATCGATAGTCGCGGTGACGCTGTCCGCCTTCTTGTTGAGCTTCGTGACTTTGGCGCCGGTGAGAATCTTGATGCCCTGCTTCTCGAACTGTTTTCGCGCAAATGCGGCGATCTCTGCATCCTCGACAGGCAGAATCTGCGGCAGCACCTCGACCACGGTCACCTCCGCGCCCATGGTGCGATAAAACGACGCGAATTCGATGCCGATCGCGCCGGAGCCGACCACCAGCAGCGACTTCGGCATCTTGTCCGGGTTCATCGCCTCGAAGTAGGTCCAGACCAGCTTCTTGTCGCCCTCGAGCCCCGGCAGCACGCGCGGCCGCGCGCCGGTCGCGACGATAATGTGTTTGGCCTGATAGCCGCCCGGCCCGAGCGATCCCTTCGGCGCTTCGGCCTGCGACGCCTTGACCGTGAACTTGCCGCCGCCATCCAGCGTCGCCTCGCCCCAGAGGATCGAAATCTTGTTTTTCTTCATCAAAAACTCGACGCCGCCGTTGAGGCGCTTCACCACGCCGCGCGAGCGCGCAATCACCGCCTTCGGATCGAACGAGACGTTGTCTGCGGACAGTCCGTAGTCCTTGGCGTGCTGCATGTAGTGATAGATTTCGGCCGAGCGCAGCAGCGCCTTGGTCGGAATGCAGCCCCAGTTGTTGCAGATGCCGCCGAGGTATTGCTTCTCGACGATCGCGGTCTTGAGGCCGAGCTGGGCTGCGCGAATCGCGGTGACGTAACCGCCGGGTCCAGAGCCGATGACGACGACGTCGAAGGATGTTTCAGCCATTTGCAACTCCGCTCGCCCGCCGGCGCTGTCTTGAAATCAAAAATTTCCGGATTCCGAACTCGATCAATGCCATCGCGGTCAGAATTCCAAGCGCGCAATAAATCAAGAACTGTCCGAGACTGTGCGCCAGTTGTTCGCCGGACGTGTACGCATTGATGATGATGTCATACCCGACCGGATTGAGCGCCGCCGCGGCAGCGGTCAAGAAGGAAATCCAGGGCCATGACGTCGTGACGTGCATGAGTCACCGGACCTGAATCTCACACCACCATCATCACAGGATTTTCGATCAGCTTCTTGAACGCCGTGATCAGCTCGGCGCCGAGCGCGCCATCGATGGCGCGGTGATCGCAGGACAATGTCACGCTCATCATCGGCGCCACCACGATCTGCCCGTTCCGCACGACCGCACGATCCTCTCCCGTGCCGACGGCGAGGATCGAGGATTGCGGAGGGTTAATCACCGCGGTGAAATCCTTGATGCCGTACATGCCGAGGTTCGAGACCGACGACGTGCCTCCCTGGTATTCGTTCGGCTTGAGCTTTTTGGCTTTTGCACGTGCCGCAAGGTCCTTCATCTCGTTGGAGATCGATGACAGCGACTTGATCTCGGCCTGGCGGATGATCGGCGTGATCAGCCCAAACGGCAATGCCACGGCGACACCGATGTCGGAATGCTTGTGGCGAAGCATCGCAGCCTCGGTCCACGACACGTTCGCTTCGGGAATCCTTTGCAGCGCGATCGCCATCGCCTTGATGGCAAAGTCGTTGACGGAGAGCTTGTAGAGCGGCTTGCCCTCCTTGTTCTTTCCGGCAGCGGCGTTGATCTCTTCGCGCGCCGCGTTCAGCTTGCTGAGATCGCAATCGACCGTGAGATAGAACGTCGGCATCGAATTCGTAGCGGCGGTGAGCCGCTGCGCGATGGTCCGGCGCATCGAGTCATGCGGCACGCTTTCGTAGCCGCCTTCCTGATACAGCGCGAGAATTTGCTGATCGGACATAGCCGGCACCGCGCCTGCGGTCGTTCCACCAACAGAAGCCGCTGCGCCGGGAGCGGCCTTCAGACCCTTGCCGGATTTTGCCTCCGCCACGTCGCGCGCGACCACGCGGCCGTGCGGGCCTGAGCCATTGATGCGCGCCAGTTCGATACCAGCGTCCTTCGCCAGCCGCCGGGCGAGCGGCGAGGAAAAGACGCGGTTGCTACCCGACGCTTGCTGCTGCCGGGGGAATGGATCTTCGTCGCCACGAGCGTGTGGCGTTGACGCGGTCGCCTTTGAAGCGGGCGCAGGTGCCGCCGCGGGCTCCGGCTTCTTCGCTTCCGACTTGCTCTCCGCTTTCGCTTCAGATTTTGGCTCGGCTTTGGCTTCCGCTTTCGGTGGCGCGCTCGCAGCGCCCGCTCCCGCCGCCTTCACGTCCTCGCCGTCGCCGGCGAGCACCGCGATGATGTTGTTGACAGGTACGTCCTGCGTGCCCTCAGGCACCAAAATCTTCGCGATGGTGCCCTCATCCACCGCCTCGACTTCCATGGTCGCCTTGTCGGTCTCGATTTCGGCGATGACGTCGCCGGACTTGACCTTGTCGCCCTCTTTCTTGAGCCACTTGGCAAGGTTGCCCTTTTCCATCGTCGGCGACAGCGCGGGCATCAGAATGTTGATTGGCATTGTCAGTGACCTTGTTGCGACCGCGGCGCGGTGGTTCCCGTGTCGGTCGGACGCGCGATTTCGGCTTCAAACATATCTACGATGCGCGTCAGCACCTCGTCTTCAGAATAGTCGCTCTCGCGCGCGTAGGCGCGGGCGGCGTGTCGCGCGATATCGACGAGCAGCATCCCCCACATGTCCGGCTCCTCGAACGCGCGTGTGAACGCGATCGACAATCCGCCATCCAGAACAAACGCGCGCAGCACTTCGGTTGCGTCGTCGCGCCCGGCGACATCAGGAGGCAACGGTTGCTCCTTCGGATTGCCCATCGAACTCACCGATAACAAACGGCCTTGGCCGCTTCGACGACATCGGCCACCGACGGCAGCGCAAGCTTTTCGAGATTGGCCGCATACGGCATCGGCACGTCCTTGCCGGACACGCGTGTCACCGGCGCGTCGAGATAATCGAAGGCGTGCTCCATGATGCGTGCCGCGATCTCGGCGCCGACGCCGGACTGCTGCCATCCCTCTTCCACGGTTACCGCGCGGCCGGTCTTCTGCACCGACGCGACGATGGTTTCGGTATCCATCGGACGGATCGTGCGCAAGTCGATCACCTCGGCCTCGATGCCCTCCTTCGCCAGTTCATCGGCCGCCTTCAACGCGTAGGACATGCCGTTCGACCACGAGATCAGCGTGACGTGTTGGCCTGCGCGCGCGATGCGCGCCTTGCCGATCGGAATGACGTAATCGGCAAGTTTTGGTACCGGACCGGTATGGCCATAGAGAATTTCGTTCTCGAGGAAGATCACCGGATTGGGATCGCGGATCGCAGCCTTCAAAAGACCCTTGTAGTCGGCGGCCGAGTACGGCGCGATCACCTTGAGGCCGGGGATCTGCGAGTACCACGCCGAATAGTCCTGGCTGTGCTGGGCGGCGACGCGCGCGGCCGCGCCGTTAGGCCCGCGGAACACGATCGAGCAGCCCATCTGGCCGCCGGACATGTAGAGCGTCTTGGCAGCGGAGTTGATAATCTGGTCGATCGCCTGCATGGCGAAGTTGAAGGTCATGAATTCGACGATCGGCTTCAAGCCTGCCATCGCCGCACCGACGCCGACGCCGGCAAACCCGTGCTCGGTAATCGGGGTGTCGATCACGCGGCGCGCGCCGAATTCCTCGAGCAGCCCCTGCGAGACCTTGTAGGCGCCCTGATATTCAGCGACTTCCTCGCCCATCAGGAAGATGTCACCGTCGCGGCGCATTTCCTCGGCCATGGCGTCGCGCAGCGCCTCGCGAATAGTCATCGTCACCATCTCGGTGCCCTCGGGCACTTCCGGATCGGCTTCCGTCACTGTCTGCGGCGCGGCGGGTGCCTTGCCCTTTCCTTCTTCAGCTTCGGCACGGGCGTGAGCCTCTTTGTCCTCGCCGGATTTGGCCTCAGTGGGAGCAGCTTTTGCTTCCGGCGCTTCGGCCTTGCCGAGATCGGCTGCGCTTTCGCCGTCTGCAAGAATGGTGGCGATCGGCGTATTCACCGCGACGTCGGCGGTCCCTTCCGGGATCAAAATCTTGCCGAGGGTCCCTTCGTCGGTGGCCTCGACTTCCATCGTCGCCTTGTCGGTCTCGATCTCGGCGATGACGTCGCCGGACTTGATGGTCTCGCCTTCCTTTTTCAGCCACTTGGCGAGGTTGCCCTTCTCCATCGTCGGCGAAAGCGCGGGCATCAGAACTTGAATTGGCATGGTAGCTCCGGAGTCTGCTGGCGCGCTTAGCGATAAATGTCGGTGTAAAGTTCGGCTACATCGGGTTCGGGATCGTGTTGCGCAAAATCCGCCGCGGCATTGACGATGCTGCGCACCTCGGCGTCGATGGCCTTCAAGTCCTGCTCGCTCATCTTGGCGTCGAGCAGCCGGTTGCGGACCTGCTCGATCGGGTCGGAGTCGTGACGGACCTTATCGACCTCCTCGCGCGAGCGATACTTCGCCGGATCAGACATCGAGTGACCGCGATAGCGATAGGTCTGCATCTCCAGAATGAACGGGCCATTGCCTTCACGGCACCATTTCACCGCCTTGTCGCCCGCGGCCTTCACGGCGCGAACGTCCATGCCGTCGACCTGCTCGCCGGGAATGTTGAAGGAGACGCCGCGCTTGGAGAAATCGGTCTGCGCCGATGACCGCGTCACCGACGTGCCCATGGCATAGCGGTTGTTCTCGATGATGTAGATCACCGGGAGTTTCCACAGCTCCGCCATGTTAAAGCTCTCGTACACCTGGCCCTGATTGGACGCGCCGTCGCCAAAGTAAGCCAGGCTCACGTTGTCATTGCCGCGATAGCGGTTGGCAAATGCGAGACCGGTCCCGAGCGACACCTGCGCGCCGACGATGCCATGACCGCCGTAAAAGTGCTTCTCCTTGCTGAACATGTGCATGGAGCCGCCCTTGCCCTTGGAATAACCGCCGCGGCGACCGGTCAGTTCGGCCATCACGCCCTTGGCGTCCATGCCGCAGGCCAGCATGTGACCATGATCGCGGTACCCGGTTATGACCTGATCGCCTTCCTTGAGCGCCATCTGCATTCCGACCACGATCGCTTCCTGGCCGATATAGAGATGACAGAATCCCCCGATCGCACCCATTCCGTAGAGCTGACCGGCCTTTTCCTCGAACCGCCGGATCAGCAACATTTCGCGCAGAGCATTGAGGTCCTGCTCACGCGTGAATTCGGGGGGAGAGGGGCTGCGGGAACCGTTGCCTGCTGCCTGCGCGGCGCTCTTCTTGGGTGCGGCCATCTGAAATCCGGTTGCGAGAAAGGGTTACCCTCTCTAGCCCAACTCAGACCGCCTTGAAAGCAGCGCGTGATCAAAGTGATGCACTTGCCTCTTGCAGTGCAGCGAGGCGCGAAACTTTCGTGACTGAAATCCCGGATTTTTGAAATTTGACTAAATCGCATGGCACACTCGTTCGCGACCGGCGAATGACAAACCGAGATCGCGGCAAACCGTGCGAGATTATTTCGGGTGGATGACCTGAACCAGGTCGCGCGGATTTGCGTAGTCGAGCTGATAGCGAACACGCTCGTCAAGCATATCCGGATCGATACTGCTTGAGCGCAGCAGCGAGACCCGCTGCTCGCCCTCTGCACGCTCCTTCTTGAGCCGCGCCAATTCCGACGTCAGCGCGATGATCTCCTGATCGAGCTCCTGCCGGGCGTTCAAACCGTACTTGCCGGTGTAGGCATTGACGCCGAAATAGCCGACGATCATCGCCGCCATCGTATAGAGGGCGAGCCCTGTGAGCACGGATTTGAGTCGTGAGCGCGAGACCATGACTCACGATGCGGCGGCGCGGTTAATGTTTCGCTAATAACCGAACCGCGCGCAATGATCGGAATTGCTATTTCTTCTGCTGCGCTACCCAGGCGTCGAAGGCCTTGATGTAGGTGTCGAGAAATTCGCGCAACGGCGCCTTGACCAGCTCGCCCTTGTCGTCGAACGCATCGCCGATGCCGCCAATATAGGCTTCCGGCTGCTGCAGAATAGCGATGTTGAGGAAGGTCAGCGACTGGCGCAGGTGATGGTTGGCGCCGAAGCCGCCGATGGCACCCGGAGAATTGCTGATGACGCCGCCGGGCTTGCGGTCGAATACGCTCTGTCCATAGGGGCGCGATCCGACATCGATGGCGTTTTTCAAAACCCCCGGCACGGACCGGTTGTACTCTGGTGTGACGAACAAAACCGCGTCCGCCTTCTTGACGCGCTCGCGGAAACTCACCCAATCCGCCGGCGGCGTGGCTTCAAGATCCTGATTGTAAAATGACAATCCTCCGAGCGTGACGACGTCAAGTTGCAGCGAGGATGGCGCGAGTTTCGTCAGGGCCTTAGCAATCTTTAGGGAAAACGACTCTTTCCGAAGACTGCCGACGATGACGGCGACGCTGTGCGGGGATGCCATGAACAAATCCTCTGGTTGAAGGCCACGTAACGGCCGACCCGCAACCTAGCTATCTCCGAGAAAGATGCAAGTGCATCTATCTCCCTCCCTGCCCGATCACGGAAAGTTATCGGTCATTCCGCCGCGGTTGCCCGCCCATGCGACGCCACTTCGTCGTTGTGCTGTCCAAGTTTCGGCGCGTCGCTGCGCGGATACGGCCGTTCGCCGTCGAAGACGATCGGCAAGCCCACCACATTCAGATCGGTGCCCGGCAGATTGCGCAGCAGATCCGCCGCCTGAAGCTGTTCGGTCTTCGACAATTCCGGCACATCGTTCACCGGGCTGCAAGGCACACCGACGTCTTCGAGTCCGGCCATCCATTCCGCGCGCGTACGGGTCTTGAGCACGGGCTTCATCAGATCGATCAACGGGTGCCGATTGGCGGCGCGGTCGCGCACCAGCACAAAGCGCGGATCGGTGATCCATTCGGGATGACCGAGCACGCGCGCGCATTTCGCAAACAGCCGGTCGTTGCCGGCCGCGATGCAGATTGGCCGGTCAGCGGTCTCGAACACCTGATACGGCACCAGCGTAAAACTTGCGCCGCCGTGGCGCTGCGGCGGTTTTCCCGTGTGCAGGTAGCCATTGAGCGGTCCCTCCACCCAAGCCACCGCGCTGTCGAACAACGCGGTATCGATCACGCAGCCCTTGCCGGTTTGGTGCCGCGCCTGCAACGCGCCGAGCGCGCCGATCACGCACCATTGCGCGGTAGCCCGATCGTTGATCGCAGGCGCGCAGAACGTCGGCGGATCGTCGGGACGCCCGGTCAGCGACATCACGCCGCTATAGGCCTGCAACAGCGGATCGAAGCCCGGCGCTTCGCGCAACGGCCCCTTGGGACCAAACGCCCACACCGAACAGTAGATCAGCCGCGGATTGACCGCGCACATCACGTCAGGGCCGATGCCGCATTCGGCGACCACGCCGGAGCGCAAATTCTGAATCAAAATATCGGCGTCGGCCACCAGCGTTTTCAGTTTGGCAACGTCGGACGGATTCTTGATATCGAGCGTGACCGACTTCTTGTTGCGGTTCATCGAATGGAACAGCATGGAATCGCCATCGATGAACGGCGGGCCCCAGGCCCGCGCATCATCGCCGCCGTCGTGCTTCTCGATCTTGATGACCTCGGCGCCCATGTCGCCGAGGATCATGCCCGCCATCGGCCCCGCGACCGCCTGCCCGATCTCGATCACCCTGATGCCTGCAAGCGGTCCACTCATCGCGCATCTCCCCTGACTTCTGTTCTCGCCAGTGTTCTTGACCGACATCAGAATGGCAACCCCGGCAGTCCTGCGTCTGGAGTCACCCAGCCTTGTTCGGATTGATCAGGAATTTTTCGCCGGTGGCACGCTTGGCATAAACAGCGACGTTGTCGAGCTGAAGCGTTTCCTGCAAGGATACCACGCGCGTGTAGTGGCTCGCGAACGTGGTCTTGAGTTCATCGACCACGCGCTGGCGCAATCTCGCACCATCGGCCGCGCCGATCTTCATCAGGAACGGAAACAGCAGCCATCCGCCGACGCCCCACGCCATGCCGAAGGCACGGTTGAGTTCGATCGGTCCGGGATCGAGACTGCCATAGACATAAACCTGCTTGTGCACACTGGAGCCATAGCGGCTGTAGACCTTCGCGGTCTTGTTCGCGGCGATTTCCATGCACGTGAGAATCTGACCTGCAAGTTTGCCGCCGCCGATGGCATCGAACGCCAGCGTCGCGCCGGTTTCGACCAGCGCGTTGGTCAGATCGTCCATAAAAGTCGATGATTTGGAATCGACGACAATTTTCGCGCCGATCTTGCGCAGGATGTCTGCCTGCTCCGCGTTGCGAACGATGTTGACCAGCGCGACGCCATCCTTGATGCAGATCTTGTTGAGCATCTGGCCGAGGTTGGAGGCCGCAGCCGTATGCACCAGCGCCTTATGCCCTTCCCGCTTCATGGTCTCAACCATGCCAAGCGATGTCAGCGGGTTGACGAAACACGACGCGCCGTCAGCCGCGCTCGCGCCCGCCGGCAGCGGCAAGCAGTCGCGGACTTTCATGGTGCGATACTGCGCGTACATCGCGCCGCCGATCATCGCGACGGTCTTGCCGAGCAGCGCCTTTGCCGCCTCGGACGATCCCGCCTTTACGACCGTGCCCGCGCCTTCGTTACCGACCGGCATGGATTCATCGAGCCGCGCCGCCATCGCCTTCATTGCGACATCAGGCACCTTGGCAGTCAGCACGGGTTGCGTAGATGTACCCGACACTTTTGCCGTTTTGAGATCGGCAGGTCCGAGAAGAAGGCCAAGGTCCGACGGGTTGATCGGCGATGCCTCGACACGCACCACGACCTCATCGGCTTCCGGCTCGGGAACGGCGACCTGCGCCAGCGATACCTCGAGTTCACCGCTCTTCTTGAGCAGGGAGCGAAGTTGAAGTCCTGTCGTGTGATCGGCACTCATCGCAAATCTCCCTGCCCTGGTTGTGGTTGTCGCGTCTACGACAGCGCCTTCAGCGCCGCCCTGCCCGCATATTTCGCTTGGCCGCCGAGCTGCTGCTCGATCCGCAACAACTGGTTGTACTTCGAGGTACGGTCCGCGCGCGCCAGCGATCCCGTCTTGATCTGCCCGCAATTGGTGGCAACCGCGAGATCGGCAATGGTGGAATCCTCTGTCTCGCCGGAGCGATGCGACATGACCGCGGTATAGCCGGCCTTGTAGGCCATCTCGACGGCGGCCAGCGTCTCCGTCAGCGTGCC
>JBEPUM010000134.1:0-9293 GCA_041691515.1 Pseudomonadota bacterium | reverse complement strand
CCTCGAAACGCTGTTGATCTTCGCGTGCATTATCCCGCGCGCATGGTGCGCTGACAACAGCGTTCACCTGATGCAAACCCGGTTCCGGCTTCACGAAACAGTTGTACAGTATGCGGGCATTTCAAGCAGGAGGTATCATGATCGCAGCGGCCAAGCCGGGGGCGGCTCTCGCCCATATACAAGGTCCGATGATCGAGACGCCGCGTCTGAAACTGCGGCAGTGGATGTCGGCCGATATCAAGCCTTACAGCGAAATGCTGGCCGATCCCGGCGTTGCGCGGTTCATCACCGTCGACGGCAAGCCCGTGGTCGATGAGATGATGGGCTGGCGCCATGCCGCGGTCATGACCGGTCACTGGGCGTTGCACGGGTTTGGCATGTTCGCGGTCGAGGAAAAGGCGACGGGCCGATTCATCGGCCGGGTCGGGCCGTGGATGCCGCCGGGATGGCCGGGCTTCGAAATTGGCTGGGGCATTGCGAAGGAAGCGCAGGGCAAAGGCTACGCTTCCGAGGCCGCGCGTGCGGCGATCGGATGGGCGTTTGATAATTTCGCCATCGACGAGATCGTCCACTGCATCGATCGCGAGAACGTCGCGTCGCAGGGTGTAGCAAAACGCCTCGGCGCGGAAAAACAACGCGAGATCGATCTGTTCGGCCACGTCGCGGACCTCTGGGTGACGACGCGAAGCCGCTGGACCGCATCATAAAGTCGGAGCGCTTTTGGGCTGGCGTTTTGATACAAGGCTGCTTCATCAGGAGAATTGAACATGCCAAAGGGCTACTGGGTCGTGCGCGTGTCGGTCCAAAATCAGGAGCGCTATCCCGAATATCTCGCGGCGGCGAAGCCGGCGTTTGAGAAATTTGGCGCCAACTTCATCGTGCGCGGCGGCCCGTTTGATTCGATGGAAGGCACCTCGCGTGATCGCAACGTGGTGGTCGAATTCAAAGACCTCGCCACCGCGAAGGCGTGCTATCAAAGCCCCGAATATCAGGCGGCGAAAGTGATCCGCCAGAAATATGCAGAGGCCGACTTCATTATCATCGAAGGCTGATCTCGATCATCGAAGCCCAATATCGCTGCGCGACAGGCGCAGGGAACGGTTCGATGTGCGGAGGCGTTGGCCTGATGGTCGCGCCACATGAGCGGTCGCATCATGGAATCGGATTCACTCGCCACCTATCCGCCGCTCGACACGCTCAAGTGCGTGGCGGACAATGTGTGGTTCGTCGACGGGCCAGTGATCCGGTTTGGTCCGCCGTTACTGAAGATGCCGTTTCCGACCCGCATGACGGTCATCCGCATTGGGGGTGATCTGCTGATCCATTCGCCGACATCGCTGTCATCCGGATTGAAAGCCGAAGTCGAAAACGTCGGCCGCCTGCGCTGGATCGTGGGGCCGAATCGAATCCACTACTGGTGGATACCGGACTGGCATGCGGCCTTTCCCGGCGCCGAAGTCTATCTCGCCCCGCGCATCCGTGAGCAGGCAGGCAACCGCATCGATTTTGAGTGTCGCGCGCTGGACCGCGACCAAGGTTATCCCTGGGATGGGGATGTTGCCACGCTGCCGGTCGAGGGAAATTATATGACGGAAGTCGTCTTCTTCCATCACGCCAGCCGGACACTGGTGCTGACCGACTTGATCGAAAACTTCGAGCCGCAAAAACTGAATTCATTTCTCATGCGCTGGCTGACGCGGCTAGGCGGCGCGCAGGACCCGGACGGGGCGATGCCGCGCGACATGCGCATGTCCTACAGCAACAAGGGGCGGTTGAAGGCGGCGGTCGAAACCATGCTTGGCTGGAATCCCGAGCGGGTCATTCTGGCGCATGGCCGCTGGTACGAGCACAATGGAGCGGACGAGCTGCGCCGCGCGTTCCGGTGGCTGCTTTGATAGGCTTTGGTGTGAATTTTCAGGTGTGATTTTCAGTGAGGCCTTGCTCAGTCGAACAGGCCGAACGGGTCCCAGCTGTTGTTGCGAGCGGTGTTCGGCCGCGATTGCCGGTCGACATTCGCAGCGATCCTGGCGTTGGTCTGCATCCGTGCAACGTGCCTGTGAACCGGGGTCTTTTTCTCCGCGATCTTCGGGGCTTCGACCGTCTTCGACATTTCCTTGGGCATTTCCGCCCGCGCTTCGTAGAGGTGATTCTCAGGCAGATAGCGCAGCTGGCGTTCCCATTGCAGACGATCGGCGGTGGGAGCAAGGGTCGCGACATCCGGATAAACAATGGCCTGATCGTGCTTCCTGCGATCGAGACGATCTTCGGACCGCCGCCAGTCAGCGAGGGAACCGAGGCTCTCTGAATTTAGATTTGCTGAATTTAGATTTGCCGGACCGAGACTCGCCGACGCCGACCCGATTTTCGCGGAGGCGACGGGCGTTTGCGCGCTTTCCGGTGTTGCGTTGGGCCACATCCAGCCGGCTCCGACGATCAAGCCGAGCAGGCAGCAACCCATTACCAGAAAATAACGAAATACCGGCATCACGACACCAACGCCCCTTCACGCCAGGCAAACGCGACCCGTGTGTATTGGTTCCGGGAACACGGATTTGGTTCATACATGTCAGGAATATGGTTTATCTGCCCGAATCCGGTACAGGTCGCCACGGGAATGTGACCGCAAGGAACACGCCGCTTGGCTATTGGCGCCCGAGTTCCGTCGCAGTTGCGATCCGATCGAATTTTTCCAGCGACAGGATGGCGTCAGCCAGTTGATCGGCTCGCTTGTTCAGAACCGGTCGCGCCAGCGTCAGGAACTTCTGCTGCATCGCCTGCGCGTTGGGGAATGACGCCGGTTCACCGGAGGGATCGGCAAACAGCCGCTCGTGCACGCCGTCATCGGTCGTGATGCTGACGCGGGCGCCAAACGGATGGGTGCGGCCGATTTCGAGACGGTCGTCCTGCACCACGTCGAAACGGTCCGCCAGCGTATCGATCGCCGTGTCGCCGAGCCGCTCGTAATCGTCCCAGCCGAAGCGGCCCTGATCGAGCGCGACTGCGCCGGTAAAAAACATCGAGAACTGTCCGCCCACGATCGATGTCGGATGACGTTTGGTGGCGGCGTCGCCGGTCAGCGTGATGCCGTTGCGATGCAAGCCGATCTCGACGCGTTTGATCTGGTCCGGCGTCAGATTGTGCTCGCGGCGCATCGCGATGATGGCATCGAGGGCAGCGTGGGTGTAGCGGCAGCTCGGATACGGCTTCACGCCGATCTTCATGGTCTCGTACACCTTGCCTAATCCGGCCACGGCTTTTTCGGGATGCGCATCGTCGCTGTAGCCGACAAGAAGCCCGTGCTTGCCCTCGATCGATTCGGCCGAACCGATAAAGCCATCGCGTGCCAGCGTCGCGGCGATCACGCCGTTCATGGCGGCAGCGCCGACCTGATAGCGTTTGTTCCAGGCGCCGTTGACGAGGAATTGCAGCGAACCTGCCGCCTGGCTTCCCGAGACGCCGAACGCCGCGATAATCTGATCCTTCGAAAGCCCGAACAGCTTTCCGGCCGCCGCCGCGGCGCCAAACGTGCCCGCGGTCGCGGTGGGATGAAATCCGCGCGCGTAGTGCGAAGTCGGGTCGAGCGCATTGCCGAGCCGGCAACACACCTCATAGCCCGCGACGATCGCCGTGAGCACGTCCTTGCCCGACGCGCCGACCAGTTCGCCGACGGCAAAGGCCGCCGGTACGACAGGCGCGCTCGGATGCAGTGAGGAGTCGGCATGGGTGTCGTCGAAATCGAGCGAATGGCCGAGCGCGCCATTGAGCAGCGCCGCTACTGCCGGGGTCCATGTCTTGCTATCGCCGAACACGGTGGACTTGCCGGTGCCATCGAGCGCCAGCGCCTCCAGCATTTTCAGCAGCGACGGCGTGGACTCCGCATCGCGCCGCGCGCGCACGGCGCTGCCGAGGAAATCCAGCGTCAGCACCTTGGCACGCTCGAGAACCTCCGGCGGGATATCGTCGAATGTAAGGTCAGCGACATAGGCTGCGAGCGTTGCGGTTTCGTTGGCCATGACGGCTCCTCGTTCTTGTTTCGTCAGCGTAGGCGGCCCAAATCGGGAGTACAAGCGTTCCGCCCGGTGCGTCTTGCTGTTGCGGAATGATGCGTGACCGGCTTTAACATCAGAATGCCTCGATAACCCAACCCTGCGGCGCATGATCTCATTCCTGAAACGCACGGCGACGCGGCTTTGGTCGCGAAAAGTCGAGATGGGCCTGGGTATCCGGGTCACTGCGGCTGCCTTCGCCGCGCTGGTGGTGGCGATCGCGCTGCACTTGCGGCTGCCGCTGTGGGCCGTGCTGACGGCGATCATCGTAACGCAAATGAGCGTCGGCCGCTCGCTGAAGGCAACTCGCGATTATCTCATCGGTACCATCGGTGGGGCGATCTACGGTGGCGCGATTGCGATACTGGTGCCGCATCACGGGGAAGGGGGCCTGCTCGCCGTGCTGGTGCTGGCGGTGGCGCCGCTGGCGTTTGTGGCGGCGATCAATCCGAGCCTGAACGTCGCGACCGTGACCGCGATCATCGTGCTGCTGCTGCCGACGATGGGTCAGATGTCGCCACTCGAATCCGCTATCGACCGCATTCTGGAGGTCGCAGTCGGAGCCGTCACGGGACTGCTGGTGTCGTTTCTGGTGCTGCCCTCGCGTGCCTTCAGCCAGATTCGCGTCAACGCCGCGCGCGTGCTGGATCTCCTTGCCGACGCACTGCACGAATTGCTCGCGGGGCTGACGCGTGGACGTGATAACGATACCCTCCATGCGCTTCAAGACGGAATAGGTCAGGCCATCACCGGGCTGAACGCGATCGGTGTGGAGGCCGAACGCGAGCGATCGGCGAGGCTGTCTCACGGACCGGATACAGGACCGCTATTGCGTACGGTGCTGCGGCTCCGGCACGACGTCGTGATGATCGGGCGGGCGACCGTGACGCCGCTGCCGATCGATGTTCAATCGCGGCTCGTGCAGCCGCTCGCAAAACTCAGCGACGCCATGAGCAGCTATCTGAAGACATCGGCCGAGGCGTTGCGGCTCGGGGCCGGCGCGCCGGCGATCTTGCCCGTACAAACAGCGCTCGAAGCGTATGCTGCGGAGATCGCCGCGATGCGCGGCGAGGGGCTGACGCGTGGGTTGCCAGGCGACATGACCGAGCGGTTCTTTGCGCTCGGCTTCTCGCTTGAGCAGATGCGGCAGAATTTGAAAGACCTCGAGCGTTGCGTGTCTGAATGGGCCGATAGGTCTGAACCCACAGCCAGAAATGCCGAAGATCCCGCGGAAATCGCTTAGCAGCCAGAATGCATGCGGCGGCGGGAAATCTCAGAGCTGCAAGACTTGGCTGGATGAACAAGACTTGGCTGGATGAAATAGCTATCGCGCCTTCAACGCTTCAAGCGCGTGAAGATGCAAGCGGTCGGGATCATGCTCGCCCCGGGACGCCGCATCCAGAATGCTGGCCGACAGCGTCTTCATGGCGTCGGACGGAATGCGGAGCGGCAATTCATCGAGGCAGCGATTGAGCGCGGTCGTCATCGCCGCGACAGTTTCTGGCGTGAAGGAGTGGCCGCCTTGATCGAATGGTGTGTCCGGTCCCAATGCCTTCACGTTGCTTTTATGCGCGCCGAGGCGCGCGGCTTCTGCGAGAACGCGAAGATAAATCAGCCCCGTCTCGCTTTGCACCTGTTCATCGGTTACGCCGGATTTCGCCACTGCGACAATCCGCGCGGCAAGTCGCTTGCGATTGTCGTCGGTTGCTGCATCCGCGCCTTCCAATTCAACGAAACGGTCCCACGCAGCGTCAAAAGCGCGCGCCAAAGCTGCCTTTGTCTCGTCGTCAGGACTGATGGTGTTGATGGTCACATAACCCAACCCCCGGCGCGCGCGGAAGTTCCGATGCGTGTCAGTACGCCCCGGCCAGTCCGGTCACTTGCAGGCGACGCGAGAGATTACGAAATCTGAATACGAGCAGGATCGCATAGACCGCGGTTCCACAGGACAAGCCGACCCAGACACCGGCCGCGCCAAGCGGCGTCTTGAAACCCAGCAGGCCCGCGCAGGTAAATCCGATCAGCCAATAACTGAGTGTGGCGAACAGCAACGGCATGCGCGTGTCGTTCAGTCCGCGCAACGCACCGGCTGCGACGGTCTGGATTCCGTCGGCAATGAAGAATGTCGATCCGATCAGCAGCAGCGTGGCTGTCAGTTGTGTCGTCGCATCGGACGTCTCGCCGAGGAAGATCGTTGCGATCGTGAAACGGCCGCAGATCACGGCCAGCGTCATCGCGGACATGAACACGATGCCGATCAATATGGCGATGTAACCGGCGCGCCGCACGGCGCCGGCGTCGCCGCGTCCCGCGGCGTGGCCGACCCGCACCGTGGCGGCCATGCCGACACCGAAAGGCACCATGAACAGGATCGCGGCGATCTGCAGCGCGATCTGATGCGCCGTCAGCGCCATCGTGCTGATCAGTCCCATCAGCAATCCGGCAGCGCCGAACAGGCCGTACTCCAGCAGGAACGCGAGCGAGATCGGCGCGCCGATGGCACCCAGCCGCCGCATCAGCTGCCAGTCGATGCGCGCCATGCCACCGAGCACATGATATTTGCGAAACGGACGGCGCGCGACGGTGAACCATAATGCCGCTGCGAACATGCCGGCGTTGATGAGCGACGTCGCAAGCCCGGCGCCGAGCAGATCGAGCCGCGGCAATCCAAATTCGCCATGGATCAGCGTATAGGCGAGCGCGGCGTTGGCGGGAATCGCCGCCAGCGTGATCCACAGTCCGGGCTCCGGGCGGTTCACCGCGCCCATGAAGCCGCGGATCGCCAGAAACCACAGCCCGGGAATGAGACACCAGGTCAGTCCAAACAGATAGCGCTGCGCGAGCGCGGCGGACTCCGGCGCCTGGCCCAGCGACAGCAATATTTGCTCGCCGAACAGCGGCGGCAGCATCAGCGGCGGCGCGGCCAGCAGCGCCGCCCACAGGCCGACGCGCAGCGCTCGCCGGACCATGCGCGGATCGCGTGCGCCGTAAGCCTGCGCCGCCAGTGGCGCGACGGCGGACACCAGCCCCATGCCTGTGGTGAAACTGACGAAGAATACGGTGTGCGCCAGCGCGGCGGCGGCGACGGCGTCACCGCCGAGCCGGCCGATCAGCGCGAGGTCGGTGGTCATCATCGCGATCTGGCCAAGTTGCGTCAGTGCGATCGGGACCGCAAGCTTGAGCGTTTCGGTCAACTCGGTTACGAGCGGCCGCCCGGCAGGCGCGATCACGGATGGCGCGGGAACGATCTTGTCGAGGGAGGTCATCATCCCATCATAGCATAACGCGGCCAAAACGATGACCGGCGTTATGCAACGAAGATTAGAACGAGGACAGAAGTGCCAAAACGAATGCGCGGAAGGGCGCTGCCGCCTTACACATCCACGTTCGCGCTGAGCGAATTGTCCTGAATGAATTCGCGGCGCGGTTCGACCACGTCGCCCATCAGCTTGGTGAAGATGTCGTCAGCCTCGTCGACTTCCTTGATCTTCACCTGCAACAGCGAGCGCTCGTTGGTGTCGAGCGTGGTCTCCCAGAGTTGACCGGGATTCATTTCGCCGAGTCCTTTGTAGCGTTGCAGCGCCACGCCCTTGCGGCCGGCGTCGGTCACCGCCTCGAACAGGCTGACAGGGCCGTGGATCGCGGTTTCGGTATCCTTGCGGCGCAGCAGGCCGGGCCGCGGATAGGCCTCCTGCAGCTTCGCTGCGTATTCGTCGAGCTTGCGCGCATCGGCCGAGCCGAGCAGCGCGTCGTCGATCATCGCGACGTCCTTGACGCCGCGCACGGTGCGCTCGAAGGAGAAACCCTCGCCTTCCGTGAACCGTCCTACCCAGCCGCGCTCGACCTCGTCGGCCAGCGCATCCATCCGCCTGGCGATGTAATCGGCGGCGGCGTTCGCGGTGGCAAGATCGCTCGTGACCTTCGGGTTGAGCACGCCGGCGATCGCGGCTTGCTCGATCACCTTGCGGTTATAGCGGCTATGCAGATTGTGCAGCACGTTGCGGATGACGCGGGCATCCTCCACCAGCGCCTGCAAATCGCGGCCGCTGCGGTCCTCGCCGGTCGCAAGCTTGAAGACGCAATCGTCGAGCCCGGTCTCGATCAGATAGTCTTCCAGCGCGCGCTCGTCCTTCAGATATTGTTCGGACTTGCCGCGGGTCACTTTGTAGAGCGGAGGCTGCGCGATATAGAGATGTCCGGCCTCGATCATCTGCGGCATCTGCCGGAAGAAGAACGTCAACAGCAGCGTACGAATATGCGCACCGTCGACGTCGGCGTCGGTCATCACGATGATCTTGTGATAGCGCAGTTTGGACAGGTCGAAATCGTCGCGGCCGATGCCGGTGCCGAGCGCCGTAATGAGCGTGCCGATCTGCTCGGATGACAGCATCTTGTCGAAGCGCGCGCGCTCGACGTTCAAGATCTTGCCACGGAGCGGCAGGACGGCCTGGAATTCGCGGTTGCGGCCCTGCTTGGCGCTGCCGCCGGCCGAGTCACCCTCGACGATGAACAGTTCGGACTTGGCGGGGTCGCGCTCCTGACAATCGGCGAGCTTGCCGGGCAGCGAGGCGATGTCGAGCGCGCCCTTGCGGCGCGTCAACTCGCGCGCCTTTCGCGCGGCCTCGCGGGCGGCGGCGGCCTCCACAACCTTCATGACGATTGTCTTGGCTTCGGCGGGGTGTTCCTCAAACCAGGCGGCCAGCGCCTCGTTGAGCACGTTCTCGACCACCGGACGCACTTCCGAGGACACCAGCTTGTCCTTGGTCTGCGACGAGAATTTCGGGTCGGGCACCTTCACCGAGAGAACGGCGGTGAGGCCTTCGCGGCAATCGTCGCCGGTCAGTGCGATCTTTTCCTTCTTGGCGATGGCATCGGCGTAGCCATTGACTTGTCGCGTCAGCGCGCCGCGGAAGCCGGCCAGATGGGTGCCGCCGTCGCGCTGCGGAATGTTATTGGTGAAGCACAGAACGTTCTCGTGGTAACTGTCATTCCACCACAGCGCGGCTTCGACGTTGATGCCGTTCATGTCGGCGCGGATCATGATCGGATCCGGCACCATCGCCTTCTTGTTGCGGTCGAGATATTTCACGAACTCGATGACGCCGCCCTCGTACATCATCTGCTCTCGCTTCTCGACTGCGTGACGCATGTCCGAGAGCACGATGTTGACGCCGGAGTTCAGGAACGCGAGCTCGCGCAGGCGATGCTCCAGCGTGGCGAAATCGTATTCGACGTTGGTGAAGGTCT
>JBEPUM010000133.1:0-9374 GCA_041691515.1 Pseudomonadota bacterium | reverse complement strand
CCTGCTGATGTCCGGGCACGGTAAACGCAAAGGACTCAAATCGGCCTTGATTGAGCGATGCACATTTCCGCCGTCATGACCGGCATGATGTCGGGCCGCAGATATTGCTTGTGACGTAGTCTTGAAGGCGTGCGCGGCCTCGATCCTGAGGGCCGTTGGGTTGGCGTGATATCGTGACCGTTCCGGCGTACACTCCCTCTCATCGGCCGCAGGGGTGCTTCAATGACGCAAGCCGCTTTCATCACTCACGAGGTGTCGAACCAGTCCCCGCCGTTCGAGGACGTCGATCTGTTTACGGTGGATCGCCCGCTGATGGATGCGGTTGTCGCGAATGGTGGCGCCGCGGCGGCCAAGGAACTTACAGACTTCGGCCGCCACTGGGGATCGGCGGCCATGGCCGCGCGCGGGAGGATCGCCAACGAGAACCCGCCAAAGCTGCGGCTGTTCGATGCACGCGGCAACAGGCGCGACGAAGTCGAATTCCACCCGGCCTATCACGAGTTAATGGCGCACAGCGCCCATGCCGGCATTCACAATTCCACATGGACTACCGATGGCAAGCCGGCGGGCGCAGCGTCGGAGGTCATCCGTGCGGCAAAATTCTACATGGCGGCGCAGGTTGAAACCGGACATCTCTGTCCGATCACCATGACACGCGCATCGGTCGCGGCGCTCGCCACCGAGCCAGGCGTGCTGGCGAAGGCGATGCCTGTCATCGCGACCCGCGCCTACGATCCGTCATTTGCGCCCTGGTGGACCAAGCGCGGTATGACGCTCGGCATGGGCATGACCGAGAAGCAGGGCGGCACCGATGTGCGCGCCAACCAGACCCGCGCCGAGCGTGACGGAAACACCTACAGCATTACCGGGCACAAGTGGTTCATGTCAGCGCCGATGTGCGATGCATTCCTGGTGTTGGCGCAGGCCGAGGGCGGCTTGACCTGTTTCTTCATGCCGCGTTTCAAACCCGACGGGGTGGTCAACGCGCTTCATTTCCAGCGCTTGAAGGACAAGCTTGGCAATCGCTCGAATGCCTCATCCGAAGTCGAATTCACCGGCGCTTATGCCGAACGTGTCGGCGAGGAGGGCAAGGGCATCCGCACCATCATTCAGATGGTGCAGTTGACGCGGCAGGATTGCGCGATCGCGTCCGTGGGCCTGATGCGCTCGGGACTTGCGCACGCGCTGCATCATGCGCGGCACCGCAGCGTGTTCCAGAAACATCTCGCCGATCAGCCGCTGATGCAGGCGGTGCTGTCGGACATGGCCCTGCATGCCGAGGCATCGGTGGCGCTGGTGATGCGGCTCTGCCGTGCTTTCGACGATGCGCCAGCCGACCCGAAAGCAGCGGCGTGGATGCGGCTGCTGACTCCGGCCGTGAAGTACTGGACCTGCAAGAGCGCGCCTGGCTTCCTTTACGAGGCGATGGAGTGTCTCGGTGGCAACGGCTACGTCGAGGAGGGAGTTCTGGCGCGGCATTACCGCGAGGCCCCGGTCAATGCGATCTGGGAAGGGTCGGGCAATGTGATGTGCCTCGATGTACTGCGGGCCCTCGGCCGCGAGGCGGACGCTGCAATGGCGGTGTTTGAAGAGTTGATGGCAGACACCAAGGGCTTGCCCGGCGCGGAGGAAGCCATCGCGTTCCTTGCCAAGACCTTCCGCCGTCCCGATGGTGAGCGCGTCGCGCGTCAGGCCGTGGAGACACTGGCACAACTCGCTGCGGCGGCGGCGCTCAACCGCACCGCGCCGGAGCAAGCTGCGCTATTCACGGCGACGCGGTTCGGCGGTACGCACGGGCGCATGTACGGGACGGCTGAACTATCCGCCGAACAGAGCCGCGATCTGCTGGAGCGGGCGCTGCCGTGAGCCGCACGATTTGGTAAGAAATGCCAACCACAGTGCCGCCATGAGCACATTTGAAAGTGACCCTTCCGCGTCGCCGCCGTTTCCTCTCGCGCAACGTCCGCCGCAAGTCTGGAAATTTATCGGTACCAGCCTCTGGGGCCTTGCGGTATTCGCCGCGATGTTCGCCGGGCAGCTCTCGGTCATCGTATATTTTCTGGTCACCGATCGCGCGCCGTTCAGTTTCGAGGAAGCCAAGGCGCTTGTCGGCGGCGGCTTGACGATCTCGTTGTCCGTCATCATGGGATTGCCGGCGGCTTTGCTCGCGCTGTGGATTGCAATCCGCCTGTCGCGTGTGCCGTTCGCTGACTATCTCGCGCTGCGCTGGACCTCGTGGTGGAATCTGCTGTTCGGGATCGTTGGCCTGGTCGTGCTCGTCATGGGATGGGAGGGGATATCCTATGCGATGGGACGCGAGAGCTCGGCCGGGTTCATGGTGGACGTGCTGAAGTCAGCGCGAGCCGCCGGCGCGCTGTGGCTTTTGATCGTTGCTTTCTGTGTAGTGGCCCCGATCACCGAGGAATTTTTGACCCGTGGCTTCCTCTACCGCGGGTGGTCGGAGTCATTTCTGCGGCCGGCCGGCGCCATCGTGCTGTCCTCGCTGGTATGGACCGCGATGCACCTGCAGTATGACTGGTTTTTCTTCGGAGAAATCTTTTGCATCGGGCTACTGTTCGGCTACCTGCGCTATCGCAGCAACTCGATCTGGCTGACCGTGATCCTGCACGGCCTCAATAATCTTGCGGCGACGCTGCAAACGCTCTGGCTAGCCAACAACACGTGACGGCCCGTCATTGCACCGATGAAATGAATACCGGCATGGTGAAGATCGCGATGATCGTCTGCAGCGTGACGATTTGCGCCATCAGTGGTGCGTCGCCACCCATCTGCCGCGCCAGAATGTAGCTGTTCGAGGCGCAGGGCACCGACGAGCAACAGGCGACAACGGCGAGACTGGTACCGGTCAAGCCAAAATACATACCGAGCGTGATCGCGATGACCGGCATCACCGCGAGTTTGAGAATGACCGTGAGCAACGCCGCGCTGCCGGATCGCCGCAGGCCTTCGAACTGCAGTCCGGCGCCAACCACCAGCAGTCCTGTTGCCAGCGAGCAGCGGCCCAGCGAATCCATGAACGCATGCGCCGGTCCGGGGTAGGGCGCGTGCGTGATGTTGATGGCGAGGCCGACGACGCAGGCGATGATCAGCGGATTGCGCGCGATGGCCAGAAACACGGCTGGCCACGACAGCCGCTGCGGCGAGGCGTAGCGCGCCAGCACGGCGACGCAGAACGTGTTGAGCAGCGGGATCATTGCCACCATGGCTACCGAGGCCAGCGTGATGCCTCGATTGCCCCACAAGGCGTCGGCGACAGATAGCGCCACAAAGGTCTGCCAGCGGTTGGCGCCCTGAAATATGGAAGTGAAGGCGGGGCCGCTCATACCGAAACGGTTCATCAGCAGCGGCCGCAGCAGCAGGCATAGCGCCGACATTATCAGCACCGACAACATCAGCGCGCCGCCGACGCCGGCGATCGGCACCGAGGCGAGGTCAGCTCGCGCCAGTGAGTCGATGAGGAGCGCCGGAAACAGCACAAAGTAGACGAGCTGTTCCAGTCCGGTCCACGCCGCATCCTGCGTCAGCATGGTCCGGCGCAAGCCGAAACCGAGCACGATCAGCAGGAACACCGGCACCAGGGCGGCAAACACCGTCAGCATGGTCAGCTGGCCCCCGGAGCGCGGTTCAGCACGGCAAGCCGGTCGAGCGCGCCCTGCAGGATGAAGATCGCGGCGTGCTCGTCGATCACCTTGGCGCGCTTTGCACGGCTCATATCCATTCCGATCAGTTCGCGCTCGACGGCAACCGTGGACAGCCGCTCGTCCCACAACCCGATGGCGAGATCGGTGAGTTTTGCGAAATTGCGGGCGAAGGCGCGGGTGGATTGCGCCCGCGGTCCCTCGCTGCCGTCCATGTTGATCGGCAGTCCGAGGATGAACCCTGTGACGTTGCGTTCGCCGGCGATGGCGAGCAGCCGCGCCGCGTCCGACGTGAAGGCCGTGCGCTTGACCGTCTCGATGCCAGTGGCAAGCCGCCGGTCCGGATTGGAGACCGCCACGCCGATGGTCTTGGTGCCGAGATCGAGACCGACCAGGGCCCCGCGCTCGGGCCAGTGCGCAGCAGCTTCGATCAATGGTAAAATGAGAGCGGGCATGGCATCGCATAACACGCGGCAGACGAGCGTGGCAAAGCGTCGGCGGAGGGATGAGTCTTATCTAGCCACCGGGGTCCGCGAAGGATTGCCCCGTCGCCGAGAAGCTTTGGCCGCCGAGGCCGTGAGATTGCGCAAGGCCAGAACTGGCGACGATATTTCGCCTTCGCGCCAAATCAGGGGAGTGACGATGTCGCTTTGGGCCCGAGGGACGGCGTTACGGCGCACGCGTGCTTGTCGCATGGCGTCGAGCACAGCCTCCGGCATCAGGGCTATGCCGGCGCCGGCTGCGACGCAGGCGACGATTGCGTGATACGAACTCAGTTCCAGCACCCGCAGGGTGGCCAGACTTTCGCGCTTCAGCCATCGCTGGAGCACGCGGCGGTAGGCGCAGCCGATGGGAAAAGCGATCAGACTTTCGCCTTGGGCGTCGCGAGAGCTGTTGATCGGCGCGTGATCGAGGCTAGAAATCACCGTGAGGCGCTCATGGAAGACGGGCAGGAAGCCGAGACCGCGCGCTGAAGGAGGTTCGGCGATAAAGGCGGCATCGAGTCGCCGCTCAATGACGGCCGTGACCAGTGCATCGTTAGTGCCGGTGGACAGTTCCAGCCGTACGTCAGGGTAACGCCGGTGAAACTCTGCGAGCACTGAAGGGAGGCGACTGGCGGCCGTGCTCTCCAGCGCCCCCAACTTGAGTAGACCGCGAGGTGCCGTGCCGGAGACGGCGTGGCGCGCCTCCTCGGAGAGGTTGATCAGTTGCGCGGCATAGCCCAGCAGCAATTCCCCGCTGGGTGATAGATGCAGACGCTGGCGGTTACGATGAAAAAGCGGAGTGCCGACCGCGCTCTCGAGCTGCTTGATGCGCGTTGTGATGTTGGAAGGCACGCGGTGCAGCTTGCGCGCGGCTTTGGTGACGCCGCCTTCCTCTACGACGGTCTTGAATATCTGCAAATCGACAAAGTTCATCATAGGTCCCTTCGCAGCGATCAGAGATGTTATTTAGGTGAGAATAACTTGTTCTCTATTATTCATTTTTAGAGAATGAAAAATCAGCGTACGCTTCCTGCGACTGGATTCAAGTTCCTTCGGACCGAAACGTCGGTTCGCTTGCGATCCGTTCCAGATTGCGCCCGCCATGTCCTCCACTGTGTCGCCCACGGCTCTGTCCGCACCACCCGCGGCCATGACCGCTGCATGGACCGGGCTGATTAGTCTGGCGGTGGCGATGGGAATCGGCCGCTTTGCCTTCACGCCGTTGCTGCCGCTGATGCAGCAGGATGCTGGCTTGAGTCTGGTGCAGGGGAGTTGGCTCGCGACCGCGAACTACGCGGGTTATCTGGTCGGCGCGATCCTTTGCATTTTTGCGCCGCCCGCGCCGGCCCGCGCCATCCAATGGGGCCTACTTTCGATTGCTGTGGTTACGCTGGGCATGGGGCTGACGGACGGCTTTCTGCTGTGGTTCGTCCTGCGTTTTCTCGCCGGTGCGGCAAGCGCGTTTGTGCTGGTCGGCGTTTCGGCCTGGGTGATGCCGATCCTCGCTCGCCTGCAAAAGCCGGCGTGGTCGGGACGGGTGTTTTCCGGTGTCGGCGTAGGCATCTGCTTTGCCGGTTTGATAAGTCTCATGGCGGGGATTGTGGTCGTGGGATCGCGGACGACGTGGGTCGTCCTTGGTGTGATTGCCGCATTCTTCACGCTTACCCTGTGGCATCAACTCGCAAATGACGGCCCGCAAGTTGTTTCCGTAATGCGACCGGGAAGGGCGCGGCTGTCCCGCCAGGCATGGCTCGGCGGGCTATGCTATGGCGCATTCGGTTACGGCTACATTATTCCCGCGACCTTTCTGCCCGCACTGGCACGTGAGGCCATCACAAACCCTGCGGTGTTCGGTTGGGTCTGGCCGGTGTTCGGGGCCGCCGCTGCTGTTTCCACGGCGCTCGCCGCACGCTGCCTGCCAATGCTTTCGCCACGGCGTCTCTGGGCTTATGGACAGTTGGTGCTGGCCATTGGCGTGATCGCGCCGGTGTTTGCGGTTAATCTCTACATGCTGATGTTCGCAGCTCTATGCGTGGGCGGCACGTTCATGGTCATCACCATGGCCGGAATTCAGGAAGCACGGCGTCTGGGCGGTGCGCAGGCGCCACGTTTGATCGCCGTTTATACCGCCGCATTTGCGCTAGGGCAGATCGTCGGACCGCTTACGGTCATTCTTTTTCACAGTGATGGATTAGCGCGTCCGAGCTTGTTTGCAGCGATTGTGCTGGTGGCGAGCAGTCTCACGCTGGTCCTGAGTGCGCGTTCTTCGGGTGACTTTGATTGAAGTTTGCGGGAGGTACCGATGCCCAATATCCAGACCATTTGACGCGCCTCGAGGCGCAATTGAAAGCATGGCTCGCCTGCGTTGCGCTGTGCTAGACGGAACCTTGTGGCTCAGGCCAACGACGCCCGCGCCAGACAACTCTCATTGAACGAGTATCATCATGTGGCCCGACCGCAGACTTCTCGACCTCTTCAAAATCGAATTTCCCATCGTGCAAGCGCCGATGGCCGGCATCATGGATGCCGATCTCGTCATCGGAGCGGCTGAAGGCGGTGCTTTGGGGTCGCTGCCGTGCGCCATGCTGTCGGCGGAGAAGGCGCGTGAACAGGTCAAACTCGTCCGACAACGGGTCACCGCGCCGATCAATATGAACTTTTTCTGTCACAAAGCGGTGGAGGCCGATCCAAAGCGAGAGGCCGGATGGCGGACGCGACTTGGCGGCTATTATAAAGAGTTCGACCTCGACCCGACGGCACCGATCAACGCCGCCAACCGCGCGCCCTTCGATGCGGCGATGTGTGACGTGGTCGAGGAACTGAAACCGGAAGTCGTCAGTTTTCATTTCGGGCTGCCGGAACCGGCGCTGCTCAAGCGCGTCAAGGCAACCGGCGCTATCATCGTCGGCTGCGCCACCATTGTGCGCGAGGCCGTGTGGCTCGAGGAAAACGGCGCCGATGCCATCATCGCGCAAGGAACTGAGGCGGGCGGTCATCGAAGCATGTTCCTGACCGACAACATCGCCGCGCAGCCGGGCACCTTCGCGCTGATTCCGCAGGTGGCGGATGCGGTGCGTGTGCCCGTCATCGCGGCGGGCGGAATCGCCGATGGCCGCGGCATTGCTGCGGCGTTTGCGCTGGGCGCGGCGGGGGTGCAGATCGGCACCGCCTATCTACGCTGTCTGGAATCCAAAGTGTCAGTACTAGGTCGCGCGGCCCTGGCCGGGGCCGGTGACGAGGCGACCGTCATTACCAATGTCATGACTGGACGTCCCGCGCGCGGCATTGCCAACCGGGTGATGCGCGAAGTCGGTCCGGTCTCGCCGGATGCACCGGCATTTCCGCATGCGGCGACCGCGTTTGCGCCGCTCAAGGCGGCTGCCGAAAAACAGGGCAAGGTCGACTTCACGAACCTCTGGGCTGGTCAGGCGGTGCGGCTTGGCCGCGAGATGCCGGCGGCGGAACTGACCCGGGTGCTGGCTGGCGATGCATTGAAGCGGTTGAGTGCGCTGTAGTCGTCATTGCGAGCGTAGCGAAACAATCCAGGGGTCAAAGACTGGATTGCTTCGTCGCTTCCGGGCGACGCTGGGTGTCGCCCTTGCGCTCCTCGCAATGACGAGCGGTTGCGATGCAAAAGCCGGGTCTGCTATACGGCGAGTGCATTTTTCGCCGAAAAGGCCATAACCATGTCTGTCGATGCCGCAACCGTCCGCCGTATCGCGCATCTCGCGCGGATCGCGGTTGATGATGCCGAAGTTCCAGCGCTTCAGAACGAACTGAACGCGATTCTGGCGTTCGTGGAGCAATTGCAGGAAGTCAACGTCGATGGCGTCGAGCCGATGACATCGGTGACGCCGATGCAGATGAAGCAGCGGGCGGACGTCGTCAC
Organism: Pseudomonadota bacterium; assembly: GCA_041691515.1. Lineage (GTDB taxonomy): Bacteria > Pseudomonadota > Alphaproteobacteria > Rhizobiales > Xanthobacteraceae > Nitrobacter. Next base: position 1,341 of record JBEPUM010000133.1, on the reverse strand, counting down.
TGACGGTGGGATCGCCGACAAGGTCGTCGCGAATGCGCCCGTCACCGAGGATCATTTCTTTCTGGTGCCGAAGGTTGTCGAATAACGGGTTTGAATCTCATGTGTCTGCTCTGTGACGATGAAAAGGCCTATCAGGCCTACATGACCTACCTCGACGCCATGGAGCGCCAGGGCAAGACCGCCGATCCCGACAAGGCGATGGATGCGGTGCTCGACCAGCTCCAGGAAGCCGACAAGGCGCGCGCCAACGATCCCAAAAACGACAAGACGCTGTCGCCATTTTTCTGCAGCCCGGTAAATAAATGACGGACCTGACTTCGCTCACGCTCGCCGAGGCCCGTGATGGCCTTGCGAAAAAATCCTTCACATCGCTCGAACTGACCAACGCGCATCTCGCGGCGATGGAGCAGGCGCGGGCGCTCAATGCCTATGTGCTGGAGACGCCGGACAAGGCGCGGGCGATGGCGTGCGAGGCCGATGCGAGACAGGCAAAAGGCGAGGGCGGACCGCTGAACGGCATTCCGCTGGGGATCAAGGACCTGTTCGCGACGGATGGCACGCGAACGACGGCGTGCTCGCGTATTCTCGGTGATTTCAAGCCGCCCTATGAATCGACGGTGACTTCGCAACTCTGGCGCGATGGCGCAGTCATGCTCGGCAAGCTCAACAACGACGAGTTTGCAATGGGCTCGTCGAATGAGACCTCGTGCTTTGGCCCGGTCGTGAATCCGTGGCGGCGGCAGGGATCTGACGCAAAGCTGGTCCCCGGCGGTTCGTCGGGTGGCTCTGCGTCGGCGGTGGCGGCAGGGCTATGTCTTGGTGCGACCGCGACCGATACCGGCGGCTCGATCCGTCAGCCCGCCGCCTTCACCGGTACCGTGGGTATCAAGCCAACCTACGGTCGCTGCTCGCGCTGGGGCATCGTCGCGTTTGCCTCCTCGCTCGATCAGGCTGGCCCGATCGCGCGCACCGTACGCGATACCGCGATCCTGATGCGCTCGATGGCCGGTCACGACCCGAAGGACACCACGTCGGTCGATCGTCCGGTGCCGGACTACGAGAAGGCGATTGGCAAATCCGTCAAGGGCATGAAGATCGGCATACCCAAAGAATATCGTCTCGACGGCATGCCGGCGGAAATCGAAAAACTGTGGACCCAGGGCGCGGACTGGCTGAAGGCGGCAGGCGCCGAACTGGTCGAGGTGTCGCTCCCGCATACAAAGTATGCGCTGCCTGCTTACTACATCGTGGCGCCGGCCGAGGCGTCGTCCAATCTCGCGCGCTACGACGGCGTGCGTTACGGCGCACGTGTCGATGGCCGCAATATCAATGAGATGTACG
>JBEPUM010000132.1:0-9475 GCA_041691515.1 Pseudomonadota bacterium | reverse complement strand
CGAAGACTGAAACCGGCAAGCTGAAGCGTTACACCCTGAGGCAGATGGCGCAGGCTAACACGGCCTCTGCGCAGACGGCGGCTCATTGAAAGCGCTAGAGGAGAGTTTGACGTGAGTTCATCCAAAACGCCCACCGGGACGTCCGCGTTGAGCGTGGTTTCGGATTCATCTGAAGCTGGCCCGCAGGTCTTGCAACCCAGCGGCTGGCCGACGCCAAAAGGCTATGCCAACGGCATGGCGGCGGAAGGCCGCCTCGTTGTCACCGGCGGCGTGATCGGCTGGGACGCGAGCGAGCATCTTGCGGAAGGTTTTATCGCGCAGGTGCGGCAGGCGTTGAGCAACATCGCTGCGATTCTTGCCGAGGGTGGCGCGCGGCCAAAACATCTGGTGCGGCTGACCTGGTACGTCGTCGATATGGACGAGTATCTGGCAAACCTTAGGGAACTCGGCCGGATCTATCGCGAGATTTTCGGCGCGCATTATCCGGCGATGGCGCTGGTGCAGGTGGTGCGGCTGGTCGAAAAGTCCGCGCGGGTCGAGATCGAGGCCACGGCGGTGGTGCCGAGGTAGGCTCTTCACCTCTCCCGCTTGCGGGGGAGGTCGAACGCGAAGCGTTCGGGTGGGGGCATCTTCGCTGACAACGCCCCCACCCCAGCCCTCCCCCGCAAGCGGGAGAGGGAGCGCGCAGTGCTTCGATGATGCGTGTCGACCAAAATGAGAACTGTTCTCGCCGTTACTTCTCCTCCGCGAACTCCGTCGGCGTGCGGCCGGTGACTTGCCGAAAGGCATGCGAGAAGGCCGGAAAGCTTGCATAACCGAGATCGGCCGCGAGTTGCTTCACTGATACATTCGGATTGAGCGACAGCTGTTCGATCGCGGCCGCGATGCGCGCGCGCTGGCACCAGCTCTTGAAGCTGAGTTGCGTCTCGGCGGAAAACAGCCGCGACAGCGTGCGCGACGAGGTCCCAACCATCCGCGCGAGATCCTCGATATCATGAACATGTGTCGGATCTGAAAGCACGATGTCGGCGGCGCGCCGGCAGCGCGGCTCGTGCGGCAGCGGAATGAAAGTCGCCGGGTCCTCGGCCTGATGCAGTTCGAGCATCGCGAGCCGGATCAGCAGTTGGGTTCGTGCCGGGTCGTCGCGACCGTCGAACAGCGCCAGAATCGATTGATGCAGGAGCTTTGACACCCGAACGACGAACTCGGCATCGAGCGCCATGCGAGGGGTTTCACGTGTTAGCCACGCCAGATCGAAATACAGCGTTCGCATCTCGATATCCGCCAGCACGTCGATGGCGTGCTCCAGCCGCGCCGGCACCCAGACCGCGCGATCCGGTGGCACCAGCCAGCGCCCCTTCGGCGTCGTCACCTGCATCGTGCCCTTTGCGGCATAGACGAGCTGTGCCTCGCGATGCATATGGGTGTCGAGCCGGACGCCTTTTTTGTAGGCCACTGCCACGAGGTTGACGCCATCGCTGGCAATCAGATGGCGGCCCGGGATGTTGGACAATGGCTTCTCAACGATATTCATTGGCCGCACTTCGTTAGGACAAGCACATATAACCTATTCCGGAGCATTGCAGGATCTGATTCATGAACAATCCGTCCCGGGTCATCGGTTTCGTCAACGCAGGTCATTTCATCGACCATTATTCGATGCTGATCTTCGCAGCCGCGGTCATCGTGATGGGGCCGGCGTTTGGCATGACCTATTCCGAATTGCTGCCCTATGCGACTCCCGGCTTCGTTGCCTTCGGGGCGGGCTCCTTGATCACGGGCTGGCTTGGCGACCGCTGGAGCCGGCGGCACATGATGGTGATCTTCTTCTTCGGTATCGGCGCGTCGATGATCTCGGTCGGGTTTGTGCAAACGCCGTTGCAGCTCGGCGCGGCGCTGCTGTCGATCGGGCTGTTCGCCTCGATCTATCATCCGGTCGGCACGGCGATGATCGTGTCCTATGCCAACAAGCTCGGCCGCGAAATGGGTCTCAACGGCGTCTTCGGCAATCTCGGCGTAGCGTCGTCGGCGCTGGTGACCGGTGTCGTCGGACAATATCTCGGCTGGCGTTGGGCCTTCATTGTTCCCGGTATCGTCACCATGTTGATCGGCGTGGCCTTCATGCGATCAGTGGTTCATGAGGATCGTTCCGGATTCAAGCAGGCGGTGGCGCAAGCGCGGGTGGCGAAGCAGGATATGTGGCGGGTGGTTCTGTCGCTGCTCATCGTCGTGATTGCGATTTCGACCACGTTCAATGCGGTCACGGTGGCGCTGCCCAAGCTGTTCGCGGAGCGGCTGGCGGACCTGACCAGGAGTCCGGCGCTGCTCGGCGTGATCGCCGCCTGTGTCTATGTATTCGGCGCGATGACGCAATACACCATCGGAAAGCTGATCGATCGCCATTCGCTGAAGACCGTCATGTTGCCGCTGTCGTTCATGCTGGCGCCGTTCCTGTATTTCGCAGCTACGCTGTCGAACCTGCCGCTGATCGTTGTCTCTATCGGCATCGTGATGGGCGCGTTCGGTCAGGTTACGATCAACGATGCCATGGTCGGGAAATACACCAGCGAGGAATGGCGTTCGCGCGCCTATTCGGTGCGCTACTTCCTGGGCTTTACGGCGGCTGGCGTATCGGTCGGTCTCGTGGCGTGGCTGTACCAGCAAGGCGGCTTCACCACCATGCTGCATGCGTTCGCAGCCCTGTGTCTGCTGGTGATCGTTGCTGCGATCATCCTGCCGCAGGAACAGTCGACCGCGGACGCCGTGCCGCTGAAGGCGCCGACGGCGGCATAGCTGTTCGGCCCGATCCTGCGCCTATGACGGTGGGAGAAGTTCGGCGAAGGCCTTGTTGAGCGCCTCGTCCGCGGCCTTCAGTTTGCCGCGCCGTTCAGCCAGCCAGGCTTTGTCGGCGTCGAGCTTCAGCTGAGCTTCTTTAAGCATGCGCTCGGTTTCGGCCGGCTGCGGTCCGCCGACACCCTTGGTGTGCTCCACGATCCATTTCGCCGACATGACTTCCCTGAACTCGGCTTCGCTCATCGGGAAGGGCTGCGCCGGCAGTTTGAATTTCTCCAGCGTTTTGGCAAACGTGCTCGTCACCACATCGAATGGAATGGTTTTTGGCGTAAGATCGAGCGGGCGGGCATAGCTGACCAGCTGCGACGCAAATCCATGTCCGACGCGAAATGGAATCTGGTGCTTTTGAAGCAGCAATTCAGCGAGATTCATCGTCGAGGTCCAGTCGCTCTCCAGTTCTTCGAGCGCGCGGGGCTTGTTGACCACGATCGCATCGAATACCCGCTTGGTGGCATCGACCATCTTGATGGCGTGAGAAAACAGGCCAAGATCGGCGCTCTCGGACTTGTAGTCGACCATGCCGGATGTGACGTTGTGCGCACGAATGGTCACAGCCTCCGACAGGCCGACCACATCGGACGCGGCCATGCGGGCCTGCATGATCAAGCCGGGATTGCGCTTTTGCGGCATCGCACTGGAAGTGTAGGTCGACCCTTCCTGCAGTAGCAGCCACGGCCGCACCTGCGCGTACTGCGTGTGAAGATCCTGCATCATGACGCCGATCCGGATGGCGCTGGAATTGGCGATTGCCGCGGCCTCCAGCTGATTGTCGGAGGGGATCACCTGACTTGAATCCAGCGAATTCTCGACGATGCCGTCGAAGCCCAGCAACGCCGCGAGGCGGGCACGGTTCAATGGCCAGATCGAATCGGACAGCACGCCGGTCCCCATCGGGCTGAGGTTCAGGCGGCGATAGGCGTCGCTGACGCGCTGCTGGTCGCGCTCGAACGACTCTTCATAGGCGAGAAGATAATGGCCGTAGGTGATCGGCACGGCCTGCACGCCGTTGGTGTAAGCCGGCATCAGCGTGTCGAGATTATCGGCGGCCTTGGCCAGCAGTTTGGCGCGTAAATCGAGCAGGTCTTCTGCGAAATCCAGCGTCTGGTTGCGCAGCTTTGCGGCGCGATAGGTCGCATACATGTCCTGGCGGCTGCGGCCGGCATGAATGACCGACGCTTCCTGCCCGACATGGTCGGTCATGATCCGCTCGATCTGCAGCACGTCGCTTGGACGCTTGCCGCCTGGCTGCTGCGCCTGATGAATCGTGTAGTCGACGCCTTTGGCGATCAATTGACCGACGTCCTTGGGGAAGATGTTCTCTTCCATCAGCATGACGGTCGAGGCCTTGTTGATCTTGTTGAGCCAGTAGAACTGGTCCTCGGCCGCGTCGAGGGCGCTGGTATGAGCCTGCCCCGCGCCAGAGGCGCGGACGCCGACTTTGGCGGCGTTGGCGTCGCATTCCTGCGTCGTCTTGCACGGCAGCTGTCCGGTATCGGCGGCCAAGGCGCCATGCGAGATCAAAACGCTCGCACCGAGGATGCTTATAGTCCGCGCGATCCAGCTCGCGTAATTCATGGTTATCCTCCCAGGTTCTTGATGAGCACCTTAGCTGCCAAGCCGGCCGCCGGAAAAGGCCACTTGTTTCCGGGTATGTCTGCCCCGTGAATTCCGACTGGATAATCGGGGGCGATCAAGAATCGGGTTCCCATGGCGCGCACAATGCACGAGAGTGCGCCCCTATGGCTTGGACAGCAAGTCGGCCAGGGGAGGAAGGCTCATGTTGCATCGTGGGTTGCTACTCATGTGCGTTGCGATGGGAGTTTCAATGACGACGGCGATCGCGAGCGCGGATCCCCTCAGGGACGAAATCGCTCCGACTGGCAAGCTGCGGGTGGCGATCGCCATCAGTCCGGCGGGTGGAGCGTTCTGGTCGACGAAGAAGCCCGACGGCAGTTATGCCGGCGTTCCCGTTGATCTCGGCAAGGCGATGGCGGCAAAGCTCGGCTTGCCCGTCGAATACATCGCGCACCAGAACTCCGGACAGATCACCGACGCGGCCTCAAGCGGAAAATGGGACGTCACGTTCCTGCCGCAGGATCCGGAGCGGATGACCAAAATGTCGTTCGGGCCGACGTATGAGGTCGCGGACGCGACCTACATCGTCAAGGCTGGATCGTCTGTCACGAATTTCCAGCAGCTCGATCAGTCCGGCGTGAAAGTCGCGGCGGTGAACAATACCACCACCATGCGTGGCGCCATCGCGCATCTCAAGAATGCGAAGGTGACGGGCTATCAGACCTACGCCGAAATTTTCGAGCTGCTGAAAAAAGGCGAGATCGACGCGTTCGCGCTGTCACGCGATCAGCTTGAGGCGATGTCGAAATTGATTCCGGGCACGCATGTGCTCGATGAGACCTTCAAGAAAACCACGACGGCGGTCGCGGTGCCGCTTCATCATCCGCTGGCGCTGGATTTCGCGACGAAATTCATGGCGGACTCCACCTCGGATGGCCTGCTGCGTCGGGCCTATGACGACAATGGTTTGAAGGGCAAGCCGATCCGGACCCAATAGGTTGGACCATTAGTATGTCAACCGGGCCGGCGTGCAGCGGGTGGGACATTACAAAACGAAAAAGGCCAGCTTTCGCCAGCCTTGATCGCAAGTATGCCCCGCTGAAAACGTCGTCTCGGCAATACATGGTCCGCCGAAGCGGTAATTGAGGTGCCGCCGACGTGATGTCGCATACAGCTCAGCCCCGCCGTTTTGATATCCAGCCGCCCCATTTGTCGCGTCACCTGTTTGGGTGATGGTGCTGAAATATCGGGAAATGTTGCGAGGAAGTCACGAATAGACGGACGAAACCGTTCTATTGGGGGCTGCCAGCGCTGGTGTCACCGACGTTACCGGCCGTGATGAACCGATGAGGCTCAATCGTTAACGCTGGTTCCATCAACCGTGTGCCTGGCTGTTTCGCCGGTCGAGATTTGGTACGCCCTTAGGCGACTGCGCCGACATCTAGCGCGTCTGAAGTTGAAACGGGCTGATTCGGCCGATTCGGGCGCGGTTCGTTCCGCGCGCGTTCCAAACCTTAACAGGAGCGTCGTTCACGTCGCAAATTGGGACATCGCAGGGTTAAGGGCCGGGACCTATCGGCGCGGCAGCCGCCAGCCGATTACGGTCGCCTCGACCGTACTGCCGGACTGGCTGTTGTGCCATTCGCCATCGATCCATCGGCATGCAAACGGCAGCTTGTAGGTGCCGCTGTGATCCTCACACAGCACCTCGACGGACTGATCCAAAGGCGGTTCGCCATGGCCGTCGAATTCGGCCAGACGTCGTTCGCGCGTTGCCATCTCAAGGTTCTCCCGGTTCGAAACGCGCCGATACTCATTCGTGTTCCAGGGCGCTACACCTGAATTCCGCTCTGCTGAAGATCGACGGCCGATTTCATCACCGCAATTGAGGTGTCAGTATGATAAGTCATCGCAGCCCGCACGCTGCCGCACAGGCGGCGGTTACGAACCATTGCTAAAACGAGGATACCGATGACCGGCCGAAGCCTTCCATCTGCCCTGATGATCGTCGCTGTCTGCGCGTTACCTTCGGGTGCGGCGCGAGCACAGGACGTTCCCGGTATCGAAATCTGTACTGCCGAAAAGACGATGGAGCGGCGAACGAGTTGCCTTCAGAGCAATGTCAACTTCTTGCAAAAGACCATCACGAAGCTCGGCATCGACAACCAGCAGAAGATCGATGCCGCCAATCGGCAGATCGAAGCACTGAAGAGCATGGTCGCGGAATTGCAGAAGACGGTGGCCGAGCTTCAGGCGGCGCAGAAAAAACAGGCGACCCCCGCGGCTGCCAAACCTGCATCGTCGGCCAAAGAAAGTCCCAAATAGGATTACCTCCACGAAAAGCAAACGGCGCACTCCGTTCGTACGGAATGCGCCGCTGCGGTATTGATCGAGCTTAAGAAGCCTTCTCGCCGCTCATCATGGGTCCGAATAATTCCCAGCTCTCGCCCTTGAAGCGCATCATCTGGAGTTGCTCGATCGGCGCGAAGTCGGTCGGGCTAGTCTTGATGTGCGTCCCCGGCAGATAGATGCCGATCTCGAAGTTGAGATTGGCGGCCTGCTTCATGATGTTGTCGCGGGTGAGATCGTCCTTGCACTGAGTGAGTACCTGGACGAGTCCCTTGGCGACGCCGTAACCGAATACGGTCGCGCCGTCTTCCTGATCGCCTTCAGGATAGTACTTGGTCATGAACGCGCGCCATTCCTTCATGGCCGCATCGTTGTCCCACTGCTTGTCCTTGGGATCCTTCATGTAGGCCGCGCTCAGGATGCCCTGATCGTTCTCATAGCCGGCTGGCTTCATCACGCCACCGACCGATGCCGACACGTTGGTGAGGAAGTGGACCGGAGTCCATTTGAGTTCGCCGATTTTCTTGATCGCCTGCGCGGCGAATTTCGGCGTCGCGATATTGACGAAGATGTCCGGGTTGGCCGACTTGATCTGCACCACCTGCGAATCCACCGTCGGCGAACTGGTCTCATACGGCGCTTCTGCGACGATCAGCTTGCTCGCCTGATCGCCAAGGCCTTCCTTCAGCCCGATAACGTAGTCCTTCCCGAAATCGTCGTTCTGGTAGAGCACGCCGATTTTCTTGCCGGGATAGTTTTTCAGGATGTAAGCGGCGTAGATGCGCGCTTCGACCTGATAGCTCGGCTGCCAGCCCATGGTCCACGGGAAGTGGGTTGGATCGTTCCATTTTGCGGCGCCGGTGGAGACGAAAAGCTGCGGGACTTTTTTTGAATTCATGTACTTATGAATCGCGGTATTGCCCGGCGTGCCCAGCGGATTGAACACCAGCAGCACTTCATCGTTCTCGACAAGTTTGCGCGCCTGCTCGACCGTCTTGGGCGGGCTATAGCCGTCGTCATAAGTAATGAAGTTGATCTTGCGGCCGTTGATGCCGCCTTGCTCGTTGATCTTGCGGAAGTAGGCTGCTTCCGTCTTGCCGATTGTCGCATAGGCGGATGCTGGTCCGCTGTACGGCATGATGTTGCCGATCTTGATTTCGGTATCCGATGCGCCGGTGTCGTATTTCTTCTGCGCGTTCGCTGCGGTCGCCATTGACGTCGCAAGAATGCCCGCGAGCGCAATGAGAGTTGCTTCTCTTAAGATAGTCTTTTTCATTTATCGTCCTCCCTGACATGCTGACCGGCACTCGGCGGATTCTTGGCGCCGCTTGTGAGTTGCCGGAATGAAAGCATGGCGAGTATGCACGATCGGGCGGGGGTTGCCAGCAATCCCCCTTGAGCCACGATGTCGCTGGCTATTCCGCTGCGCGGAATGCAGGGGCGGTTGGCTTGGCAGTCTCCATCGCTTTGCCTAGAGTATCGCCGCATGCTGCGGGGCGATGGAAACCGGCCCGCGCGCACGCCTCCGCAAAAGAACAATGCCAGAAACCATCGAAAAAGCCGGGAGACCTTGATGTCCAACATTCGCGTTCTTGCCACCGATCTCGCATTCCCCGAGGGACCGGTGGTGATGCCCGATGGTTCGGTCATCCTGGTTGAAATCCGCGCGCAGCAACTCACGCGGGTCTGGCCGGACGGACGCAAGGAAGTCGTCGCAAAAATGCCGGGCGGCCCGAACGGCGCAGCGCTCGGTCCCGACGGCAAGATGTACATCTGCAACAATGGTGGTTTCGGCTGGGTGAAAACGGGACACGGCGTGATGCCGGGCGCGCCGGAGCCGCATGAATATATCGGCGGTTCGATCCAGCGCGTCGATCTTGCGAGCGGCAAGGTCGAGACCGTCGTCGATAAATGCGGCGAACACGCGTTGAAGGGACCGAACGATCTGGTGTTCGACCGCGATGGCGGACTGTGGTTTACCGATCTCGGCAAGCGGCGCGCGCGCGACATGGATGTCGGTGCGGTCTATTACATTCAGCCGGGCGGCAAGGGTATCGTCGAGGCGGTATTCGGCGTGCTGCCTGCCAACGGCATCGGGCTGTCACCGGACGAAAAGACCGTCTATGTCGCGGAGACGCCGACAGGGCGCTTGTGGGCCTACAATCTCGCGGCGCGCGGCGAGGTGAAGCCGGGCGATGTGATTTATCGCGGCGAACGTGGCAAGCCGATCTGCGGCCTCGGCGGCTACCAGATGTTCGACTCGCTGGCGGTGGAAGCGTCCGGCAACGTCTGCGTTGCCACGCTGATTTCCGGCTGCATCTCGGTCATCGCGCCCGATGGCACCGTGGTCGAGCAGGTGCCGACCGGCGACCGTGTTACCACCAATATCGCCTTTGGCGGGCCTGACCTGAAGACCGCCTACATCACGCTGTCGGGCAAGGGCGAACTGATCGCGATGGACTGGCCGCGGCCGGGCCTGCCGCTGAATTTTTTGAACAAGTGATCGGAGCGACAATGCCCTGGCTGGAACCCGTTACCCTCGAAGGCCCGCATGCGCGGCTAGAACCGCTGTCGCATGACCATCGCGATGCGCTCGTGGACGCTGTGAAGGATGGCGATCTCTGGAAGCTCTGGTACACCTTCGTTCCCGCGCCGGAAAAGATGGGCGCCGAGATCGAGCGGCGGCTGTCGCTGCAGA
>JBEPUM010000131.1:0-9526 GCA_041691515.1 Pseudomonadota bacterium | reverse complement strand
TTGCCCTCCGAAGGCAAAGGTCACACGTTCGAATCGTGTCGGGTGCGCCATGACGCCATAATGGATTCGACGGTTTTCGGCGCGCTTGTTCTAGCGCGCCGCGTTCATCACTGGCGGTAGCCAATACATTGGGCTGACAGAAAAACGGGCACCCGCTGTGTACAGCGAGCGCCCGTCGACGACTTGAATACAGTCGTCGTTATTTACGACACCGCCACATTGGCGCTCGTGACTGACGGCTGTTCAGCATGATGATGGTGAGCTCCGAAGCGGGCCGTCAGCCATGCGTAGACCGGGCCCAGTGCATTCATCAGAATCGTCGCGGCGAGCGCGACATAGGGGTCGCCCGGCACCGGGCCGAAATTGCCGAACAATGTCGCGAAGTATGAGGCGAAGCCGAAAAACATTCCGGGCACGAAGCTGAGAGCCGGAATGCGCCCAAGCGACATCATGGTGGCATTCAGGCTGAACAGGATGACGCACTGCGCGGCGACGAACGCACTTCCGGTCAGATGTTGCCCGGCGACGCCAAAGCAAAGCACGATGAGGCAGGCGAAGATTGCGCCGATCGGCATCGTGATCCAGATCTTCTTCATGACGTCCGGCTTCGGGCCGCCCGCAGCGAAGGTGCCGGCCCATGAAACGAAGATCGCCCATGGCGGCAGATGCGCAGGTGTGAAGACGGTCGTGGCGGCGAGCAGGGACGCGACAATTTCAGCGGGTAATTTTTTCATGGCATTTCCTCGGGTTGCTAACTTTGATGATGCCGGTCTTGCGCCGGCTTCGTTGATTACGGATGAGCGTGACCGCATCCGCGGCAAATCTTGCTTTCGTGCTTGGTGATGACGGTAATGCGGCCGCGCTTGAGCACCCAGGACCGCGCCGGGAGATCGAGCAGCGCATCGGCGACCACGTGCGTGTCGAGAATCATGAGGTCGGCCTGCTTGCCGACGGCGAGGCCGTAGTCCTCGGAGAGGCCGACGGCACGGGCGGCATTGCTTGTGCTCATCTTGAGAATGTCGGCCTGATGCTCGGGGGTGCCGAACTGAATGAGGTGCGCGAGAAGGTTTCCGATCTGGAGCGGGTCCGCCTTGCCGAAGGGCGTAAAGGCGTTGCGGACGTTGTTGGACGAGTAGGCGACGTTCACCCCGCCGGCATGCAACGCGCGGACGGGCGTCAGCCCGCGTCGCGGATTGATCTCATCTCGGCGGCCGCCGAGATAAGTGTCCGTCGCGGGCAGGGTGACGATGTGAATGTCCGCCTCGCGCAACAGATCGATGATCGGCTTCAGAATATCCGGTTTCAGCGAGGCGAGGCTGGTCACATGGCCAAGCGCGACCCGCCCTTGATAGCCGGTCTGGATCGTCTTGCGTGCGATATACTCCGTCGTCGCAAAACGCTGATCGGTGGTGTCGTCCGCAAAATCGACATGCATGTCGACATCGAGATCGCGTTTCTGGGCAAGATCGAAAACCTTGTCGATATGGCTGCGTGTATCGTCCCAGCTCAGTTCGTTATAGGGACATCCACCGACGACATCGGCGCCCATTTCGAGCGCCTGCTCCATCAATTCCTGCACGCCTGAGGTCTTTAGCCAGCCTTCCTGAGGGAAGGCGACGATCTGCAGATCGAGAAGATCGCGATACTCGTCCTTGAGCTGAAGTGCGGTTTCGACGCCAATCAGCCCCTGGATCGGATCGACGTCGGGATGTGCGCGAATGACGACCGTGCCGTTCTTGATGGCCATGTCGAGAACCTGACGCGAGCGGTCGAGAACGTCCTCTTTCTCCTGCTTTGACTTCAGGATGCCGGTGACGCGGATCGCTTCATCCAGCGTTCCGAAGCGGGCGGGCATCCGGCGATGGAGCAAAGCTTTATCGAGATGGAGGTGAGGCTCGACGAAGCCCGGCAGCGCGACCCGCCCTTCGGCGTCGATTTCCTGATCGATCTGCGCCTCGATCGTTTCTTCAATGGCCACAATCCGGCCGCCGGCAATTCCAATGTCCATCAGCGGCTGCTCATCGCTGATCCGCGCCCGGCGGATAATCATATCCATCTTCATCGTTTTCCCTCCCGTCTTGTTTTTTAGAAACCCAGTGCGATGCCTTCTCCCCGGACATCTGCCCCGCCTTCGAAGAATTCGGACCATGGCCCTTTCAGGCGAATGGCCTGCGCCGTTCCCATGCGCGGATGCGGCCAGCCGACACGATCGACCGGATGGCCGCGACGTCGCAAACCTTCGAACACGGCGTCAGGTGCGCTGCTTTCGAGCAGCAACTGGTTCGACGCATCGCCCCAGGTGCGGCCGTAGAGCAGGCGCGGAGCATCCAGCGCCGATTGAACGTCAAGGCCGAAATCGACGATACGCGTGACAAGCGACGTCTGTGCCTGCGGCTGAACCTCGCCGCCCTGGCTTCCATAGACGAGATAGGGATGACCATCCTTGCACAGCATTCCGGACATCAGTGTCGATGCCGATTGCTTACCCGGCTCGAGGAAGTTGTGATGCGCGGGATCGAGTGAAAAGAAACTGCCGCGATTCTGAAGCATAACTCCGGACTGCGGATCGAGCACGCAGGCACCGAAATCGAAATACAGGCTCTGCACTAGACCGACGGCATTGCCCTCGCCGTCGGCCACGCAAATGAATGTTGTGTCGCTGCCGGACGGTGGGCTTGATGTCGTCCGCGAGAGATCATGGAGCCAGGCGGGCCGTTCGGTCGAAGCGAGGCACGGCTTCAAAAGCTCCCGCATCGGAATCTCATGGAATAGCGGGTCGCAGAGGTGGCTATCGCGTTTTTCGAAAGCCCATTTTGTCGCCTGGATCAGGGCGCTGTAGAAGTCTGGTGACGCCGGCCCCATGCCCCGGAGGTCGAGGCCTTCCAGAAAATTCAGGATCAGCAGGCCCGCCATCCCCTGCGAGGGTGGCGGTAGCTGGTAGGCATCGAATCCGCGATAGCGGGTCGAAATGGGATCGACCCATCGCGCGCGGTAATCGGTAAAATCTTCGGCCGTCAACGCGCCGCCGCGCTCTTGCAAATAAGCGGCGATGCTGCGGCCGGCATGATCGTAGAACGAATGCGGGCCTTCCGCGCCGATCTGCTCCAGCGTGTTGGCGAGCGCGCTTTGGATCAGGCGCGCGCCGGGAGCATAAGGCGTGCCGCCGTCGAGAAACACATCCGCCGCCCCCGGATCGGCGCCCAACGCCTCGCGGTCGTCGTGGATCCATCCGGCAAGATCATTGCTGACCGGGCTGCCGTGGCGGGCATAATTGATGGCGGGCTCCATCAGCCGGGCCAGCGGCAGCCGTCCAAATCTTTCGTAAGCGAGACGCCAGCTGTCGACAGCGCCGGGGACGGTGATCGCGGCGCGCGGACCGCGATGCGGAATGCTGGTCGCGGCGGCATAGTCGCTGGCCCGGATGTTGCGACCGCAGGGGCCGCTGCCATTCAGCGCATGAACTTTTCTGGATTTTGCGTCGTAGATCAGCCAGAAGGCGTCTCCGCCGATGCCGATCATGTGCGGGATCACGACGCCAAGGGTCGCGGCGGCGCAGATGGCCGCATCCACTGCGCTGCCGCCCTGTTTCAGGACGTCGAGCGCGGCATCGGACCCAAGGTAATGGGCCGTTGCAACCATGCCCCGCTCGGACCGGCATATCGCACGTGAAGGTCTCATCCTCGCTCCCGTAGCCGACGGCAACCGAAAGCTTACTGGCGGGGAAACGCAGCGGTAATCGGCGGTGTCCTAGTGAAATCTAGGAATATTCCTAGGCTACCCCAAGGCTACCTCAAGGCTACCCCAAGGCCTTCAATCCAGCTGATGGCGCAGCGCGTAGCGGATCAGGTCGGCCGTGGTCTCGGCTTGCATCTTGTTCAGCAGATTTGTCTTGTGGGTACTGGCTGTCTTGATGCTCAGGCCTAGCTTGCGCGCGATATCCGACATCTTGCTGCCTCGTACCAGGAGATTGAACACCTCGCGTTCGCGCGGCGTTAGTCTGGTGTGCGGCAGCTCCGCGCGGGGCGTGCGGACCTGACGGATCAAGCTTTGCGATGCCGAGGCGCTGACGAACAATTCACCTTTGACGACCTTGCGGATTGCCTGGAGCAACTGATCCGAGGCGCTGTTCTTGGTGACATAGCCGGCGGCGCCGGCCTTCAGGGCTTCGACGATGTATTGATCTTCTTCGTGCATGCTCAGCACGACCACGCGCCGGTCTTCGGCGGCGGCGATTTCTCGCAGGAGAGAAATTCCGCTGCGGCCGGGCATGGTGAGATCCAGCAGCACGATGTCGCATGGAGCCGACGGGAGTTGCGCCAGAAGCTCGTCTCCGTCTGTTGCCTCGCCGACAATGTCGATGTCGGCTTCGTCGGCAAGGATCTGCTTCAGTCCTTGCCGGAAAATCGTGTGATCGTCCGCAAGAAAAATCCGGATCATCGCGCGGCGGCCTTCGCCGATTTGCCGGAGATCAACGGTAGCCGCGCGGAGATACGCGTGCCATGTCCTGGCGTGCTCTCGATGTTCATGGATCCGCCAAGCATATGGGCGCGCTCGCCCATACCCACGAGCCCGAGCCGTTCCCGCTTCGTGTCCGCAAGATGCATTCCGCGCCCGTTGTCGCTGACCTCGAGCATCAGTTCGTCCGCGGCGTGCAATACCGCGACCCTGGCGTGGGTGGCGCGACTGTGCCGCACGATATTTGTGAGCGCTTCCTGCACGATCCGGAAAACGGCGGTGCTGACGTCGCTCGCGTAAGCCACATTTTCCCGATCGAACGACAGCTCGATGGACAATGCGCTTCCCTCGGTCAAATTCTGCGTAAGCCACTGCATCGCGGAAACCAGACCCAGTTCGTCCAGGATCATCGGCCGAAGGTCGGCGGCGATGCGCTGCAAATCGACGACCGATTGATCGACGATCGACGTCAGGCGGTCGAGGCGCGTTCGCAGCAAAGCGGGCTCCGCGGGAACGCGTTCCCGCAACCATCCCAGTTCCATCTTCATGGCCGTCAGCGTTTGCCCAAGTTCGTCGTGCAGTTCGCGGGAAATGCGGGCGCGTTCCTCTTCGCGGACGGATTGCAGGTAATTCGACAGGTCGCGCAATTGCGCGCGCGATCTGACCAGTTCGTCTTCGGCGGCCTTCCGCTCGGAAATGTCGCGCGAGATTCCAACCGTTCCGACGATTCGTCCTGCATTGTCGCGAATGGGCGATTTGATCGTTTCAAACCAGCGGATGTTGCCGACAGGGTCCGGCCGCGTTTCCTCATAACGCCGCCGGCGTCCGCTTTTCAGGACCGCGCGGTCGGTTCGCAGATAGACTTCGGCGATTTCCGGGGGCCAGATTTCGTCCGGCGTCTTGCCGAGGACCCGCTTCTCCGGGACACCCAGAATTTCCAGATAGGCTGTGTTGACGGCAAGGTAGCGGCAATCGCGATCCTTCAACCACGCCATGTCCGGAATGTTGTCGAGAAGCGCGCGCTGTTGCTGCTGGGTATCGTGGCCGATCATGGCGTATAATATCATAGAACCGGCCAACGAGACTTCGGTTGAAATTATAAAGCTATTTCAATGATATAAGATATCTCCGGGCGGTGCTCGATGCCTCACCGTTTTCATCCCGGTATGAACCGCTTCTCGCCAGCGTATCCATGCGAACGGATAGACCGTCCGCGCACAGCGGCGATTATGCGCAACGGGCGCCGGCTGCATACAGCCGGCGCCCGTTGATAAACACGGTCGTCGTTATCGCTTGACGAGCTTGCAGGCCGGGTTCTCGGGACCGAAGGCTTGCTCGCCGGGGATCTTGGCAAGTATCTTGTAGTAGTCCCACGGATACTTTGATTCTTCCGGCGTCTTCACCTGCACCAGCATGAGATCGTGCACCATCAGGTTGTCATCACGCAGCTTGCCGTTGCGGGAGAAGAAATCCTCAATGGGGTGTTTGCGCATTTCGGCAGCTACTTTCAGCGGATCGTCGGTGCCGGTCGCCTTGATCGCCTCGAGATAATGCATCACGGACGAATAGACTCCCGCCTGCCACATCGTCGGCATCTGGTTCATCTTGGCGAAATAGCGCTTCGACCACTCGCGGGTCTTGTCGTCCATGTCCCAGTAGAACGAGGTCGTGAGCAGCAATCCTTGCGCCGCCGGCAGTCCGAGCGAATGGATGTCGGTGATCAGCGCAAGCAGCGCGGCCATCTGCTGGCCGCCCTTGAACACGCCGAACTCAGCGCCGGTCTTGATCTCGTTGCCGTTGTTCGGAGGTCCGCCTGCGATGCCGATGATCTTGGCCTTGGACGCCTGCGCCTGCAGAACGAACGATGACAGGTCCGGTGTTGCAAAGGGAGGCCGCACGGCACCAAGCACCTTGCCGCCCATTTTCTTTACGACGTCCGATGCGTCCTTTTCGAGCGAATGGCCGAAGGCATAATCGTCGGTGATGAAGAACCAGCTGTCGCCGCCGCGCTTGACCACTTCCTGAGCAGTGCCGACGGCGAGCGCATGGGTGTCGAACACCCACTGGATCGCATACGGCGAGCAGAACTTGCCATGGAAATCAGCCGCGCCGGTGGAGTGGACGATGAGCAGCTTCTTCTTCTCGTTGGCTATGTTCTGGACGGCAAGGCCGACGGCGGAAACCGGCACATCGACGATGAGGTCGACCTGCTCAACGTCGTACCACTTCCGCGCGATGCCCGCGCCGATGTCCGGCTTGAGCTGGTGGTCGCCGATGATAACGCTGACCGGCTTGCCGAGCACCTTGCCGCCGAAATCCTCCACCGCCATCTGGGCGGCAGTGACCGATCCCTTGCCGGTGGGAGTTGAAGCGGGGCCATTCATATCGGTGAGAACGCCGATCTTGACGACGTCGTCGGATACCTGCGCAAAAGCGGCCGGCGACGACAGAAATGCCGCCGCGAACGCAGTCATGAATATTTTAGTTCTGGTTGAAATCATTGGTGTCCTCCCTGAACCCCGGCGCTTTGGCCGAATTTTTTAAGCGGTGGAATGAGCAGTATTCCGAAGCACCTTTTCTGCCTGCATTCCATGAGCCGCGTCAATGCGCCGAACGGCGGTAACCTTGAGGTGCGCGCCGGCGGGTAAGCCGGTAGCGCTGCCGCAGTCTCGAGGAGTTGCTGCGCTGCGCGATGGCTGTCCGGCGTGAAGGAGCCGTCCTGGATAAGTCCGCGTCCCGTTTCAGGCCGGTACGTTCTGACCGAGCCAGTCGACCGCGGCAGTCGTGCCGCCGCTGCCGTGAGGGATACCGAGCGCATTGAGCGCGACATCGATCACACCGAGGGTGCCCAAAATCATCGGCGCATTGACGTGGCCCATATGCGCAATGCGGAAGGCGCGGCCTGACAGATCGCCGATACCGGTCCCGAGCACGACACCGCATTTTTCCTTGCAGTATGCCTGCAAGCGGGCCGGATCGTATCCCTCACTCATGCGAACGGTCGTGACGGTATTCGAGCGTTCTGCGGGCTCTTCAATGTTGAAGCTGAGGACCTGTCCTTCCGCCCACACTGCGACCGCGCGGCGCACGGCTTCCGCGAGCAGCCGGTGCCGCAGGAAGATGTTATCGAGTCCTTCTTCGAACAGCATGTTGAACGCCTGCCGCAAGGCAAACAGCAAGTGCACCGGCGCGGTACCGGCGTATTTCCGGTAGTGCTCGCTGCCCTCCCGTTCGGTCCAGTCCCAGTAGGGGGTTCGCAAGCCGGCGGTCTTGTGGACTTCGCGTGCACGATCGTTGGCGGCGACGAAGCCGAGACCGGGGGGCGCCATCAGGCCCTTCTGCGAACCGGACATCGCGACATCGATTCCCCACGCGTCCATCTCGAACGGCATGCAGCCGAGCGAAGCTACCGCATCGACCATGAACAGCGCGTCGTGTTTCGCAGCCTTGATGGCGCGGCCGATCGCGGCGACATCGTTCACGACGCCGGAGGCAGTGTCGACCTGCACTACGACGATCGCCTTGATACGGCCGTCCTTGTCCTGCCGGAGCCGGGCTTCAACCTCCGCGGGCCGCACGGCGCGGCGCGTGTCGCCCTTGAGGACCTCGACCTCGACGCCCATGGCGCTGGCGGCGTGGCCCCAGTTCAGGGCGAAGCGGCCACTCTCGAGCACCAGAATCTTGTCACCGCGCGACAGCACGTTGCTGAGCACGGCTTCCCAGGCGCCGTGTCCATTGGCAATGTAGATGTAGGAGCGGCCTTTGGTTGCGAACAGCCGGCCGAGATCGCGCAGCAGACTATCCGTCATCTGCACCATCGTATCCGAGTAGATGTCGAGGGCGGGGCGATGCATCGCCTGCAACACCTCGTCGGGCATCGTGGTGGGGCCAGGGATTGCCAGAAACTCACGCCCCGCTCGAACGACCATTGTGTTTGTCCTGTTCCGTGATGCGCTATGTGTCGCATGGTGCAGCTTGAAATCAAGGAGGATCACGGCCAATCGGTGTTCGTGAGGGGCAGCCATGCCATGATATTCAACGCGAGGGCAATTTCTCCAATGCGGTTCGAATCTGCTGCCAGATCTGGTCCTTGATTTCGGTGGCCATCGGGCTTGGAATATCGATCACCGGCCCAACCTGCTTCGCGCAGGCCACCACCAGACGCAGGATCCAGACCTCGCCGTCAGTATAATAGAGGTCGCCGCCGCCGTTGTGGCCTGACAGTGTTGGGCCGATGCCGGTCACCTGATACTTGGCATTGACCATCCCGGCCGCCTCCAGATCGGCGGCCAGCAACTGCCGTTCGGCATCGATGTCGGCAGCGATGTGGTGAGTGACGGCGCCTGTGTATTTACTGACACCGACGCCGCGATCGAACGCCGCATCGCCGAGCCATACCGGCCGCCCTTCCGCACCCTTTTCGAGGACTTTCCAGAACCGGACATGATGACGCCTGTCGGCGCTGTTGCCATCAGGCTTTTCGAACGCCAGGTCTTCGCGGCGGCCCTGATAATAGAGATTGCTGACGGGAGCAGCCACGTAAGGGCGATCCAGCAGCACGCTGCCGACGATCTCCAGACTCGATTTCAGCGTGACCGGATCGGCGGGGTGCCATCCCGCGGCATGCATCGCGCACACGATATCCTTCTGGCCGCCGATCAAGCCGACATTGATGGGATCGCCGGGAATGCCCTGCGCCGTTCGCGTCACCATCGGCAAACCGGCGAGGTCCTTCTGGTGCTCGTAATGCGTCCACAGCGCCGGCAGCGCGAGATATGCGACGGCAACGTAAGCCGCGAGGACGATGCATGTGATCAGCGCAGCGCGCCTCAGGCGGCCATGCCTGAGCGGCGCGGGATGACCGGGAGGATGATGAACGTCAGCCAAATGCGATGTGCTCAAAAAAATATCTGGAGCAGCGACTATAGCACGCGGGATGAGCGATCTATCGCCGGGTCTCGCGGCAGCCCGCGGCCTCGGCCTCATCGACCGAGCAGAACCAGCGCGTGCCCTTGCTGATCTTCATCTTGATCTGCGCATACCAGCGGCTGGTTGGCTTGTGATAGATGCA
>JBEPUM010000130.1:0-9654 GCA_041691515.1 Pseudomonadota bacterium | reverse complement strand
CACTACGCGTATTTGAAGATTTCCGAAGGCTGCAACAACCGCTGCACCTTCTGCATCATTCCAAAGCTGCGCGGCGATCTGGTATCGCGCCCGGCCAACGACGTGCTGCGCGAAGCCGAAAAACTGGTGACCGCGGGCGTGAAGGAATTACTCGTCATCTCGCAGGACACCTCGGCCTATGGCGTCGACATCAAATATGCGGCGAGCCCGTGGAAGGATCGCGATGTCAGGGCGAAATTTTTTGACTTGTCGCGCGAGCTCGGCGAACTCGGTGCATGGGTCCGTTTGCAATACGTCTATCCCTACCCCCACGTTGACGAGATCATCGGCCTGATGACTGAAGGCAAGGTGCTGCCCTATCTCGACATTCCTTTTCAGCATGCAAGCCCCGAGGTTCTGAAGCAGATGAAGCGTCCGGCCGCGCAGGACAAGACGCTCGCCCGCATCAAAAAATGGCGTGAGCAATGCCCTGATCTCACGCTGCGCTCGACCTTCATCGTCGGCTTCCCCGGCGAAACCGAATCCGATTTCCAGTATCTGCTGGACTGGCTCGACGAGGCCGAGATCGATCGAGCCGGCTGCTTCAAGTATGAGCCGGTCGCCGGCGCGACCTCGAATGCCCTGGGCAATCCCGTCGACGAGGACGTCAAGACCGAACGCTGGAATGCGCTGATGGCGCGGCAGCGAAAAGTCTCTGCGCGCCGTCTGAAGCGCAAGGTCGGCACCCGTCAGCAGGTCATCATCGACGAGGTCGGCCCCAGCGTTGCCAAGGGCCGCTCCAAGGCCGACGCGCCGCAGATCGACGGCGCAGTCTATGTCTCAAGCCGCCGCCCGCTGAAGGTCGGTGAGATCGTCAGCGTCAAGATCGAACGCTCCGACGATTACGATCTGCACGGCAGCGCTGCCGGATTCTGATCCTCCTCGCATCCTAGGCTCTTGACATTGCCGCATCAGCGGATGTATTCGCGCGCCATGACTTTGAACCGGACCAATTCCCGCGCCAGCCTCCGTCGTCGCTCGTTCGACGATGATGGGTCGCGCCGTGTCCGACGACGAAGCTGAACACATAGATCAGCGAGAGTTTTCGAGAAGGCCGCACCCGCAAGTGCGGCCTTCTCGCGTTTTGGCCTGCAATCCCCCTCACCCGCTGGAGACTGACATGAATATCGCGACCCTTCCGTTCGATGCGCTGATGGACATTACGGCGCGGCCACCCAACGTATTCGTTCGGGGCGAAGGCTCCCTGCTGTGGGATCACACGGGAAAACGCTATCTCGACTTCGTGCAAGGCTGGGCGGTCAATTGCCTCGGGCACTCGCCGCCCGTGCTCGTCGAAGCGCTGACGACGCAAGCCGCAAAGCTGCTGACGCCGAGCCCGGCATTCTACAACGAGCCGAGCATGAAGCTTGCAACGGCGCTGACCGGCCAAAGTTGTTTCGATCAGGTCTTTTTCACCAACTCAGGCGCCGAAGCCAATGAAGGTGCGATCAAGCTGGCACGCAAATACGGCAGCCTGCATCGCAACGGCGCTTACGGGATCATCACCTTCGATGGCGGCTTTCACGGCCGTACCCTCGCCACCATGTCGGCTTCGGGCAAGAAGGCATTTGAGCCGCTGTTCGAACCGAAGGTGCCCGGTTTCCTGAAGGCGAAGCTGAACGACATCGACTCGGTCGAGGCGCTGATCGGAAGCAACACCATCGGTGTGATGCTGGAGCCGATCCAGGGCGAGGCCGGGGTGTGGCCCGCGACGGTCGAATTCCTGCGTGAGCTGCGGGCGCTCACCAAACAACACGGTCTGCTTCTCGTTTTCGACGAGATCCAGACCGGCATGGGCCGCACCGGCAAACTGTTCGATTATGAGAATGCGGACGTCGAGCCCGACATCATGACTCTCGGAAAGGGAATCGGCGGCGGCGTGCCGCTCGGCGCCCTGCTCGCGACCAACAAAGCATCGTGCTTCGAGCATGGCGATCAGGGCGGCACCTTCAACGGCAATCCGCTGATGTGCGCCGCAGGATCGGCCATCCTCGAGCATGTCGGCCAACCCGATTTTCTGAAATCGGTGACCGAGACCGGACTCTTTCTTGAAAGCGAATTGCAGCGCGTGTCGGCCCGGCATGGTCTTGGCGAAGTCAGGGGTCGTGGCCTGCTGCTTGCGCTCGACCTGAAGCGTCCCATTGCATCCGCGATCGTCGCAACCGCACTTCAGGACGGCCTGCTGCTCAACGCGCCGCGGCCGGACACCCTGCGCTTCATGCCGGCCCTCAATGTCAGCCGCGACGAGATCGCCGAGATGATCGCCATGCTCGACAGCATTCTCGGCAAGATCGGAGCCGCGCGATGCGTCGGATAACCTTTACGGCTTGAGGATCGCTGCGCCGGTCGTCTTGCGCGCCTCCAGATCGATGTGGGCCTTGGCCGCATCCTTCAGGGCGTAGGCGTGATTGATCGGCACCCGAAGTTTTTCATTGATGACCGCCGAGAAGACGGTATCGGCGCCTTCGAGCAAATCCTTCCGCGTGGCTACGTAATCGTTGAGTTTTGGCCGGGTCGCAAACAGCGAGCCGTGGTTGTTGAGTTCGGTCAGCGCAAACGGGGGCACCGGGCCGGAGGCGTTGCCGAAACTGACGAACAGCCCGCGCGGCCGGAGACAGGACAGCGATCCCGGAAACGTGGTCTTGCCGACGCCGTCGTAGACCACGTCGCACAATTCGTTGCGGCTGATCTGCTTGACGCGGGCGACGAAATCCTCGTCGTTGTAGAGAATGACGTGGTCGCAGCCATTGGCGAGCGCGAGGTCCGCCTTCGCTTTCGATCCGACGGTGCCGATCACGTGTGCGCCCATCGCCTTCGCCCACTGACACGCCAGTAGTCCGATCCCGCCGGCCGCGGCATGGATCAGCACGCGATGACCATGCTCGACCTTGAAGGTCTTGTGCAGCAGATACCAGACCGTCAGCCCCTTAAGCATCAGCACAGCGCCCTGCTCGTAGGTGATGTGGTCGGGCAGCTTGACCAGCTTGTCGGCCGGCATGTTGCGCTCGGTCGCATAGCCGCCGAGGTTGTGATAGTAGGCGACGCGATCGCCGGGGTGAAAGTTTGTAACGCCAGGTCCGACAGCGACGACCTCACCTGCCGCCTCATTGCCCGCGACGAATGGCATCGTAGGCGCCTTGTAAAGGCCAGTGCGATAGTAGACGTCGATGAAATTCAGGCCAATCGCATGCTGCTTGATGCGGACCTCGCCCTGACCGGGCTCCGGAACGTCCACCGCTTCATAAACAAGGGCTTCGGGACCGCCCACCTGATGCACCCGAACTGCCTTGGTCATCGTATTTCTCCACGTCACCTGTTTCGAGGAGCGAAAAGCATTGAGCTCTGGTTGTCAACACAGCCGCCGGACTGGCTTCAAATGGCTCAGATGGGGGCCTTCTTGCGGTTGCGTTTGGCGAGAACGTTGAAGAGTTCAACCGCTGCCGAAAACACGATGGCAAAATAGATATAGCCGCGCGGGATATGGAACTGGAATCCATCGGCAACCAGCGCGACACCGATCAGCACCAGAAACGCCAGCGCGAGCATTTTCGTGGTCGGATGCTCGGCGACAAATCGCGCCACCGGCCCCGAAGACACGTACATGATGAAGCACGCGATGATGACGGCCGCGATCATGATTTCCAAATCCTGCGCCATGCCGATCGCCGTGATGATGGAGTCTAGCGAAAACACCATATCGATGATGATGATCTGCACGATGATCCAAAAGAATGCGCTCGATTTCGAGCTTGCACCTTCCTCGGCCTCGCGCGCTTCGACTTCGCCATGAATCTCGTGGGTCGCCTTGGCGATCAGGAACAGGCCGCCGCCGATCAGAATGATGTCGCGCCACGAGAACGCAAAACCTTTCGCCGAAAACACTGGCGCGGTCAGACCGATCAGCCAGACCAAAATACTCAGGAGGAGAATACGGAAGATCAGAGCCAGCGCGAGGCCGATCTGGCGCGCACGCTTTGCCTGCGCCGGCGGAATGCGCGAGACGATCACCGACAAAAAGATGACGTTGTCGATGCCCAGCACGATTTCAAGTGCCGTCAGCGTCAAGAGCGCAGCCCATGCTTCGGGACTGGTGAGCAATTCCATCATCGGTTTTCGAGCCTCAGACTACGGATCACGGCATCACCGCATACGATGTAGAGCGCGATCGCGCAGAGCGCGGCCGTGACCGGCATCCCCACGTTAAAATCCTTTGCGATGGTCAGGATCGCCAGCGCAGCCCAGATCACAATGAGCGACAGGTTGAGACTGCGCAGCCGCTTCACCCGCACCGGGTGCAGCACGTTTACCGGCACGAACGTCAGCGCGATGAGCGCGGCGATGCCGAGCGTCGACAGCAACGGCGACAGGTGCAAAAGGAACAGATAAAACGCGGCCGCATTCCAGAGCGCTGGAAAGCCGCGAAAATGATTGTCCGCCGTCTTCATCCGGCGGTCGGCGAAATAGAGCGCGCTTGAAATTACGATACCGACCCCCAGCAACGGCGCGGCGACCGGCAGCAGCAAACCGCTTGCGGCAATAGCATAGGCTGGAACGAACACGTAGGTGACATAGTCGACCACCAGATCCAGCACCTCGCCCGACCAGTCCGGTTGCACCGCTTCAACGTTGAGCAGCCGCGCGATCGGCCCGTCCAGACCGTCGATCACGAGTGCGAGACCAAGCCATGCGAACATCGCCGCCCAATGCTCGCGCACGGCTTCGAGCAGCGCGATCAGCGCGATCCCGGCCCCCATCGCGGTAAAAATGTGAACGGAGAACGCGGCGGCGCGCAACGTCCGGGATACGGGTACTGGATCCTTCCGGGTTGACTGGCTCATTGCCTCCCTTGCTATCAGGAATCGCGCCGATTTGCATACCGAACCTTGCGGCGTTCCGCCGCGCAGATCGGCCGGAACAAGATCAGCGGGTGTTAAGCCAAACCAGTTGCGCCTGCGGACTTGAAAATGCCGCGGCGAATGCCGATTGTCCGTTCATGAATGAGACAGCGGAGCCGGATTCCATCTACGACGTCGCGGTTATCGGCGGCGGCCCTGCCGGGCTTGCGGCGGCGATTGCCCTGACCCAGGCGGGCGCGCGTACGGCGCTGGTGGCTCGCCGTGTGGCGTATGCCGACAACCGGACGACGGCGCTCCTTGGTGGCTCCGTCGATTTGCTGCGACAGCTTGACGTATGGCCCCGCTGCGAGGCCGACGCCGCGGCGTTGCAGGTCATGCGGCTGGTCGACGATACCGGCCGTCTCATACGCGCGCCGGAGGTCCGGTTTTCAGCTGACGAGATCGGGCTCGATGCCTTCGGTTACAATATCGAAAACCGTGCGTTGATGGTGGCCATGGAAGCGCGGGCCGCCGAAGCTTCCAACCTCACGCGGATTGATGATGAAGCGGATCGTGTGAGACCCGACGATGCCGCGGTCACTATCACGACCCGGCAGGGAAAGACGTTGACCGCCCGCCTCACCGTCGGCGCTGACGGCCGGCAATCGCTTTGCCGCGACGCCGCTGGCATCGGTGTCAAACGCCGCGCACTCAATCAAGCCGCGCTGACGTTTAACGTCACGCATACGCGGCCGCACAAAAATATCTCGACCGAATTCCACACGCCGCATGGTCCATGCGTGTTCGTTCCGCTGCCGGGAGATCGTTCCAGCGTTGTGTGGGTTGCCTCGCCTGACGAAGCCGAGCGGATGAAGGCGCTGAACGACGACGATCTCTCCGAGACCGCAGAGCGGCAATCCCATTCGATTCTGGGGCGAATGCGTGTTGGGCCGGGGCGACATCTGTTTCCACTCGCGATCGAGCGGCCCGCACGTTTCGCCAACAATCGCGTTGTGCTGGTCGGTGAAGCCGCCCATGTGCTGCCGCCGATCGGTGCGCAAGGCCTGAACATGGGCCTACGTGACGCCGCAGATATCGCAGGCATCGTCCGTGACGCCTTGTTGTCCGGTGAAGACCCCGGCTCATCCCACGTACTTGGGCGGTTTGAAACGGCGCGGCGCAGCGATGTGCTGAGCCGGACGTATGCAATCGATATGGCCAACCGGTCGCTGCTCAGCGATTTGCTGCCGATGCAAACGGCGCGCGCCCTCGGCTTGCACCTGATCGGCGCAGTCGGGCCACTGCGACGCCTTGCCATGCGCGAGGGATTGGCGCCATCGTGGCGCGGTTCGCACGCTTAAGGAAATGCGATCTGGCCGGTCTTGAGCAGCAACATTGCGGTCGTCAGGGTAACGACGGAAACAAACGTCCCGATCAGCACGGCGACCGACGCCGGCTCGACCCAGGTATCGTACTGCCGCGCGATGACGAAGACATTCAGCGCCGGCGGAAGCGACGCCATCAAGACGGCCGTCGCGGCCCACTCCGGCGTGAACGGACCGAGCAGTAACATCAGCGCGAACACGATCAAGGGATGCACCAGCAACTTCACGCCGATGATGCCCGGCACTTCCCATGGCATCCGGCCGAACGGCCGCAGCGCAACGGTGACGCCCAGTACGAATAGCGCCACCGGCGCTGCTGCGTTCTGGAGAAATTGCAAAGTGTTGTTGAGGGCGACCGGCAACGGAATGTGAAGGGCCGCCACCAGCGCGCCAAGGCAGGCCGCCATAATGAGCGGGTTCGACACGATCTGGTTTACGACGGTGCCGACGGTCTGCAGCAGCGACCGCCGCTCGCCCGTCAGTGCTATCAGCAGCGGCACGATCGAAAACAGAAAAATGCTGTCGCAGCAGAAGATCAGCGCCGTAGGCGCGGCTGCTTTGTCACCCAGCACCGCAAGGGCCAATCCTGGCCCCATGTATCCGATATTGCCGTAGCTGCCGGACAGTCCCGCCAGCGTCGCTTCGCGGAGCGACAATCGCCCCATCAACCGGCCGACCAGCATGGCGATTACAAATGCGCTCGCAGTTCCGACCGTGGTCGCGATCAGGAATGGCGGATTGTTGAGCTCCGCGAACGGGGTCTTCGACATGATCCCGAACAGCAATGCCGGCAGCGAAACGTACAGCAGGAAGAAATTCATCCAGGCGAGCCCCGTTTCCGGGAGTGCCTTGACTTTGCCGCAAGCGAATCCAACGAAGATCAAACCGAAATACGGCAGCGCCAGATTGAGAATATCGATCATCTGCGAGGGGTCGTTTTCCGGGTTTCGCGAGCATCATGCGGCGTCGCATTCATCGGTCTAGGGTGGCGGATTCATCCTGTTTGCCTCTAGCATCGGCCACAATCCTGGTCTATTCGACGAGACATGATAAATGCGCGTACCGCCAAGTTTCAGATCGGTCAAATCGTCCGCCACCGGATTTTTTCATTCCGGGGCGTGATTTTCGATATCGATCCGGTCTTCAACAATACAGAAGAATGGTGGCTTGCGATCCCGGAAGACGTCCGACCTCACAAGGATCAGCCGTTCTACCATCTGCTCGCTGAAAACGCGGATTCCGAATACGTGGCCTACGTATCCGAACAGAATTTGCTGCCCGATGACACCGGCGAGCCGATCCGGCATTCGCAGGTGGCGGAAATTTTCGTCAAAGACAAGTCGGGCGGCTATCGCCCCCGCAATCCGTCGCTGAACTGAAGCCGCAACTTCGGTAATTTCCTTCAACAAAAAAGGCGCCCCGAAGAGCGCCTTTTTCTTTGCCCTGTGCGCAGAGCTATTGCTTGGCCGCAGGTGCTGGTGCCGCAGGCGCACCCGCGTTCGGCTGGGTGGCCTCGAGCTTCGCACGTGCTTCGGCAGCCCGCTTTTGCAGCTCTTCCTGCAACTTCTTCTGGGTTTCCTCGAACACCTTCGGATCGGTCGGCGGACCATCATAGGCTTTGGCGAATTCAGCCAGCGGCAGCGGCAGCGTGAGCGGCGCACCGTTGGAATTGATCGCCTGAACGATCAGGTTCTGCCCCTTCTTGAGGTTAGCGATCATCTCCGGCGTCAAATCGTAATCGGACATGCAGCCGTTGGCGAAGCAGATCACATAGGGGCTCTGCATCGGCGGATTGTTGTCGATGATGATGCGCGTTCCGTGAACAAGCTGCATGCCGAGCGGCAACGTCACGCGGAGGATCTTCTTCGGCTCGCCTTCGGGTTCGATGATGACGGCTGCAATGACCGGCTGGCCGGACTCGATCCGTCCGTCCTTGCCGGTGAAGCAGACCTGCTTGGCCTTCGCATCCTGACCCTTCAGGCAGAATTTGGTCCAGGGCGCGTAGATCAGTTGAACCTGCTGGTCGGCCGGTGCAGCACCCGGCGCGGCGGGAGCCGCCGGCGCCTGAGCCGTCGGAGCAGGCGCAGCGGCCTTGGGAGCAGCCTTGGGTGCGGCTGCCTTCTTGGCCTTAGGTGCGGGGGGCTGCTGAGCGAGAGCGTCCGACATAAACGGAGTGGCCGTCAGCGTCACTGCGGCGAACAGGGCAAAAGCCCGTCCGCGCGGCAGGGCCGACGCGGCCAAGAGACGAAAATTCATTGCGGAAAACCCTTTCTGAACGCTAGCACCCGAACCCTGCGACGCAGGCACCGACACCCGGCGATTTGGCGGCTGTCTCTTAGTCAAATGAGGCGGTTACGTGACAGGTCGCATCGTCTTGGTCAATTGCCCGCCTTCAATACAGCGGCGGACGAAAAGATCAATGGCAACGGCCACTTTTGGTGTCCATTCCAGCTCTTATGGCGGCGGCTATGGTAAAATTCAGTTGTGCGCGAAGCCGAATCAAAACGGACCCCAGGGTTGCGACCGATGCCGCGGTGGCGCAGCTGGACTGTAGCTGGTCTGGGGCTCGTGGCCGGGTTACTCGCCGCGGGTTCCGGGAGCGTTTCCGCAAGTCCGAGCTACGGCATCGCAATGCACGGCAAGCCGGCTATGCCCGAGGGCTTCAGCCAAATGCCCTATACCAATCCAGACGCGCCAAAAGGCGGCCGGCTGGTGCAGGGCATTCTGGGCGCGTTCGATAGTCTTAACCCGCTGATCGTTAAAGGGCTTGCCGTCCAGCAGATCCGCGGCTTCGTGATCGAAAGCCTGATGACCCGGGGCAACGACGAGCCCTTCACGCTCTATGGCTTGCTGGCCGACAGCATCGACACCGACGACGCCAGAACCTACGTCACCTTCCACATCAACCCGCTCGCCCACTTCTCCGACGGCCAGCCAGTGCGTGCCGAAGATGTGCTGTTCTCCTGGCAGCTGCTCCGTGACCGGGGCCGCCCGCTTCACCGTCAGTATTATTCGAAAGTCGCAAAGGCCGAGGCGGTTGATGAGCGCACCGTGCGTTTCGATTTCGGTGGATCCAAGGATCGCGAACTGCCGCTGATCCTCGGCCTGATGCCAATTTTGGCAAAGCACGCGGTCGATGTTGCTACTTTCGAAGAGACGTCGATGACGGCGCCGCTGGGGTCAGGCGCTTATCGCGTGACAGCGGTGAAGCCAGGAGCCAGCGTCACGCTGACGCGCGATCCCAACTATTGGGGACGTGACCTGCCGATCAATCGCGGCCTGTGGAATTTCGACGAAATCCGACTCGATTTCTATCGCGAGGCCAACGGTCAATTCGAAGCCTTCAAGCGCGGGCTGTACGATTTTCGCGTCGAGACCGAGCCGCTGCGCTGGCA
>JBEPUM010000129.1:0-9753 GCA_041691515.1 Pseudomonadota bacterium | reverse complement strand
GTTCGGCGGCGAGCACCGCAGCCGGTGACGCTGTCAGCATGTCGTCATGGGCGGCAACCGAGGTCGCGAGCTGCTTGACCAGCCCGCCAAGTTCGCTGATCTCGCCCAGCACCGACTGGATGCGATCCTGTCCGGTGGAATTTGCGGAAACGATCTTGCCCTCGACCGCCGCGAGACGGCGGCCGAATTCGGCGACCTGGCGCGCGAGATTGGCGGTGCCACCCGATAGATCGGCGATCTGGCCGCTGACCTCGTTGCGGTCGCGCATGCGCATCGACACGGCGTTGTAGAGGATGAGGAAAGTCAGGGCGGCCAGCGCCACCATCCCGGACTCCGATG
Organism: Pseudomonadota bacterium; assembly: GCA_041691515.1. GTDB lineage: Bacteria > Pseudomonadota > Alphaproteobacteria > Rhizobiales > Xanthobacteraceae > Nitrobacter. The sequence goes on along the minus strand of JBEPUM010000129.1, from coordinate 9,414 downwards.
CGCGCATTCCGGCCATCAAATAGAGCACGAGGCCAAGCGATGCTGAGATCAGCACCATGCAAACGGCAACGAAGATCGTTGAAATGCGAATCATTGTGCGGGCAACGGCCTTAAGCCTTTAGTCGTTGTCGGAGCGGCGGCTGACCTTCTAGCGCCTCCATAATGGCCTCAACAATAGCACGATTGCTGATTCGAGGGTCCAATCTTGCCTTACTCCCGACAATTCGTTCAGGCGCTTGCGCGGCCCACGGTGTCTGCCATCGTTGCTCCGCGGCTGCCCCGTGGCCGTGGCTGTCCCACCGTCGTATCCTCCGCGGTCTGATGTTCGATTTCCGAATTGAGTTCCGCACCGCACAGCACGACGATGGATGACAGCCACATCCACATCATCAGCCCTATCGCCGCGCCAAGCGAGCCGTAGGTGGCGCTGTAGTTGCCGAAATTCGACAGATACCATGACAGCAGCCATGAGCCGGCAATCCACAAAATCGATGCTGTGAGCGTTCCGACGCCAAGCCATTGCCATTGCGCCGGCCGCCGGCTCGGTCCGAACCGGTAAAGGGTGGCGAGCGCTGTAATTAAAACGAGGAACAACAGCGGCCATCTCGCGAGGTCAACCAGGACCCGGAGTTTTGGAGCGAACCAAAGGCGGTCGATGACGAGCGGAAGCGCCACCACGCCCGCGACCATCAGCAGGAGCGCAGCGATTCCGCCGACCGTGAATGCCAGTGAAATCAGGTTCAGCCGGAGAAAGCTTCGTTTCTCCCGCTCTTCGTAGACGACATTCAGGGCGTCGATCACGGCCTTGACGCCGGCATTCGCGCTCCAGATCGCGAGCGCCAGCCCGAACAGAAAGGTCGCGCTCAGTGCGGAGGGACCCTTGCTGAGAACCCGCGCGATCTGATCCTGGACGATGGCAAATGAGCCCTGGGGCAGCATGAGCGCCAGTCCCTGCAGGTTCTTGCCGATAGTTGAGGGGTCCGTGAATAACCCGTAGCTCGAGACCAGGGCCGTGATCGCGGGAAACACCGCGAGCAGACCGAAAAACACGACACCGGCGGCGGTCGCGAGCAGGCGGTCGTCGCCAATTCGGGCGTAGGTACGCCACAGGATGTCCTTCCATCCGGCCCAGGGAATCTGCAGCGGGTTCAAGGACGTCCGGCCGCGCGGGGTCTGGCCGGGGTCGCGCGTCACCTCGGCCGGATCAGGGCCGAGATCCACCGAATCGTCCTGTTTCGGATTCGGCGCCTCGAAATAACGCTGGGCTGCGATGACCAGGAACGCGGTAGCCGCGATCAGGACGATGCTTTCGACGTGATCGGAATGTTTCCGAGCCATCAAACGTCCGCGTCTTGCCGATAACCACGGCGCCGAATCATGGCCCATCCCAAACATGCAGCGGCCAGGATCAGGCCGGCCCGTAAATCTCCGCGTGACGATGAACGCCGAAAGGCGCGCCCGTGCCGGAGACGAGGAGGCGCGGGCGATGCCAGGAGAATCGTAGCCGCCGTGTCCCGTACCGCGGCCATCTCGCTGGGCTGGACGGGGTTGCTCTTGATGGCGGTCTGCAAGCGTTGCGCCAGACCCGGATACCGAGGCGGTTGCCGGTGCAAGGCACGAGCCGCGAACAACGCGCACAATGCCGTCAGCACTAGCAGCAGACCGCCGATTGCGCCAAATGCCTCGAACTGCCCATAGGTCAGTTCGATCCAGCGGAACAGCGCAAAGACGCCGACAAAGCACGCCGCCAGCAAGAACAGGCCTGCCGCGACGTAAAGCGCGCAAGCGAGAGCGTAAGAAGAAGCAATGGATTTTGTATGGGTGGCGCGGTCGCGCAAATAGCGCCGGAAAGCCAGCTTCACCTGATTGATTTTGAGCGTCAGTCCAGTTTTGAGCAGCGCAGCCGATTGTGGAGCAGTCATCGCGTCTTGACCGTTGTCGTCGACCGGAATGGTCTGATGCACTGAACGAAAAAGCCGCAGCGAAAGTTCCGCTGCGGCCCGTAGATGTTCGTTGAGCGGAAGACTTACGCTATGGCGCGGATCACCTTGGCGACTTTCTCGATGATCTCGCCGATCTGATCCTCGCTGACAATCAGCGGCGGGGTCAGCGCCAGCGTGTCGCCGGCGATGCGCATCATCAGATCGTTGTCATGGAAGGCGCTGTTCAGTGCCGCGAAACCGCGGTCGCCCGGCCCGTTCTTGTTGGGCGCAAGGTCGATGCCCGCCGTGATTCCGACGGTGCGGATATCCACCACGTTGGGCTCGTTGCGCAGGCTCATCACCGCGTCGGCGAATTTCGGTTCCAGCTTGTTGGCGCGCTCGAACAGTTTTTCGTCGCGGTAGATGTCGAGCGTGGCAAGGCCTGCGGCGCAGGCCAGCGGATGCGCCGAATAGGTATAGCCGTGGAACAACTCCACGGCATTCGCCGGTCCGGTCATGAAGGTATCGTGGACGGTGTCACGCACCAGCACGCCGCCCATCGGCGCCGCGCCGTTGGTAACGCCCTTGGCGAACGTCAGCATGTCCGGCAGCACGCCATAGCGTTCGGCGGCGAAGGCGTAACCGAGGCGGCCGAAGCCGGTGATGACCTCGTCAAAAATCAAGAGGATGCCGTGCTTCTGCGTGATCTCGCGCAGCCGCTTGAGATAATTCTTCGGCGCCGGGATCACGCCGGTCGATCCCGCCATCGGTTCGACGATGACGGCGGCGATGGTATTGGCGCCGTGCAGGTTGACGAGACGCTCGAGATCGTCGGCGAAGTTCGCGCCGTATTCCGGCTCGCCCTTGCTGAAGGCCTGTTTCTCGCGGTCGTAGGTCGCGGAGATATGATCGACGCCGGTCAGCAGGCTGCCGAACATCTTGCGGTTGTTGACCATGCCGCCGACGGAGGTGCCGCCGAAGCCGACGCCGTGATAGCCGCGCTCGCGGCCGATCAGGCGGGTGCGGCTGCCTTGGCCGTTGATCTGGTGATAGGCCAGCGCGATCTTCAGCGCCGTGTCGGCGGCCTCCGATCCCGAATTGCAGAAGAATACATGGTCGAGGCCTTTTGGCGCGAGGTCAGCGATGCGGCTGGCCAACTCGAACGCCTGCGGAATGCCGAACTGGAACGGCGGTGCGTAGTCCAGCGCCTCGGCCTGCTGCGCGATTGCCGCTGCGATCTGCTTGCGGCCGTGTCCGGCATTGCTGCACCACATGCCGGCGGCGCCGTCGATGATCTTGCGGCCATCGGTGGTGATGTAATGCATGTCCTTGGCGCCGGCGAGCAGCCGCGGCGCTTTCTTGAAGGAACGGTTGCCGGTGAACGGCATCCAGAACGCGGCGAGGTCGTTCGGCACATTGACGGCGGGGCGGGCTGGGCTCTTGTCTAACATCGGGTCCCTCTTGCGTTTTGCTGGAACCGTCAAACTATCAGCTTCAGGAGACGACGGAAACGGACAACTCGTCGGGAATATTTCGATTTAGTGTGATCACCCGCCGCGTTCCGGTCTGGCTTCGACTTCTCATGCCAATCCGTCGTCGGGAGGATAGCCGAAGCCGGCCCTTGCGGGATAGGTCAGCAGCCCGGCCGTGCGCCGCTCGGCGGCGGCGGTCATATGCGCCGGCTCCAGACGGCCCTTCCCGAGAATATGAAACACTGTCTCGCCCCCGGCTATCAGATAGTCGGCGACGAATCGGCGATGACACCGCCACCAGACCGCCTCCGCGCACATGATCGCGCATCTTTGCTCATGGCCCGATACGCGCAGCCGGGCCATCCCGAGGTGGAATGCCTCGCCCAAGGCGTAGTCCGCGTAGTTGTGAAAACTCCGATTTTGCCAAAACGCATTCACGGCCGGCGCGATATCGGTTTTTTTGCCCCGCAAGCCCCCTAATTCCGGAATGTGCTCATACCCGATCTGGAACCGCGACAGGGTTTCAGGAAGCGTGTCGAAATTGTACTGTGGATTGGTCCGTGACCTTGGAATGGCACGAACATCGACGACGCGCGCGACCTTCGCGAAATCCAGCAAGTCCACGAAATCGCCGATCGGCCGGGTCGAATGTCCGATCGTGAAGAACGGGTGAGCCATATCTGGTCTCGGCGATGAATGAGGGGTGCGCGGTTCGCAGCGGTGTTGCGTTGGCGCTTGCGGAGGCAACGCAAGCGGCCATTCATGAGTTCAATGGCGGATCGCGCCGTGGGCCACAAAACGGAACCCAAGAGATTTGCGGGCGTTGGTTTCTGAACAAGATATGCCTCGTGGAAACCGTCGTGGAAAAACGCTTCAAGATCGGCGATCATGTGAGCTGGAATTCGGAAGCCGGACACGTCAGCGGCACGATCATCGGGATCCACACGAAGGACGTCGACTACAAGGGGCATACCCGTCGGTGCAGTAAGGATGAACCGCAATACGAAATCAAGAGCGACAAGACCGATCACATCGCGATGCACAAGGGTGCGGCGCTGAGCAAGATCAGCGGGTGAAAATGCGTATCGGCACTTTTCGAAGCAATGCCATCGGGCACATGCGAGGTGTCGGTGGCGGCACACCGCTTTTCCTGGGGGAATTTGCCCGTGCGTGAAAAAACAATCGATGTTCAGGCCTCTTCACTGCAACGCCAAAACGCGCTTTCGAGGTGGGATGACGAGGGCGGCGCCGGGCCGTCCGGTTCGCAAACCGGCGGAGCGTCCGGCGGCGCTCAACCGCAAGTCCCCGAATTGACCAATGCGGAGCTGGTGCAACTCCGCATTCGCACGATCGCGCTCGAAAATCTGGTGATCGCGTTGCTTGCGGAAGCATCCGGTCGGCAGCGCGATCTGGTGCTTGAAATGGCGGCCTATATCTCGCCGAGGCCGGGCTTCACCCAGCATCCTCTGACGGTTCATGCGGCCGCCCATATGATTGATCTTGTCGAGCGAGCCGGTCAGTTCCGGGTCGCAAAACCTTCATGAACATATCCCCGCCGGTTCCATACAAGCAGACGTCGGTGTTCGATGAGAACACGCTGCCTGCGGCACTCCGGCAAGAACATCGCACGAAACCCGGCGTATGGGGCATTATCCGGGTGCTCGACGGCCGGTTGCGCTATCGGGTGCTTGACCCGGCTTCGGAGGTCATTCTTGAGCGTGGTCGTCCAGGCCTGGTGAGGCCGGATGAGCCGCACCTCGTCGAGCCGGTCGGTCCCATGCGAATGCAGGTCGAGTTCTATACGGAGCTGCCTGATTTGCGATGACGGGGCTGCCGTCAAACGGATGCGCTCATATCGGCATCCGGTAACCGTAGAATTCATGGTCTTCGTTGTATCCGCCCTGACCGGCGCCGAGGTCCGCGAAATCGTGAACAAACTCGATCGCCGCGATCCATTTCACCATCTTGAACCCGAGCTCATTTTCACAACGCAGCCGGAGAGGAGCACCATGCAGCACGCTGACGGGTGCTCCATTCATTTCGTAAGCGAGAATGGTCAGTTCGTGGCGCATGTTGGATATGCGATGCACGTCATAGTAACGGCCGCCATCGCTGCCGTCGGCCAGCGAGTAGAAGACCGCGTAACGCGCGTCAGGCGTGGGATGCACCAGTTCAAGGATATGGCGCAAGGGGACGCCGCCCCACTTTGCGACGCCTGACCATCCCTGAATGCAAAAATGGGTCGTGATTTGCTCCTGCTTCGGCATCGCTTTCAACTCGGCGTAGGAAAACGTCCGTGGCGTTTCCACCAGGCCGCCCACCCGCAAGGCGAAAGTCCCGAAGCCTTCGGCGACCAGTGCATCGAACTCGCTTGAGTTCGGCATGGTCCCATTTGGCCAGAAGTAAGGAGAAATGTCCTTCTCCGCCAATTGGCTGTTCGGATTCCACCACTCGGTCAGGGCGTTGAACGGCCACATCATGACCTCACCGATCCGCTGAACGATGCGCGCGTGTCGAAGGGTGAATGGCGAGGCCAGCCACCAGGTCACGGCCACCAGTGCCATCGCAGGCAGGAAAACCATAAAGCCGGTCCACGAGGGATCGTTCACGCCGGCGAACATCATATTCAGATTGACCCGTGCGCCGGTGATGAACACCAGGGTGACGTGGATCAAGATGAAGAGCAGGAACCACCACATGGCGAGGAAGTGGATCGACCGGGCGCGCTGGCGATTCAAGACTTTCCCCAACCAGCCCAGCCGATTTGAAATCGCAGGGCCCTGCATGAAGCCGGTGAGGATGGACACCGGCGCGGCAACAAACACGGTGATGAAGTAGGTCAATTGCTGGAGACTGTTGTAGTGGCTCCAGCTTTCATCGAGTGGAAAAGTGAGGGACATATATTGCAGCGCTGTCGAGGCTGCGTTCGGAAATACCTCCCACGTGATCGGCACCAGCCTGTGCCACTGGCCGGTCCAGAACAACAGCGCGTAAACGACGATGCCGTTGATGATCCAGAGCAGCCCGAACGAAAAGTGCCACCAGCGCGCAAGCCCGATGGAGTGACGAATGCCGGGGATGCCCAGCCAGCCCGGCAGTGTCACCGAGTCATCCTTGGCAGTCCATACGCGCCCCGTTGGAACGGCTTTCTGAAAGCGGAACCAGTCGGCGCCGGGTGTGCAATCGCGCTTCCAGTACAGGCGCGGGTGGTCGGCAAGAACCTGGATGCCGGAGCGGATGATGAATGCCATGAAGAGTAGGTTCAGGAAATGCTGGATGCGCAGCCACGCCGGGAAGCCGTCATTGACCGCCCGCGCGGACGTCGGGCCGCCGGGATATCGCACCAGAAAATCCTGCACCGCCGGGAGTTCGCGCAAGGCTTGAGCCACAGCCACGCTGATCACAAGCATGACAAAACCAACCGGCAATGCCCACAGCACGTTAATCCAGCGTTGGCCAATTCTGATTCTGGGCACGACCCCGGCTTGGGGTGGCAACCAGTTATTCAGAAGAACGCGATCGTCCGCGGGGCTTAGATTGGCCTCGATGCGATCATGTTTGGGCGCGACGAGTTCACTGTCCGGCATGGCATCTTTCAGAGTTGCGTCCGGCGGCGCGAGAGACCGGCTTAACCTTGCGATTTCAGGGAGCTGAGGGGAACGTCGAGCGTGTAGACAAAACCGGACGTTTGGTAGTCCAGCAAGACCTCGCCGTTGAGTTGCTTGCCGAGGGTCTCGATCATGCGGGTTCCGAAGCTTTTTCGGCTCGGCGCGTGAACCTCGGGGCCGCCTATTTCGGTCCAGCTGAGCCGTAGCCGCTCGGCATCGATCGTCCACGCGATCTCGACGCACCCTGATGGGACCGCCAAGGCGCCGAATTTGGTGGCGTTGGTGCAAAGCTCGTTAAACGTCATCGCCATGGCGATCACGGCGCCCGAACAGATGTCGATCTCCGGTCCCTCGATCAAAAACCTGCCGCCGTTCTGGCTGTCATAGGGCTCGGTCGCGCCGCGGGCGACGCCCGCAAGGCTCGCGCTGGTCCATCTAACCTGCATCAGCAGGTCATGCGCGCGCCCCAGCGCTATCAGCCGGCTCTCGATGGCCTGTTGGCCATGTTCGATGCTGGTCGCATTGCGCAGACTCTGCGACGCAATCGCGCTCACCGTCGCCAGTGTGTTCTTGATGCGATGATGAAGTTCTTCGAGAATGAGCTTTTGCAGCTTGTCGGCAGCTTCGCGCTCTTTGGCGTCAATGCCGGCCTGCGCCAGCAACGCCTTCGCATCAATGCCGGCTTGTTCGAGCAGGACCCGAAGGCCCGTGTTTTCTGCTTTTAGAAATTCTTGTGGAATCGTCGGGCCGGCCATCGGTATCCAGTTCCTGACAGAATTCCACGGCGTGATCGCTGGTTGTTGCTAGCACGTTTGCCGCGTCGCGAGCCTACGCACTTTTCCGTAGGTCGACTGGTGATATATACCACCTTTAGTAATATTTATATTCATATGCACTTAATGGTTGTGTGACTGAATATGCCGCATGACAAGTCCAGGAAAAAATCTCCGCGATCTTGCGCGCTGTAGGCGCGGAGCCTCCGCGGTCGAGTTCGCGATGTTGCTGCCGGTGTTTCTGGTGCTGGTGTTCGGCATCGTCGTGTTCGGCTCCTGGCTCACGGTGGTGCACAGCGTGCAACAGCTTGCGGCCGAAGCGGCGCGTTCCTCTGTCGCGGGACTGAGCGAGACCGAACGCAAGAGCCTCGCCACCAGCTACATCACCAATAACGCCGGCTCGTATCCGCTGTTGCAGTCCAGCCATCTCCCGGTGAGCGCTGCAACGTCGGGCAGCGCTGCCAGCGTGTTTGTCGTCACCGTCAATTACGACGCCTCCGGCATGTTCATTTATGCGCTGCCGTTCGTGCCGGCGCCGCCCTCGACCATCGTGCGCTCGGCGTCGATCCCGTTCGGCGGCTTTTGAGAGGGGACTTGCGATGCAAAACCTGCTTCGGCGTTTCGCACAGGATACGCGCGGCAACTTCGCGATCATGGGCGCGGGATGCATGGTGCTGGTGCTCGGCTGCGCCGCTCTCGGCGTCGATGTCGGCTCCATCTATGCCGACCGCCGCAAGTCGCAGAGCGCCGCCGATCTCGCCGCCATCGTCGCCGCCAGCAATCTCGGCAATGCCACCAATGCCGCCGCCGCGACCGTGACGGCGAACGGTTATCCCGCGAGCGCGCTGGTCTCGGTCGAACGCGGTTCCTACACCGCGAACGCAGCGCTGGCGCCGCAGGCGCGCTTCGTGACGCCGGCGGCAAGCACGGCCAACGCGGCGCGGGTAACGTTGCGCACGCAGACCCCGCTTTATTTTGCGCGCATGTTCACCGGCGGCAAAGATCACTTCGACATCAACAGTACGGCGGTGGCGGCCAGCACGGCGGTCGCCTCGTTCGCGATCGGCTCGCGGCTGGCTTCCCTCAACGGCGGGCTCGTCAATGCGATGCTCGGCGGCATGCTCGGGACGACGTTATCGCTGTCGGCGATGGACTATTCTGCGCTGATCTCGGCGCGGATCGACGCGTTCGATTTCCTGAGCGCGCTGGCGACGCGGGTGAATCTGACCGGCGTGACCTACAGCGATGTGCTGAGCAGCAACATCAAGCTGCCGGATATCGTCGCGGCCATGCTGACGGCGCAGCAGGCGGCGAATGGTTCCGGCAGCGCGACCACGGCGCTGTCGAACGTTTCGCTGGCGGTGGCGGGTCTTGCCACCAAAATCACCGCGGGTTCGCTGATCGATGCGGGGCCTTACGCAAACATGGCCGTCGGCACCAAACCGAAAGTCGGGGTCAGCGTGTCGGTGTTCGACCTGCTGTCGGCTACGGGAGCGCTGGCTAACGGTTCTCACCAGATCGCGGCGTCGGTCAATCTCGGATTGCCGGGCATCGCCAGCGTATCGCTGATGGCGACGATCGGCGAGCACGCGCAGGGCTCAAGCTGGGTCGCCGTGGGAACGCAGGGCGCGAGCGTGCA
>JBEPUM010000128.1:0-9759 GCA_041691515.1 Pseudomonadota bacterium | reverse complement strand
CGGGTTTTTCATCACGTACGAGTTCAAAAGCCGGATGCTGGCGCTGCTGATGGGCGCGATGTTCGACACCGCGTTCCAGCGGTTCGCTTCCGCGTTCGAAAAGCGCGCCGACGTGGTCTACGGCAAATCCAGCGTTTAACGATGCTGTTCTGTTGTTCTGGGACTACCGCTTCGGCTTCAACGGCGCTGCGCGGCGGCGTTTGACCGCAACCCGGCGCGGCGCTCGCGCGATACGCGATCGGGCCTGACTGGTGGTCTGCTTCTTCACGACCGGTTTTGGCCCTCGCGCCAGTTCCATCAACATCCGCAGGGCTTCGATCACCGAACGTTGCCGCACCGTGCTGCGGCCGATCGCACCGAACCGGCATTCGCGATGGAGCAGGCGGCCGTCGCGTGCGGCGACCGCGAAATGCACGAGACCCACGGGCTTGCCGGGCGTCGCACCGCCCGGGCCGGCGATGCCGGTGATGGAGACGGCAAGATCGGTTCCGGCGCGTTCCAGCGCACCGATCGCCATCGCCGTCGCCGTCTCCTTGCTGACCGCACCAAAGCTGTCGAGCGTGACGGTCTTGACGCCGAGCATCGCGCGCTTGGCATCGTTGGAATAGGTGACGAAGCCGCGATCAATCACATCCGAGGAGCCGGGAATATCGGTCAGCGCGCCTGCGACCAAACCGCCGGTGCAGGATTCGGCCGTAGCGATTGTCAGCTTGCGCATCCGGCAAAGATCGAGCAGCGAACGCGAGAGCGCGCGGGTGTCGCTGCCGCCCATGTCAGGCGCTCCGCTCGTCGTCATTCCAGGGCAGGCGGATCGTGGCGCTTGCGGTCGCGGCTATTCCTTCTTCGCGGCCGGTAAAGCCCAGCCGCTCGCTGGTGGTGGCTTTCACGGCGATCCGCGATACCGCCACGCCGGTGATATCCGCAATGCGTGCACGCATGATATCGCGCAGCGGGCCAATTTTCGGCCGCTCGCAGATCATCGTCACTTCGAGGTTGGCGATGCGGCCACCTCGCGCCGTGACGCGATCGATGGCGTATTTCAGGAATTTGTCGGAGGCCGCGCCTTTCCATTGCGGATCGCTCGGCGGAAAGTGCGAACCGATGTCGCCATCCGCCAGTGCGCCGAGAATGGCGTCGACCAATGCATGGAGGCCGACGTCGCCGTCGGAATGCGCCAGAAAGCCTCTATTGTGCGCCACCCTGACGCCGCACAGCATGACATGGTCGCCGTCGCCGAAGGCGTGCACGTCGTAGCCGGTGCCTGTCCTGATGTCGCCGAGCGAGGCGGCAAGGCGGGCTTCCTCGCGCACAAAGTCTTCCGGAGTCGTGAGTTTCATGTTGGCAGCATCGCCTTCAAAAGTCGCAACCGTCAATCCCGCCCATTCAGCGAGCGCGGCATCGTCGGTGAAATCGGATCGGCCGTCGCGCGCCGCACGCCGATGCGCATCGAGGATCACGTCGAAACGAAACGCCTGCGGTGTCTGCGCGATGCGCAGTCTGGCGCGATCGGGGGTCGCTTCGACGGAGCCGGAAGAACCAACCTGCTTGATGGTGTCGGTCACGGGAATGGCGGGGACCGCCGCGCCGGTGATCCCGGCCGCATCGATCGCGCGCGAGATCAGCGCGGGCGTAACGAACGGGCGAGCAGCATCGTGGATGAGGACGATATCAGGCGCATGAGCGGCGAGCGCCTCAAGGCCCGCATGAACGGAGGCCTGACGCGTGGTGCCGCCATTCGCAGGCGGCTGGTAGCGAAACTCGCCAACGGCGTGGTTGAACATCGCGAGGTCGTCAGGATTGAGCACCGGCTGAACGGCGAAGATTCCGGGATGACTGCAAAATGGCTCCATCGCCCGGGAGATCACGGTGCGTCCAGCGATCGTTCGGTATTGCTTGGGGCCACCGGAGCCGGCGCGAAGGCCGCGGCCTGCTGCAACAATGATGGCGGCCGTTCGTTGTGAGGTCGGCATTGGTATCGGTGACTGCAAATTGGGTGAAGAAGAACGGGACGGGTCCCGCTTGACGAACCTGCCCTTACCATGCCGGGCATAAAAACAGCAGGATTCCAAGTTGTGGAGGAGATCGATTATTTGTGTTGCAGCGCACTTGCAAGCGGCCAGAAATTGGCTAAAGTGTAGGCACGAAACGGCAATGCCCAAGAATTGAGCTAGGCATTTGGCGCATAACGGCTGCAATGGAGCGGCTTGTGGGACAGATGAACACAAACCCGACGGGTCCGGCGTTAAGAAGTCCTAAGCTCTTGACGATTGGCGATATTGCGATCGCCAACCGGGTTCTTCTGGCTCCCATGTCGGGAATTACGGACAAGCCTTTTCGCGCTCTCGCGGAAGCCTTGGGAGCAGGGCTGGTCGTCTCGGAAATGACCGCCAGCGACGATCTCGTTCGCGGGCGGCCCATGTCGGTTCTCCGCTGCGAGGCGACCGGAGCGGGACCGCACGTTGTCCAGCTTGCCGGCTGCGAGGTCCGCTGGATGGCGGAAGGCGCGCGGGTCGCCGAAGCGGCAGGCGCCGATATCATCGACATCAATATGGGTTGTCCGGCCCGCCACGTGACCGGCGGCCAGTCCGGCTCGGCGCTGATGCGCGATCTCGATCACGCGCTGACGCTGATCGACGCCACGGTTTCGGCGGTGAAGGTGCCGGTCACGCTGAAGATGCGGCTTGGGTGGGACGACCGTTCGCTCAATGCTCCACAACTTGCACAGCGCGCCGAAGCCGCAGGCGTGCAGATGATCACCGTTCATGGCCGCACCCGGTGCCAGTTCTACAAGGGCAGCGCGAACTGGGATGCGGTACGGGCGGTCAAAGATGCCGTCGACATTCCCGTGGTCGTCAATGGCGACATCACGTCGTTCGAAGCGGCCATGGCCGCGTTGGAAAAATCCGGCGCCGATGCGGTCATGATGGGGCGGGGAGCACAGGGCCAGCCCTGGACGCCGGGCCAGATCGGACGCCGGCTGGAAACCGGGATCGCGGAGCAGCCTCCGTCGCTCGCCGAGCAACTGAATTACATCCGCGCGCTCTATGATGAAGTGCTGCGGCACTATGGTTTGCGTATCGGCCTGCGCCATGCCCGCAAGCATCTTGGCTGGGCGCTCGACGTCGCGGCGAGCGTCGGCGCGGTGCCGACATCGGTGCTCAAGACGTGGCGGGGAAAAATCCTCACGGCCGACGATCCGGCCGGCGTGCAGCGGTCTCTGGTGGATGCCTTCGATGATTTTGCGTGGAGCGCCGCCGCATGACCCCGGTCGCCGAACATCGACTGCCTCCGCAAACGGACGGCGAAGCCATTCTCAACGCGTTGCCGAACCCGGTGCTGCTGATCGCGCCCGATGGCAAGATCATCGACGCCAACATGGCGGCGGAATCCTTCTTCGAAATGTCGACACAGTTTCTGCAACGGCAGTCGCTGAAGGAGGTCATTCCGTTCGGCAGTCCGCTGCTCGCGCTGATCGATCAGGTTCGGGACAGCGGCTCGCCGGTCAACGAGTTCAAGGTCGATCTCGGTACGCCGCGCATTGGCCGGGATCGTCAGGTAGACTTGCATGTCGCTCCTCTGACGGAACGGCCCGGTCATATCGTGGTGATGCTTCAGGAGCGGACCATCGCCGACAAGATGGACCGGCAGTTGACCCACCGCAGCGCTGCGCGTTCGGTGATCGCGCTCGCAGCGATGCTCGCGCACGAGATCAAGAATCCGCTGTCCGGCATTCGCGGCGCGGCGCAGCTTCTCGAACAGGCGGCGTCGTCGGAAGACCGCATGCTGACCCGGCTGATTTGCGATGAAGCCGACCGCATCGTCACGCTCGTCGACCGCATGGAAGTCTTTGGCGACGACCGTCCCGTGACACGCGGCCCAGTCAATATTCATTCGGTGCTCGATCACGTCAAACGGCTTGCGCAGTCCGGCTTCGCGCGGAATATCAAATTCGTCGAGGATTACGATCCGTCGCTGCCGCCGGTTCTCGCCAATCAGGATCAGTTGATTCAGGTCTTTCTGAACCTCGTCAAAAATGCCGCCGAAGCCATCGCTGATGGTGACGGCGAGGGGGAAATCCAGCTCACGACCGCGTTCCGTCCGGGCGTCCGTTTGTCAGTGCCGGGCAAGAAATCGCGGGTTTCTCTGCCGCTGGAATTCTGCGTCAAGGACAACGGCTCCGGCGTGCCGGAAGACCTGTTGCCTAATCTGTTCGATCCGTTCGTGACGACGAAGCAGACCGGAAGCGGCCTTGGCCTTGCTTTGGTTGCCAAGATCGTCGGCGATCACGGCGGCATCATCGAATGTGAGTCGCAACCGCGCAGGACTACATTTCGCGTTCTGCTTCCGATGTTCAGCACCACTCACAAACCAGAGCAAAGCACTGACGGCGCCGTGCCGGGTACGTCGTCATATGCCTCACGAAACCAAAGATGAGGACGAACAATGCCCGCAGCTAGCATACTTGTTGCTGACGATGACGCAGCCATCCGCACGGTGCTGAATCAGGCGCTGTCGCGCGCGGGATATGAGGTGCGCCTGACCGGCAATGCGGCGACGCTCTGGCGATGGGTTAGCCAGGGCGAGGGAGATCTTGTTATCTCCGACGTCGTGATGCCGGACGAGAACGCCTTTGATCTGCTGCCGCGCATCAAGAAGATGCGCCCGAATCTGCCGGTTATTATCATGAGCGCCCAGAATACGTTCATGACGGCGATCCGCGCCTCCGAGCGGGGCGCCTATGAATATCTGCCGAAGCCTTTCGATCTCAAGGAACTGATCGCAATCGTCGGTCGCGCTCTTGCGGAGCCGAAGGAGCGCGCCGCCAGCCAGAACGACGAGAACGAATTCGATTCCATTCCCCTCGTGGGGCGATCGCCGGCGATGCAGGAAATCTATCGTGTGCTTGCGCGGCTGATGCAGACGGACCTGACCGTGATGATCTCGGGCGAATCCGGCACCGGCAAGGAACTGGTTGCGCGCGCACTTCACGATTACGGCAAGCGGCGCAATGGCCCGTTCGTCGCCGTCAACATGGCGGCGATCCCGCGCGACCTGATCGAGTCGGAATTGTTCGGCCACGAGCGCGGCGCGTTTACAGGCGCAAATACCCGCGCCTCCGGCCGTTTCGAGCAGGCCGAAGGCGGGACGCTGTTCCTCGATGAAATCGGCGATATGCCGATGGAAGCGCAGACGCGCTTGCTGCGCGTGCTTCAGCAGGGAGAGTACACGACGGTGGGTGGACGCACCGCGATCAAAACAGATGTGCGGATCGTCGCTGCGAGCAACAAGGATCTGCGGATCCTGATTCAGCAGGGGCTGTTTCGCGAGGACCTGTTCTTCCGTCTCAATGTGGTGCCGCTGCGGTTGCCGCCGCTGCGCGAACGCATCGAGGATTTACCCGATCTAATCAGGCACTTCTTCGCATTGGCCGAGAAGGATGGTCTGCCGTCCAAGAAACTCGACGCGCTGGCGCTTGAGCGCATGAAGCAGCATCGCTGGCCCGGCAACGTTCGTGAACTTGAAAATCTGGCGCGCCGGCTAGCAGCCCTCTATCCGCAGGACGTCATCACCGGTGCGGTGATCGATGGTGAGCTTGCGCCGCTCCCGATTGTTGCCGGGGGCAGTCTACATCAAAGCGTCGATAATCTCGGCGGTGCCGTCGAAATGTATCTATCGTCTCATTTTTCGGGCTTTCCGAACGGCGTACCGCCGCCAGGTCTTTACCATCGCATCCTCAGAGAAATCGAGGTGCCCCTCCTGACCGCAGCGCTGGCCGCCACCCGAGGTAACCAGATTCGGGCGGCTGACCTTTTGGGCCTTAACCGCAATACCCTGCGCAAAAAGATCCGGGATCTGGATATTCAGGTCTATCGATCCGGAGGATAGAGGCGGTCACGCCCGGGGTAGATTTGACGATTTCCAGAGCAAATTGGTGATTTGTGCGACGCTTCGTCACTCGGGGCTGTGGCTTGCGCCGTGGAAATGTCGTAATTGAGCAACATTGTTGTAGGAATGCATCAGTCCGCTGTCGGCATTAACCGATAGCCAGCGGGCCTCAACGCTCAACCGTTTCCGGATGACTAGCGCAGACACGTCGGCTCCATCTCACGATTTGTCGTTCGCCGAGCCGCGCGGCTGGACCTTGCGCAGGTTCATGGCGCCGTTCGCGATCGGCCTCGCGCTGCTGTCGGCATTCCTGACATTCGTGGTTCTGACCGGCCTCACGCCGATCGAGCCGACCCACCAGGTCGTCGTTACGTTCCTGTTGATCAACGCCGGCACGATCCTGCTGCTGGTCGGCATTATCGTTCGCGAAGTCTGGCAGGTGGTTCAGGCTCGTCGCCGCGGTCGCGCTGCCGCAAAACTTCACGTCCAGATTGTCAGCCTGTTCTCGGTGATCGCGGTGCTGCCCGCGGTCCTCGTCTCGATCGTGGCCAACGTCACCATTGATCGCGGCCTCGACCGCCTGTTTTCCGGCCCGACCAAGGAAGTCATCCAAAACTCCCTGATCGTCGCCAACGCCTACCTGCACGAACACGCTCAGCTCATCCGCGGCGATATTCTCGGAATGGCAAACGATATCGCTCATGCCCGCCCGCTCTACGATCAGGACCGTGGAACGTTTCGCGACCTTCTGACGTCCAGCGCGAAGGCCCGCAATCTTCCGGGCGCAATGCTGATCGACAAGGAAGGCCATCTGCTTGAGACGGCACAAACCGGCATCGAGCGGGCCTACACCACGCCTAACCCGGACTTTCTGAAGAACGTGTCGGAAACCGAGCCGCAAATCGCGGTGTTTCCGGACGCCAACTATGTCGCCGCCGTCATACGGCTGCGCGCGTTCGACGACACGTTCCTTTATGTGGCGCGCCTGCTCGATCCCCACGTCGTCGCGCAACTCAAGCAGACCCAAGCCAGCGTCGCTGAATATTCCACGATCGAGGCCCGTCGCCTCGGCATCCAGGTGGCGTTTGCGCTAATGTTCGCGGTGATCGCGCTGACCATCCTGATGGCTTCGGTGCTGCTGGGGCTCAACTTTGCTGACCGCTTCGTCGCGCCGGTTCGGCGGCTGATGAGCGCTGCCAACGTCGTTTCAACCGGCGACCTCAATGTGCAGGTCCCCGTCCTCAAATCCGAAGGCGATCTCGCCCAGCTTGGCGAGACCTTCAACAAGATGACGCAGGAATTGCGTAGCCAGCGTGACGAACTGGTGAACGCCAGCGGTCTCATCGATAGCCGGCGCCGCTTTATCGAGGCGGTGCTGTCGTCGGCCAGTGCCGGCATCATCGGCGTCGACGGTGCCAACAACATCGGCATCTTGAACCGATCGGCGGAGAAACTGATCGGTCATTCCGAGTCGGAAACGCTGGGGCATCCGTTGTCCGAGGTAATTCCCGAACTCAACGACCTCATGCGGTCCGCGAGGGAAGGCGCGCAACGACTGGTGCAGGGCCAGATCACCATCATCCGCGATGGCAACGAGCGTAACATCTCGGTGCGCGTCAGCGCCGAGCAGACCAGTCAATCGCGCGATAGCTACATTATCACGCTCGACGACATCACCGAGCTTGTGACCGCGCAGCGGACTTCCGCCTGGGGCGATGTTGCGCGGCGGATCGCGCACGAGATCAAGAATCCATTGACGCCGATCCAGCTATCGGCTGAGCGCATTCGACGAAAATTCGGCAAGGTCATCGTTGAAGACAAGCCGATCTTCGAACAGTGCACCGACACGATCGTGCGCCAGGTCGAGGATATCAGGCGGATGGTCGATGAATTCTCCCGGTTCGCACGCATGCCGAAGCCGGTGATGGAGGGGGAGGACGTCGCCGACACCGTGCGTCAGGTGGTTTTCCTGATGCGGGTCGGGCATCCCGAAATCGACATCGAAGCCGATATCAAGCAGGAGCCGATGCGCGCTCAGTTCGACCGGCGGTTGATTTCACAGGCGTTGACCAACATCATCAAGAACGCGACCGAAGCCATCGAGGTCGTACCACTCGAGACGCTTGGAAAAGGCCGTATCGAAGTCGTCGCGGCGCGCGAGGACGACGACATTCTTATCGACGTGATCGACAATGGCGTCGGCCTGCCGAAGGTCAGCCGGGCACGGCTGTTGGAGCCTTATGTCACGACACGCGAAAAGGGCACCGGTCTCGGTCTGGCGATCGTGGGGCGGGTGTTGGAAGACCACGGCGGGAAGCTCGAACTCAATGACGCCTCCGCCATAAGACCGGGTGCACGAGGGGCCTGGATGCGGCTGCGCTTTGCCGTTTCCGGACGTGCGCCAAATGCTGAAACCAATGGGGACGATGGCGCGACTAACAACGATACCGCGACCAGCAATGAAACAAAGACCGAAGTTGCTACCGGCAACTGACAAGGCAGGCTGACCCATGGCAAATGACATTCTGATAGTCGATGACGAAGCGGATATTCGCGACCTCGTCGCGGGCATCCTCGAAGACGAGGGCTTCACGACACGGACTGCGCGCGACAGCGATCAGGCGCTCTCCGAAGTCTCGAACCGCCGTCCGCACATGGTGTTCCTCGACATCTGGCTGCAGGGTAGCAAGCTCGACGGGCTCCAACTGCTGGAGAAAATCAAGCAGGACAGCCCCGACATGCCGGTCGTCATGATCTCAGGTCATGGCAACATCGAAACGGCGGTCGCGGCCATCAAGCGCGGCGCTTATGATTTCATCGAAAAGCCGTTCAAGTCCGACCGTCTGATTCTGGTGGCGACACGCGCGCTGGAGACGTCGCGCCTCAAGCGCGAAGTCCGCGAATTGAAACAGCTTGCGCCGGCGGCCAGTTCCTTGATGGGCCGCTCCGCCTGCATGAATCAGCTTCGTCAGACGATTGAACGCGCGGCCAAGGCCAACAGCCGCATCATGATCGTCGGGCCATCAGGCTCGGGCAAGGAGTTAGCTGCGCGAACCCTGCACAACCAGTCTGGCCGTGCCGAGGGGCCCTTCGTCGTTATCAACGCGGCGGCCATCACGCCGGAACGGATGGAATTCGAGCTGTTCGGCGTGGAAGAGACGGATGGTCAACATCCGCGCAAGGCCGGCGCTCTGGAAGAGGCGCACGGCGGCACGCTGTTTATCGACGAGATCGGCGACATGCCGCGCGAGACCCAGAACAAGATCATGCGTGTTCTGGTCGATCAGACGTTCCAGCGATCCGGCGGCACTGCCAAGATCAATGTCGATGTTCGCATCATCTCTTCGACCGCGCGTAACCTGGAAGAAGAGATCGCCGCAGGCCGCTTCCGCGAGGATCTCTACCATCGACTCTCCGTCGTACCGATCCGGGTGCCGCCGCTCTCGGAGCGCCGGGAGGACATTCCCGACCTGATCGAATATTTCATGGAGCAGATATCGGTTGCGAGCGGTCTGCCCAAACGCAAGATCGGTGAAGATGCCATGGCCGTGCTGCAATCGCACGTCTGGCCCGGAAATGTCCGGCAGCTTCGCAACAACGTCGAGCGGGTGATGATCCTGGCCGGCGGCGGCCCCGAGGTGATCATTACCGCGGATATGCTGCCGCAGGATGTCGGCTCGATGGTCCCGGCGATGCCGACCGGCGTCAATGGCGAGCACATCATGGGCTTGCCGCTGCGCGAAGCGCGAGAAGTCTTCGAGCGCGATTATCTCATCGCGCAAATCAGCCGTTTCTCGAACAACATTTCGCGCACGGCTGAATTCGTCGGCATGGAGCGCTCGGCGCTGCATCGCAAGCTCAAGGCGCTCGGCG
>JBEPUM010000127.1:0-10085 GCA_041691515.1 Pseudomonadota bacterium | reverse complement strand
AATCCCATGACGGTCGCGCCGGAGCAGGCGCTGGTGCGTCAGGGATTTGCGCGCGAAGATTTGTTCATGGTGGTACACGAACAGTTCATGACCGAGACGGCGCAGATGGCCGACATCGTGCTGCCGGCGACCATGTTCATGGAGCATGACGATCTCTATTATGGCGGTGGCCATCAGCATATTTCCGTTGGCGCCAAACTGATCGAGCCGCCTGGCGAATGCCGGACGAACCATGACGTGTTGCAGGGATTAGGCCGCCGTCTCGGCGTCACGCATCCGGCTTTCGAGATGACGTCCCGCGAGCTGATCGACGCGACCTTGAAGAAGAGCGGGCACGGCGACATCGAAGGCTTGGAAGCTGATCTATGGCGTGATCTTCAGCCGGATTTTCGCACATCGCACTACCTCGACGGCTTTGCCCACGCCGATGGAAAATTTCATTTCAAGGCGGATTGGCCCGGTGTCCCGATGGGCCATGCCGGGATGATGGGGCGTTGGCGGGAGCTGCCGTCGCTGCCCGATCATTGCCGGACCATCGAAGAAGCGGATGCGGAGCATCCGTTCCGGCTGGCGACCAGTCCGTCGCGCAGCTTTCTCAATACCACGTTCAATGAGACGCCTTCGTCGCAGGCCCGTGAGGGCGCACCATCCGTGATGATCCATCCCGGCGATGCAGCAGCGCTCGGTATCGCCGATGGCGACGCGGTGACGCTCGGCAATACGCGCGGCGAGACGTCGCTAACGGCGAAACTATTCGACGGCGTCTTGCGCGGCGTACTGATCGCGGAGTCAGTGCATCCGAACCGTGCCCACATCGGCGGCCGTGGCATCAACATGCTGACGGGGGCGGAAGCGGTCGCGCCGGTCGGCGGCGCGGCGTTCCATGACAACAAGGTCTGGGTCAGGAAGGCCGCCGCGGAGTTTCAAAAGCAACAATAGGATTCCGCTATTCCGGGGAGACGGCGCCGACCGTGGCGCCCTTCAGAATTGCCGGCTTGACCGATAGCGCCAGCCCGTTCGTTTCACCTGTCCAAACCAGTGAGGTTCTCATGTCTGCCAACGACAGCTTCCATATTGCCGTGCTCGGCGGCGACGGGATCGGCCCGGAAGTCATGGCGCCTGCACTCGAGGTTCTGAGGAAAGTCGAGGCGACTTCGAAGGTAAAGTTTCGTTTTACGGAAGCGGCTGCCGGCGCGAACAATTATCGCGAGACCGGCAAGTCGATGCCGGAGAGCACGATCAAGCTGTGCGACGACGCCGATGCGATCTTGTTGGGAGCTTGTGGTCTTCCGAGTGTCCGCTATCCGGACAACACCGAAATCATGCCGCAGGTCGAGCTTCGCTTCCTGTTCGATCTCTATGCGGGCGTTCGGCCCGCGCGGCTCATTCCCGGCGTGCCGAGCCCGATCGTCGGAGCGGCCGAGCACGGCATCGATCTGGTCCTGATCCGTGAATCCACCGAAGGTCTTTTTGCCTCGATGGGGAAGGGCGTCGTTACCGAAGACGATGCGCGCGAGACGCTCGTTATCACGCGCAAGACCTCGCAGAGGCTGTTCGATTTTTCGTTTCGTCTTGCCGCGAGGCGTAAGGCGCAAGGCAAGCGCGGTATGGTCACCTGCGTCGACAAGGCGAACGTGTTCAAGGCGTTCGCGTTTTTCCGCAAGATCTTTGATGAGACGGCGGCGCGCTATCCCGAGATTTCGACCGAGCGCATTTATGTCGATGCCTGCGCAGCGATGCTGGTTAAGCGGCCCTGGGATTTCGACGTGATGCCGACCGAGAACATGTTCGGCGATATCCTGTCCGATCTCACCGCGGGACTCGTCGGTGGCATGGGGATGGCGCCGTCCGCTGACATCGGCGACCGTCATGCCGTTTTTCAACCGTGTCACGGCACCGCGCCTGACATTATGGGGCAGGGTAAGGCGAACCCGACGGCGATGATCTTGTCCGCCGCCATGATGCTGGACTGGCTGGCCGACAAGCACGGTCATGACGGCGCCGCCGAAGCCGCGCAGCGGATCGAGCGGGCGGTCGACAAGGCTTATGCGGAAGGAATTCGCCCGCTCGACGTCGGCGGCCGCAGCGGGACAGCTGACACTGCGAAAGCGGTTCTGGCTGCGCTGAATTAGGGCAGCGATGGCGTCAATGCACTGCCGCGTACATGATCTTCTCTTCGGTCGCCTCGAGCGCCGAAAATTCTTCTACGACCTTGCCTTGCCGCGACACCAGAATGCGGTCCGATATTGCCATGATCTCCGGCAGGTATGAAGAGATCACTACGATCGCCTTCCCCTCATCGGCGAGGCGGTTGATCAACTCGTGGATTTCGACAATGGCTCCGACGTCGACGCCGCGTGTCGGTTCGTCGAAAATGATGAGGTCCGGCTCCTGCACCAGAGATTTGGCGATCACCACTTTCTGCTGATTGCCGCCGGACAGTTCAACCACTTTGACGTCGTTGCCGATGGCGCGGACATTGAGCTTCTTGATCCAGTCGTTGCCGACGGTGCTGGCCTCGCGTTTCGACATCAAGAAGTGGCCACCGGGCACCTTCGCGACCAGCCCGAGATAGATGTTGCGGGCAATCGACATCGTCTCGAAGAATCCTTCAACCTTGCGGTCTTCGGTGATGTAGGCGATGCCGGCCCGGATCGCCGGCGCAGGCACGCGATACCGTACCGGTTTGCCGCGCAACAGTACTTCGCCACCGTGAAAGAAATCGCGCTTCATCACACCTGCGACGACTTTGAAGGTCTCGGTGCGACCGGCGCCGACGAGGCCGAACACGCCTGTGACCTGGCCGGCGAACACCGACAGCGAATTGTTCTTGACCATCGGCGCCATTTTGAGATTCTGCACGGTCAGAACGCGCTCACCGGCCGGACGGATCGCCGTCTTGCGCGAACCGTAAAGCGTATTGGAAAGATCGCGTCCGACCATGGCTTGTACGATTCGCGCGCGATCGAAGTTCTTTGCATCATCCGTGACGACATGCTTGCCGTCACGTAGAATGGTGATGCGGTCGGCCAGCAGAAGTGCTTCTTCCAACGCGTGTGAAATGAAGACGATCGAGACGCCGCGGCTCTTCAGATCGCGCACCAGATCGAAAAAGTACTTCTTCTCTTCGGGCGTCAGCGAGGCCGTCGGCTCGTCGAAAATGATGACCTTTGCGTTGTGCAGGACAGCACGTGCGATCTCGACCATCTGTTTCTTCGCGGCGCCGAGCAGTCCGACGGTCGCGGTCGGCGTCACGTCGAAGTTGAGCGATTGCAGGAATTGCTGGGCGGCGATGTAGATGCCGCGCAGGCGGTTATAAAAGTGCTCCTGACCGAGAAACAGATTTTGCGCCACCGTCATGGTCGGCACCAGGCTGTTTTCCTGAAACACCATGGCGATGCCGAGATTGCGCGCCTCAAGCGGTGTGCGTGGGGCAATTTCGGCGCCGTCAACGGTCATCGTCCCCGATGTCAGCGTCACCACGCCTGCCATCACCTTCGTCAGCGTCGATTTTCCAGCACCGTTCTCGCCGACGATGGCGTGGATTTCTCCGCGTCGCAGTTCGAAATCGACGCCATCGATCGCGGGAACACCGGCGTAGAGTTTGGTCGCCCTGCTAAGGCTCAGGATTACGTCAGTCATCCGCGCAGGCCCTCTTCGATCTGCTTCAGGGGCAGCCGCAGCAGGCGACCCGGCCCCTTGGCGATGGCGTAGAGCGCGCCATCCATCTCTGCGGCGGCGACGATGCCGTGATTGACGCCGTCGACGCGGCTGTGCAGCGCGTAGAGCGGCGTTTCGTTAGCGCCGAGCCGGATCACGAGCCCGTAGGACCGTGGCGGTGCCCACGGTTTGATGACGCCCATCGTCTTGATGTGCGCGCCTTGCATCGGTTCGAGAAAGGATTGCCCGGATTTCAATTTCGGCACGATCCAGTATTTCGGGTCGATTTCGCTCATCATTCGCTTGCGATAGGCGCTCTCGCGCAACACGAATTCGACAAGCTGCGTGCGTGCCGTGAATGCGGTGAGCCAAAAGCCGCCGGAGGAGGCGTGGGTGATCCGCGATGGGTACGCTGGCAGGTTGTCCAGAACCACGCGGCGATTGCCGTTGGCGGCGACGGCAATTACGCGGTGACGCCAGCTTTCGCTAACAAACGTCTCGGTGCCGGAGACGCACGCCCCGAAAGCGAAACGAAGCCCCGACGTGATGGTTTGAACATGGCCGCTCGATGGATCGAGCGCGAGAACACGCCCGCTGTGGCCACGTTCCATCAGGTCGTGCGGCCATTCCTGCCAGGAGCGCGCGGATGAGCCGTTGGTTGCGATCAAGCCTCCGCCGGGCGATGCCGTCAGAGCGTTGATCGCGGTCATAGCGGGGTCAGTGATGGTCACCGCGGCCTCTGCCGCCGTAGGTGTTTCGAACACGCGAACCTCGCGGCCGTCGAGCGCCACGGCGAGGCGCCCGTCCGGCAGGCAGCACAGCGCGGTGATCGTCTTGTCAAAACAGCGTAGCTCTGTCGCGGCGCTGCCTTCGATTCGCATCAGCTGCTTGCCATTGGCGAGGTAGAGCGTTTTGCCGTCGGTCGCGAGATCGTCCGGCGCCTCAAAAGAGGCGACCGTCTCCGCGGTTTCGAGGATCTGGTTCGGCTTGAGCGCTCCATCGAAGGACGGAACGGTGATGGTTGCGTCACCGCGGCCGAGAAAGCGGTCCGCGAACGTCTTCAAGGCATCGATCACTTCGCCTTCCCCCAGCGCCGGTCATACTGAACGAAATTGGGGTCGGCACCTTCGAGCTTGTACCGGCCGATCCGGTTGTTGGCGATGCCGCCGAGATAGAGATAGCCCCGATGCTCTCGCATCGAGGTGATCATGGGATGGTTCTCGCCGCGAAGGTCCCACAGCGCATCGAGGATTTCGCCGCGCTCGTTGAACTTGATGACGCAGCCGGTGTTGATGTTCGGGAAAAGCCATTCGTCGATCGGCACGCGCTTGCCCATCCGCTTGCGGAAGCCCGGCATCTTCCACGCGAGATCGAGCGCGGGACTGCGCATTCCGACCATAGCCAGCCAATAATTGCCGTCGGAGGCGAGGTTGATGTTGTCCGGATAGCCCGGCAGGTTATCGAGCACGGTCTCGACCTGCCCGGTCTTCGGCCCATCGAACCAATAGCGTTTGATCGAGCAGCCGAAGGTTTCTGCGAACAGGATGGACTGTCCGTCGCTTGCGATGGCGATACCGTTCGGGAATTTCAGCCCGCGCAGTACCGTGCGGGTGGTGTTGGTTCGAGGATCGTAGCAGATGATCCGGCCGTTGCCGCGCGCCTCGAGGCCGTCCACCGGCCATTCGTGCATCTCGTAGCGTACCGTGGCCTCCGAAAAGAAGATGCGCCCGTCATCGGCGATGTCGAGATCGTCGGCAAGACGCAAGCGGCTGTCGTCGTTGACCGAATACATGCTGCGGTTAGTTTCGTCAGTGGCCTTTTCGATCTTGCGGTCGGGGGTGATGCGGTAGAGGCCCATACCTCCGATGCAGACATAGAGATTGTCATCACGATCGAATGCCATGCCTAGCGGCTGTCCGCCGATGTGCGCATAGACCTCCATCTTCTCGTAGTCCGGCGCGAGAAAGCGGATGATGTCGCCATGGCGTGAGCCAGCGTAGAGGTTGTCGTTGCGGTCGAGAATCACGTCCTCCGGCGCCTCGATGCGGCCGAGTCCGATCAGTGAAACGTCGCGCAGCTTGTCGTTCTGTTCGAAAGGGCCGCCGGTTCCAACTTCAGTTCGTGGCGCGACGTCGAGACCGTGATAGGTCGGGCTGACATAGACCTTGCTGATGATGCGGGTTCGGTTCTTCAGCCAGCGGATGTCGATCATGGCGGCGACAAGCAGGATTCCCGCCAGCACCATGCGATTGACGCCGCCGCGCACCGAGAGGGTGGTCAGGCCGTTTGTGACGAGCAGTACGATCAGGGTTCCCGCCAGCGCCTTGGCCACCGAGCCCTTGCCGCCGCCGAGGCTGATGCCGCCGAGAACGGCAGCCGTCAATGCCGTGACTTCGAGACCGACGCCAACATCGCCTCCGACGGTGCCGAGCCTCGCGGCAAAGAACAGCGCGCCGATGGCCGTTAGACCGCCGCCGGCAGTGTAACACAGCGCGATCGTACGCCGGACGGGGATGCCCGAGTTGTGCGCCGAACGGCGCGAGCCGCCGATCGCAGTGACGTGCCAGCCAGGCCGCAACCGGGTGAGGAAGATGTGCCCAAACACCGCCACGACGATGTAGACCAGCGCGACGCTTGGAATACCAAACACGTCGCCGCCGCCAATGAAATTCCAGGACGGAAAGTCGGGGAAGGCGGATGCGATCTTGTTGGAGTTGTCGACAAGAAGCAGATCGTAGGCCGAGCGATAGATGATGAGTGTGATGAGCGTGGTGATGAAGGCACGCAGACGCAGATAGCCTATCAATAGCCCGTTCACCGATCCCAGCGCGAGGCCGCACACGATGGTGGCGGCAATCACGGCCGGAACTGGCCAGTTCAGGACATTGAGACAATAAAGTGCGCAGAAATCGCAGAGTGCGAACATCGATCCGACTGAGAGGTCGATGCCGCCGACGATGACGACAAGCGCCATTGCCAGTACGACAAAGCCGATTTCGCCGGCCTGCCGCGCGGTATCGGCCAGCGCAACCGGTGAGAAGAAGCCGTTGATCGAGCGGCCGAGCGCGAGCCCTACGATCAGCAGCACGATCACGGGGATCGCGGTTTCGGTCCATCGCTTCGACAGAATTTCGCCAAGCAGATGATCAGGCCAATAGCGATATCTCAGGCGGATGAGGGCTTCTTGCATAGACAATCCGACAACAGGAGAGAACGGCGCATCGCGAGGGCGGGGAGAGCGGCCACATCTCAAATATGACCGCTCCTTAATTCCGCGCGATGGCGGCTATTTCTTCAGATCGCTGAGATTCCAGCAGGCCGTTTGGCTGTCGGCATTTGCCTTCGTGATCGGGATCAAGGTCGTATAAGCTTGTCCCTTAACCGATCCGGCCTTTACGCCCGACGACAGCAGCCACTTGATCATGGCCGCCATGTCCGCAGCCTGGGTCGGCACGTCGTAGCTCATGTTCAGATCGAATGCGCCAGACTTGACGAGGTCGCATGCTCCACGCCGTTCGCCGCCGCCGGATGTCGCGACGAATACCTTGCCGGTGAGACCCGCTTCCTTCACTGCCGCTGCGGTCCCGATATCCATGCCGTCCCAGAAGCCGACAATGCCGCAGAGATCGGGGTGTTGTTTTAGTACAGTTTGAGTAATCGCCTTGGCCTTGGCGGCGTCCCAATCCGCCGCCTGACTAGAGACGACCTTGACGTCCGGATTCTTGGCGAGGACGTTCTCAACGCCCTTGAGCGTGTAGGCGCTGGCGGCCGCCGACAGCGCGCCCTGAACGATCGCGATCTTGTTCGATTTACCCTTGCAGGCATTCACGACAGCTTCCGTGTCGCGCTCGCCGATCTCGATCCAGTTGGCGCCAACGAAAGCCGAACTGCGATAATTTGACCCCATGTTGATCTGGATGATGTAGATGCCTTCGTTCTCGGCGCGCTGCATCAGCTTGGCGTAGGTCTGGACGTCGGGATTGTGAACGATGATGGCGGCCGGCTTCTCCGAAAGCAGGGTGGTCAGGGCCTGCGCACCGGCGTTGGTGCTCCAGTTGGGATCGCGGACGATCACCTTCATGCCATAAGGTTCAAGCTCCTTCTTCACGCCAGCGAACCAGCCTTCCGTCAGGTCGAAATTCATCGCCACCGGGATGTACGCGACCGTCTTGCCCGCCAGCGCCTGCTTGAATGCGGCCTGAAACGGCTCGTCGAGTCCCTTCTGGGCCGCGGCAGGTATGCTCGTGGCGGCGATCAGGCCAGCGCAGCACAGCAACGTCTTGAGACTAGCGCGTATGTTCATGTCGTCCTCCGTTGTGGTTCGTTCCATCCGGCGTTTTTTAGATGTCGCCTTGTTGAGCTGTTTCCTCGTTGCGCGGGTTCAGGAAGGAGTCCGCGATGACCGCGATCAGCAACACCACGCCCTTGACGAGGTTCTGGCCTGAATAGGACACGTCCATGATAGTCATGGCGTTGAGCATGGTGCCGATCAGCAGCGTTCCGATGATCACGTTGAGGACGCCGCCACGACCGCCGGACAGACCGATACCGCCGAGGACCACCACGAGGATCACGTCATAGATCAGCGTCGAGTTGAAGATGCGCGTCGGCATGCTGTTAACCGAGGCCGCGAGAACGAGGCCGGCAACGCAGCCGATCACCGCGGCGAGCACATATTGCAGCACAATGATCGGGCGTGTCGGGAGACCGGTAACGCGAGCGCCGAAAGGATTGTCGCCAATCGCATAAATGTACGCACCGATGCGTGTCTGTCGCAGCAGGAAAGCCACGACGATGCACGACAGCGCGAACATGATGATGGGCATTGGAATTCCGAATAAGCTGCCCTGCCCAAGATGTTCAAAGCCATTGAGGCCGGGACTCCACTGGACGACGTCGAGGTTGAACAACGATGCCTGGCCGAGGCCTGCGAGAAACAGTCCCGAAGCCAGTGTCGTGAACAAGGAGGGGACTTCCGCGTAAGCGATCAGCCAGCCGTTCACGAGCCCAAAAACGATGGTAAGTGCGAATGCAGTCGCCAGCGATCCTGAAAGCGAGTGGCCATCCTGGACCATTTGCAAGACCAGTCCCGGGGGTACCGCCAACGCCGCGATCAGCGAGATGTCGATACCGCGGCCGATCACGACAATCGCCATCGCAAGACCGAGAATGCCAAGGACCGCCACGTTTTGCAGCAGGGTCAGCATATTGGCGGTGGTGAAAAAGCCGGGGAGAAAAAGCGCAAAGGCACTGAAAAGCACCGCAAAAACCGCGAACACGATTCCTTGCTGGCTAAGCCGCGCCGTTCCCATCCCGATGTCTCTTATTGATTTAGTTGCCTGAGATTTTCACTCGCTTTAACAGCGAATGCAAGCTGGCTGGCTTAGGGCGATGTGGCGGATAGATGCCGTTCACGCGTGCTAAAGCCAAATTTTCTCGTCACATTTCGCGAGGCGGAAAGAGTGCAAGTGGTCTTGCTGATTGTTCTCATTGGGTTTGGCGGCCGAGGGATGATTTGCGCGCAGGCTTGCTGGCCCGACAGCCGGACTGCCCCAAAAGCTGATTTTAAGGCGGGATGACGCATTCAAAGCCGGTCAGCCCGCGACAATGGTGTGCGAAGTAAGCTGTATAAATCCCATAAAGCGTGTTTTTTTGGCTCGATTTCCAAATATTGTTCTCGAGGCCGAATCAACAAACAGGATTTTCAGATGGCTACCCAAATGACCAAGTCGCAACTAATCGAGAAAGTCGCCGCCGACGCCGATCTCGCCAAGAAGGACGTCAAGGGCGTTCTCGAGGCGCTCGCCACGACCGGCTACAAGGAGCTCAAGAAGAACGGTATTTTTCTGGTGCCGGGCTTTGCCAAGTTCGTCGTAATCAAGAAGCCGGCAACCAAGGCGCGTAAGGGAACCAACCCCTTTACGGGCGAGCCGATGATGTTCAAGGCGAAGCCCGCCCGAAAAATCGTCAGGGCGCGGCCGGTCAAAGCTGCGAAAGACGCGGTGTGATGCAAGGGCCCTTCGGGGCCCTTGTTTTTTGGGTAGGCGGCTTGCTCTCCGGGGCCCTGCCTTACCTGGATGTCGGCCCGGCCTGACACGGCTCCCAGCCGCAGGCGCGTGTCTTGGTACACCACAGACGATATGCTGCAGGCGATGGTGTCTGCTGTCATGGAGGCTGCGGCGTTTGCGCTGTGGCCAGTGCTGGAGCCATTCAGGTATCAAATTCCTGTGCCGAGTGCTGCCGCGCGCGGCTTACCGCGCATAAATATCAAGACAATCAGGAAATTGCGCGGAATCCCGTACGACGAAAATTACAGTTACAAACCTGCGCAGTCATGGTTCTATTTGAATTAGACCAATGAAAAACTGCCTGGGAGGACGAAGTGTCGACAGTGAATCTGACGATCAACGGGAGGCCAGTGAAGG
>JBEPUM010000126.1:0-10161 GCA_041691515.1 Pseudomonadota bacterium | reverse complement strand
GAATGTCGGGCAGGGATTGCAGCAGGCGATGCACCAGCGTGCCGCGCAGAAGCGCGAGGCTGCGCAATTCCAGGGATTCGCCGGTACGGACGCCGTGACGCGCGTCCGTATCCGATGGCCGCAGCGATGGGTCGGCGGGCGTTTCCGGTGCGGCGATGGTACGGAGCCACGGCGGTAACGCGACCGGCGCGGGTGCGGCGCGCGTTGTCGCACTGGTGAGGGCAGGTTCTTCCTCGCCCGGCCGCGCATAGCGTTTGACCTTCCCGGCGGTGGTTTCGATCTCCTGCATGGTAAGACCGGAGTTGCCCAGGCCTTTTTCGATCAGATCGTACCATGCGTATTCACGCACATCCTTTCGATTGCCCGGCTTGCAGCCGCCGATGATCAGGCGGTCCGCCGCGCGCGTCATCGCCACATACAGCAGGCGGCGATATTCGTCCTCGGTCTCCGCGATCATGGCCGCGCGTGCGTTCACCACATCAGGCGGATCCTCGGCCTTCCGGCCGGCCCAGACCGTGATGCCCGGCCCGTGCGCGGGTGCGTTGCCGCGCGGCATGCGGATGAGGCTGAGGCGCTCGGTATCGGCGGGCGACGTCACGGTATCGGCGAGGAAAACGACGGAGGCCTCTAATCCCTTGGCGCCGTGCACGGTCATCACGCGCACTTCGTCGCGCGAAATCTCCATGTCGCGCTTCACTTCGGTATCGGCCGCGCGCAGCCACGCCATGAACCCTTGCAGCGAGGCTGGGGCCTTGCGCTCGTAAGCCAGCGCCAGCTCAAGGAACTCGTCGAGCGCATCGTTGGCTTCGTGTCCCAGCCGGCTCAGGATTCGCTGCCGTCCCCCATCACCGCCGAGCAGCCACGCATAGAATGCAAACGGCGTGTCGCGCGCGACCCGGCTTTCGCAAGCTTTCAGACGCTCCAGCGCGTCATGAAATTTTGCGCTAGTTGCAGCATGCTCGCCGAGCGCAGCGCGTAGCGAGTTCTTGCGTTCCCATGCCAATTCGAACAGGTCGTCTTCGTTGAGGCCGAACAACGGGCTTTTCAGCGCCACCGCCAGCGCCAGATCGTCGCGTGGCAGCAGCAGCGCATCGGCGAGATTCATCAAATCGATGATTGCAATGTGCTCGGTCAACTTGAGGCGGTCGGCGCCGGCGACGGGAATGCTGGATTGCTTCAGCGCCTGAATGATGGCGTCGAAGGCGTTGCCGCGCCGCCGCACCAGCACCAGAATATCGCCGTAGGTGAGCGGACGGCGGTTGCCGCGATGGCCGGTCATGGTGCTCTTAGCGATCAGCGCTTTGATCTCGCTCTGAATGCGCCGCGCCAGTTTCACCTCGGGGCTGGTTTCGGATACCGCGTCGAACGGCGCGCGCCAGCCTTCGATCTCCTGCCGCGTGTCGCGCTCTTCCAGGCTCCAGAGATCGACGGTCCCAGGAGCGGCGTCTTCCAGCGATTCATGCACCGGATGGGCGCCGACCGCGTGGATGCTTTTGTAGATATTCTCCTCGCGGAACACATGATCGACGGAATCGAGGATCGCCTTGCCCGAGCGGAACGAGTAAATGAAATCTTCTCGCCGGAACGGCAGCTCGGCATCCCTGAATTTTTTTTCCAGCTCACTCCGCCGATCGTCGAATTCGCGCGGTGCCGCGCCCTGGAACGAGAAGATCGACTGCTTTTCATCGCCGACCGCGAACACGGTCCGCTTCACGCCTTCGCGCGCGCCTTCGCCGGTGGTGAACTCGGCGATGATGCGCTCGACAATATCCCACTGTTTGGGGCTCGTATCCTGTGCCTCGTCGATCAGCACATGATCGACGCCGCGGTCGAGCTTGTAGTGCACCCAGCCGGGCGAGGTCTCATTCAGCATCGCCAGCGTCTTGTCGATCAGGTCGTCGTAATCGAGCAGGCCGCGCTCTTGCTTTTCGCGCCGGTAGTTCGCAGCGGCAGCAGTTGCGATGATGAGCAGCGATTGGGTGCGATCGCGGATGTTCAGCGCGCGGCGGCGTTCGAGAAGCGAACTAACACGAGTACATTCGCGGTCAAACGTCGCGGCGATATCGGGCCTGACATCGCTGATCTTTTTTGTAACAAACGATTTGCGACGCTCGAAGTCTCCGGTCAGAAAGACGCTCAGATAGCGGTCGACCTGCGCGGCCTCGCCGATCATGGCGTGGGCGTCGCGTAAGCGGTTAGCCTGTGTCACGTCCGTCGAGCCGCCGGTTTCGAGCAGCGCCGCTGTGGCAAGCCACGCGCTGCGCGGCAAGTTGGGCCCGTCGATGATGTCGCGTTCGACATCTTCGATCCGGTCGGCGGGATCGACGCCGACAGCGGCCGCAACCTCCTTGATGGCCTGATCCACGGTGCGGTTCTCGGTCCAGGCCATGAAATGATCGCGGCTGAGACAGGCCTGACGGACCACGTCGCGCAGCGTCACGTCGGCGGCCGCGCCCATGGCATATTGCAGCGCGCGGCCAGCGGGGCTGTCCGGATTCTGCGAGGCGTCGAGCATGACGCCGAGGCTCGCACGCTCCATCATCTCGGTCTGGTCGCGCTCGTCGAGCACCGTGAAGCGCGCCGGCACCCGCGCCTCGAACGGGAACTGCTGCAAGAGCCGCGTGCAGAGCGCGTGGATGGTCTGCACCTTCAGGCCGCCCGGAGTTTCCAGCGCTGCCGCGAACAATTTTCGCGCACGCATACGCGACTTCGCATCGGGACGCGCGATCCCGGTGTCGCGCAGCGCCGCGTTCAGAGCATCATCGTCGAGCGTGACCCAGTGTCCCAGCGTCGAGAACACCCGCTCCGACATGTTGGCGGCGGCCGCTTTGGTGAAGGTGATGCAGAGAATGCGCCCCGGGTCGACGTCATTGAGCAGCAGACGGATCACGCGCTGCACCAGCACATGAGTTTTGCCCGAACCTGCGTTGGCGGAGACGAATACCGATGTCGCCGGATCGGACGCGCGCTGCTGGCGCACGCTGGCGTCGGGATGAACGGGGCGGGGGGACTTTACCATTCCTCGAGTCCCAATCCGCCCGCGGCCGACCACTCCTTGATCCGCGCGAGATCGTCATACGCGCCGTAACGCGTGGTCCACATCGGCAGGTTCAGCGAGGTGTAGCCCTGGTCCTCGTTTTCGAATGCGCGGATCAGCGCTTCGAGTTTTTGAAGGGCGTTGTCGGCGGCCTCGTCCGGCGTCTGCGTCTCATTTTTGTTCTTGTCGAGATCGACCAGCCTGGGTTCGCCGGGCGGATTGTTACCGCTGAGCCGGACATAGACCAGTTCGCTCACAGATGCGCCAGCGGGGATACTTTTAAAGCCGCCGCCGCGCAGGATCGCGGATTCCAGCGTGAGCTGCGGCGACAGGCCCAGCCGCACCTGCTTGCTGCTCGGCGGGGTTCCGGTCTTGTAATCGAGGATCGCGTAAGTGCGATCGGTGCGGTGCTCGATGCGATCGGCCCGCGCCGAGAGCATGAACTTGCGGCCGTCGTCGAGGGGAATGGCAATCTCGCCCCTCTCTTCGGCGTCGATTTTGACGACGTTGATGCGCCGGTCGGTCTCCCACTCCGCGAACCATGCGGCGATGCGCCGGAAACGCGGCCACCACAGCGCGCGCGCCTCCGGCCGCTCCATCAGCGGCGCGAAATGAGCTTGGCCGATGTCGCGCAAGACGCTGGCGGGATTGTCCGGCAATGTCGCCGGGTACAGTTTGGTGAAATCGCCGAGCGCATCATGAATCGCCGAGCCACGGTCAGCCGCCGAAAGCGGCATGTCGACGGCATCGAGCGGGGCCAGCTTGAGAATGAATTTCGCGTAGATAGTATAGGGATCGCGCAGCCAGTCCTCGATCTCGGTGACCGCGAGCTTCAGCGGCCGCGCTGCGCGGGGCGGCCGCGGCGCGGGCTGCTTGACAGGTTCGACCTTGCCGGGCCGGTCCAGCGCTTCGGCGTAGCCGACATATTTTGCTCCCGCCGCTGTCGCCGTTGCCCAGCGCGCCGTACCGGCGACCGCCTCGAGCCGGTGCAGGAAGCGCGACGCCACCGCCGGCGCGCCGCCGGATTTTGCGGCATGGCTGAGAATGACATCGCTGGTGCCGAGCAGCTGCGCGAAGTCGTGCGCGGAGAGACCGATGCGCCGCTCGGGAAGATCGAGGCCCAGTTCGTGTCGCATCGGGCGGCTGAGCCACGGATCGCTGGGCGGGGCGGGCGGCCAGACGCCTTCCGTCAGACCGCCGAGGATGATGCGGTCGCATTGCGTGAGGCGCGCCTCGAGCGGGCCGTAGATGCGCAGACGTGCCGCCGCCGCTTGCGGCCGCCGCACGATGCGATCGTCAAACGCGGTCTTGAACACTTCGGGGTAGTCTGCGAGCTGGACCGTCAAGCCGCTGCGCGCCCCGGTCTCGCTGAGATCGTCGAACGCAGCCGCGAGCGCGAGGCCCTGCTGGTTGTCGAAGGCAGCAGCAATCCCGTCTTCGTCGCGGGACAACGCTTCGATCGACTGGCGATGCAACGCCGCGAACGCGGTGAAATCCGCGGATCGCGCTCCGCCGCTGCTTTCCAGGGGCGCAAGTGCGGTCTGCAATTCTGTGATCAACGCGCGCGCTTCGTCGAGATGATGAGGCTTCAGCGCGGTTCGGGGCTCGGCGCGGTGCAGCGACGAACTCTCTTCGCGATTGAGTTTGTCCAGCTCGCCGCAGAACCGTTCGAATTCGTCGGCGAGCCCCTTGCCTCCCGGCGGCGGCCGGGTGCCGCGCAGGACTGCCAGTTCCAGCGTTGCCACGACACGCGACCATCCGCCGGTCGTGCGGCCGAGCCGGCAAAGCGGATGTTTCACCAAAGCCAACAGGGTCGGCGGCTCCAAGCCATTGCAGGCGGCTTCCGCCACCAGCCGCGCGAAAATTCCCGCTTGTGTTTCCATCAGCGCGTCGCCGCCGGAATCGTCGAACGCCAGATTCCAGCGGCCGAGCGATGCCATCACCCGCCGCGCCAGCGCGCGGTCGGGGGTGACAAGCGCCGCGGTCTTGTCGAGTTCGCGGGCCTCGCGCATGGCCGCGGCAATCGCCAGCGCCTCCATCTCGGGATTGGCGGCGGCGATGACGGAAAGGTTTTGCATTCCAGCCGAGATCTTCTCTGCGACGCTGGCCTCGGCGAGTCGCGTGTGCCACTGCGACGTCGCCTCCGACGGCCGCATTGCCTCCGACGTCAGCATCTCGCGACCGTTGGGTGCAGATGTGCCGAGCGTCTTGACTTCCTCACGTGCGATGCCGAAGCGCGCGAGCAGTCCGTGCAGCGCGAACTGCGGATGGCCAGCGGCGGGCGGTGAAAGGAAGGCGCCGCTGGCCTTGTCCCGGATGCCGCCGATCAGCCGCCACGCGTCCTCGTCGAGGTCGGTGTCGAGTCCCGGCAATACGACCGCGCCCTGCGGCAGCTTTGCAATCACGTGGAGAAGTTTCGCAGTCGACGGCATCGAACCCGTGGAGCCTGCCGCGATCACCGGCCCGCCGTGGTGATTGGATAATCGTGCCGTTTCAGCCTCGATCAGGCGATCACGCCGCACCGCCGGCTCGATCCGGCCGATTTCGTCAAGGAAGAGCGGCCATGTCTCCTTCGCGATCTTCAGAAAATTCAGCGTGAGCTGCCAGTATTGATCGAGTGCGTCGGGCACCAGCCCGTCGAGCGCGCGCCAATCGACGCCGCGCGTCGCCATGTCGTCCATCAATCGCGCAAGATCGTCAGCAAGCGCCAACGTCGAGGCCGGGCCGCCAAGAACGAGCGGCGCTTGTGCCGGGTCATCGGGCTTCAGCTGCTTCGCCCATGCGCCGATCAGTTGCGCCAGCGCCAGGCGTCGCGCGAGTCCATCGAGCGCTGGCGGCATGTCCAGCGCGGCCGCGGTCGTCGAGGCAGCCTGCGCAAAAGCAAGCTCGTCTTCATCGATGTCGCCGAGCGCAACGATTCGCGGCAGGATCACCGCATCCGCGTTCAGGACGTCGAGAAAGATTTCATGCGCCATCCGCCCGGCGCGGCGCGTCGGCAGATAGAGCGTCGCGCTCGCCAGCCGCTCGGGATGAGCGCGCACGTTGAAGCCCTCGATCAGGTCGCCGTCGACCAGCGCCGTAATAACCGTGCGCAAGAATGGTGCCGATGCGGGGACGTTGAAGACGTGCATGAGAGACCCTGATTCGAAATCAGGCATATCATGGCACGTGCGGAGATGGGCAGCTTTCCGCCGAAAGGATCAGCTGTCGATGTCAGGCGGCACTGACGAGAAACGCCTTCTCGGCGGCCTGAACGGCATCGGGCGTTCCGACATGCATCCAGACGCCGTCGAGACGCAGTCCGAACAGACGCTCCTGCTCGTTGGCGCGGTCGAACATCTTCGTCAGTGAAAATTTGCCTTGGGGCGCGCCTGCGAACAGCGTGGGCGACATGATCGCAACGCCGGCATAGACGAACGGAACGACCTGATTTTCCTTGCGCTTGCGCAGGGCGCCATCCGCCAGCATGGCGTAGTCACCGCTGCCGCCATAGCCGATGCTGCTCGCGGTCGGCGCCATCAGCAGCAGGATGTCCATGCGCGCGGGATCGAAGGCTTCGGCCATTCGCGTCAGATTGGGCCGCACGCCGTCAATCCACATCGTATCGGCATTGAGATGGAAGAAGGGTGCGTCGCCAAGCAGGGGCAACGCTTTCACAACGGCGCCGCCGGTGTCGAGCACCTCGTCGCGTTCGTCGGAGATGATGATCCGGGGATGGTTGCGTGTCGCCACGTGATCGATGATCTGATCCGGCAGATAGTGCACGTTGACGACGGCTTCGCCGACTCCGGCCTCTGCGAGCTTGTCGAGCACATGATCCAGCAGCGGTCGGCCAGCGACCGGAACAAGCGGCTTCGGCAGGTTGTTCGTGAGCGGGCGCATGCGCAGGCCAAGGCCGGCGGCAAGAACCATGGCTCTGGTCGGCTTGACGGGCATTCTCAGATCGGTCTCCGGCGCTTCCTGGTTGTTTCAGGTGATCGTATCACGGCAACGCACGAATCGCATCGACTGCTCAGGCGATAGACGTCCAACATGACGCGCATGCGACACGATGATGCGCCCGGATCAAGCGTCCGCGGTGGCGCCGTTGCGCTTGCCGACTTTTTTCTTCTTGTCGTTCTGCTTCAGGAAATTGACGCCGATCTGATCGCCATTGACCCAGGCCAGCTCGCAGCGGCGATAGGCGAGGCCCGTGGACGACAGCAACAGGAAAAATTCCTTCAGATGCAGACCTTCAACGGAACCCTCGACGGTCAGCTTGGCGCCGGTTTCCGAAATATCTTCCATGGTGCACTCACGGCGCCAGGTGCCGTCGATCCCCATCATATGCGCGCCAAAGCCACGCTCGAAGGTGACACGTTCGCCCTTGCGTCGTTCTGTAGCCATACCTTGCTCCGTTCGTCGAAAGCCGCGCCGCCATGCGGTTTCCGGCAAATCCAACCCCGGAGACTAGGGCGCGATGGCTAACAAGCCGTAAAAAACAACGGCGCTCTCAACCAACTGGAGGCGGAACGTGGGTCTCATACCAGGCCCGAAATGCCGACAATGTGGGGTGGGCGAGCGAGCGGGTGAGGTAGGTCCAGATCCGGGGCTGATGGCGCAGATAGTGCGGCTTGCCATCGCGCCGGTTGAGCCGTGCGAACGTCCCCAGCAGCCGCGTGTTCCGCTGCGCCGACATGATGGCGTAGAGCTCCGCGAAGCCTGCGGGATCGAACGCTTCGCCGGATCCCAGCCGTGCCTTCATGTAGCGGGTCAGCATGGCCAGTTCGAGTGGTTCCGGCACGTCGACCCGCGCATCCTGCAACAGGGAAACTAGGTCGTAGGCGGCAGGCCCCAGCACGGCGTCCTGAAAATCGATGATGCCGACCTTCCCGGTATCGGGCCGCTGCTCCAGCCAGATCAGGTTGGGCGAATGAAAATCCCGCAGCACCCAGGTCTTCGGCGCCGCGGCCGGCTTCGCCAGCAGTTCGCGCCACATCATCACAAATTCCGCGCGCAGGTTATTGCTTGGTTCGACGCCGCGGTCGGGCAGATACCACTCCAGCATCAACCCGAGTTCAACCAGCAGCGCCTCGGTGTCGAACACCGGAATGGGGTAGGAGATTTGCGGTGCAAGCGGCAGGACGTCCGGCAACGTTTCCCGATGCAGCGCGGCGAGCATATCGGTGGCCGCCTGATAGCGCTCTGCGATCGGTGCCGGGGGAGTGCCTGCGACGAAGCCCTCGCTGCCAAAATCCTCGGTGATGAGGAATCCCCAATCCAGATCCGCGTGATGGATTGCGGGCGCGGAAAAGCCATGCTCGCGCAAGCCGAGCGCGATCGCGACGAAAGGCTTGACGTCTTCAGCGAGATGAACCGCCGCGCTGTAGGACTTGCCATCGTAGATCGCGGGCCCGTCCGGCCGCTTCGGCGCGTTCATGAGGATAAAGCTGCCATCATTGCGGATCAGCCGGGCGTAGGAACGCGTCGAGGCGTCGCCGGCCATGCGCTGCCGTTTTGCGTCGAGATATCCCGCGCCGTCGAGGAACTGCCGGAGCGCCGCGAGCCGCGCGACCTGCGCCGCGGCCTTGCCGTGGCCTGTGATCTCGGCGGCGCGCGCCGTCGATCCCAACGCCGGGCGATGGCTGATCGCGATGTCGATCCGGTCGGCGGGAAGCGCGCCGGGTGCACGTTCCGGCCATTCGATCAGCACCACGGTACCCTCAGGCAGCGGGTCGAGGCCGATCTCTTCAAGCTCGCCGGGATCGTTGATGCGATAGAGATCGGCGTGCAGCAGCGGATAGGGCGGCAGATCGTAGTGCTGCGCCAGCGTGAACGTCGGGCTTGGCACCTCGATCGTGTCATCGCCGGCCAGATAACGGATCATGGCGCGGGCCGCCGCGGTTTTGCCCGCGCCGAGATCGCCTGTGAGAGTGATGACGTCGCCGGGGCCGATCAAGAGCGCGAGGTCGGCCATCAAATGCGCGGTCGCGGTTTCGTTGGCGAGCGCGGTTGCGAATGTTGACGGTTCTGTCATTCCGCGGCGTTGCGATGCGCGGCCTGATCGATCGGAAAGCTGCACGTTACCGTTGTGCCCCGGCCGACCGTCGAATCGACCCGCACCTTGCCTCCGTGCAATTCCACGAACGAACGCACCAACGACAGCCCGAGTCCCGCGCCGCGATGCCGCGAACCGTTGGAGTAGCTTTCGAACCAGTCGAACATCTTGTCCTGGACGTCGGCCGCGATGCCGGGACCCGAATCGGTGACCGCGAAAACCACGTTATGCTCGGTGCGCCGTGCGCTGACGGCGATTGCCGCGTCCGGCGGCGAGAAGCCAACCGCGTTGGCGAGCAGGTTGTAGAGCACCTGAACGATGCGGCGCTCGTCGCCGACGAAGTTGCCGATGTTGGGATCGACATCGACATTCAAGGCGATGTGGTCGCGAGTCAGGCGATCCTTGATGCCTTCCGCCGCGGCCTCGATGATCTTGCGAATATCGACCGGCCCGAGTTCGAGGGTCATGGCGCCGGCGTCGATAGTGGCGAGATCGAGAATGTTGTTGGTCAGTGCGAGCAGCGCGTCGGTCGACGAGGTGATATAATTGACATACTCGGCCTGCTTTTCGGTCAGCGGCCCGGTACCGGGATCGTTCATCAGGTGCGCGAAGCCGATAATGGTCGTCAGCGGCGAACGCAGCTCGTACGACACGTGATGCACGAAATCGACCTTCATCTGGTCGGCGGTCTCGAGCGCATCGTTGCGCTCGCGCAACGCGCGCTCCACGTTCTCGCTGTCGGTGATGTCATGGAACGTCAGCATGGTGGCGCCATCGGGCAGCGGCATCGTCATGCAGTCCAGCACGCTGCCGTCCTTGCGCTCGAGCTTGAGTGGCACGGCGACGCGATCGTCGATGCGGGTGATCGCGTTGCGAATCGCCTGCCAGGTCGCGGCGTCGTCGAACAGCGGCTTGCACCATGTCTCGACCGTTTCGATGTGCGGCTGTGCGTGCAGCGCCTCGGCCGAGAGCTTCCACATCCGCGCGAACGCCGGGTTGAACAGTTGTGCGCGGCCGTTGCTGCCGAACACCGCGACCGCTTCGGTCAAGCTGTCGAGGGTTTCGCGCTGCACGTTGATCAGGCGAT
>JBEPUM010000125.1:0-10315 GCA_041691515.1 Pseudomonadota bacterium | reverse complement strand
TCGACGATCTAAGGTCCGTCGTGCTGCATCAGCGCAAGCGGATTCCTGTCTATCTCAATCAGTCGACGGGCAAGGATATCCTGTCGCGGTTTTCGTATTGCTTCGTGTCACCTGAGGGCAGCGACTATCCGCCGATCCTCGAACATCGCGCGATCGAGGCCGGAGAGAGCCGGACCATCGACGGCAAGGGCGGTGCACTCACGCTTTCAGCGTTTCTCGTGCAGCACGGCAACATCCCGGCGCTGGGCTATCGTATCGGCGACGCCGCCTACACGCCCGACCTTCACGATATTCCCGGCGAAAGCTGGCCAGCGCTGGAAAATCTCGATCTCTGGATCGTCGATGGCCTGCGCTATGCCGGCCATCCCAGCCATTTCAGCGTCGCGGATGCGTTGTCCTGGATCGACCGCTTCAAGCCAAAGCGCGCCGTGATTACCAACATGCATTCCGATCTGGATTACGAGGTGCTGCGGCACAAGCTGCCGCCGAACGTCATTCCGGCCTATGACGGGATGCGGCTACCGATCGACCCGATCTGACGATCAGGCAGAAATCGCCTTTGCTGAACTGACCTGATCGCGCAGCAGAAACTTCTGGATCTTGCCGGTCGAGGTTTTTGGAATCACACCGAACAATACAGCCTTCGGGGTCTTGAAGCCTGGCATATGCTCGCGGCAGTAAGCGATGATCTCCGCCTCGGTTGCGCGCGCGCCGTCCTTCAGTTCGACGAAGGCGCAAGGCACCTCGCCCCATTTCGCGTCGGGTTTCGCGACAACGGCGGCAAACAGCACGGCTGGGTGCTTGTAAAGAATGTCCTCGACCTCGACGGAGGAGATGTTCTCGCCGCCGGAAATGATGATGTCCTTGGAGCGATCCTTGATGATGACATAGCCGTGTTGGTCGAGCACCCCGAGATCGCCGGTGTGGAACCAGCCGCCGGCTAAGGCTTCCTGCGTTGCCTTCTCGTTTTTGAGATAACCCTTCATGACGATATTGCCGCGGAACATGACCTCGCCGATGGTCTCGCCGTCGCGCGGCACCTCGCGCATCGTCTCGGGATCGAGCACGGTCACCGCTTCCTGCAGCGGGTAAGACACGCCTTGCCGCCGCTTGAGTTGCGCGCGCTGGTCGGCCGGAAGGTTGTCCCAGCCGGGTTGTTCGGCGCAGACCGAGGCGGGGCCGTAGACTTCGGTCAACCCATAAACGTGGGTCAGCTTGATGCCGATGTTTTCCGCGCCCTCGAGCACGGCGACCGGCGGGGCCGCACCGGCAATCAACCCGACGACCGGGCGGGCCGCGTTGCCTTTGGGCGCACCGGGCGCGTTGATCAGCGTGTTGTAGACGATCGGCGCACCGCACATGTGGGTGACGCCGTGCTTTGGGATCAGTTCGAATATCTTTGCGGGGTCGACCTTGCGTAGGCAGACGTTCACGCCCGCGGTCGCGGCAATGGTCCAGGGAAAGCACCAGCCGTTGCAGTGGAACATCGGCAGCGTCCAGAGATAGGCCGGATGTTGGCCCAGTCCGCCGGCCAGGATATTGCTGACGGCATTGAGGTAGGCGCCGCGATGATGGGTCACCACGCCCTTCGGGTTGCCAGTGGTTCCGGAGGTATAGCTGAGCGCGATCGCATCCCACTCGTCCTGTGGTGGGACGGCGACGAATGCCGGATCGCCAGCGGCCACAGCGGCTTCATACTCGACCTCGCCGATCCGCTCGCCTCCGGAGAAGGCCGCGTCGTCCACGTCGATGACGAAGGGTTTGGGGCCGGTCATCAGAAC
Organism: Pseudomonadota bacterium; assembly: GCA_041691515.1. Lineage (GTDB taxonomy): Bacteria > Pseudomonadota > Alphaproteobacteria > Rhizobiales > Xanthobacteraceae > Nitrobacter. Next base: position 8,534 of record JBEPUM010000125.1, on the reverse strand, counting down.
CAAAGCCTCGGCGATGACGCCTGAGAATTCCGGGTCGACCAGAATGATCTTGGCGCCGCCGTGATCCAGCATGAAGGCGAGCGACGCGGCTTCGAGACGGATGTTGAGCGCGTTGAGTACGCCGCCGGTCATCGGCACGGCGAAATGGGCCTCGTTCATCGCGGGGATATTCGGCAGCATCGCGGCTACGGTATCGCCGCGCCCGATGCCGCGACCCGCCAGATACGACGCGAAGCGCCGGCAGCGCTGGTAGGTCTCGGCCCAGGTGAAGACGCGTCCTTCGTAGACCGTGCTTGGCAGATCGGGATACACCGCAGCACTTCGTTCAAGGAAGCTCAGCGGCGACAGCGGCACGAAATTGGCGGCGGTTTTGTCGAGGCCGATGTCATATTGGTTTTTTGGCATATCCATTACCATTCAGCGGCTTGCGAAGGATTATTCGCCCATTGCCTTCGCGTCATAACAGCGGGCAGGCAAATTGGACTATAAGCCGTTGTTATTTCAGGAATCCAATCGAAATCCACGGAAATACGGCGACGATGATCAACCCGACCAGCAGCGCCAGCATGTATCCCCAGATCGGCCTGATGCCTTCAGCCGGATCGACACGCCCGATGGCGCAGGCCGCATAATAGCCGACGCCGAAGGGCGGCGCGAACAGGCCCATACCCATCGCGAGAATGATGATCATCGCATAGTGGACTTCGTGAACCCCGACGGCCTTGGCGATGGGGAACAGCAGCGGGCCAAACAGCACGATGGCCGGAATGCCCTCGAGCACGCTGCCGAGGATGGTAAAGGCCACGATCGAGACGGCGATGAACGTGGCGCCGCCACCCGGCAGGCCCGTCATGGCCGCCGCCAGCGCCCGTGAGAATCCGGATTGCGTCAATCCCCAGGCCATGCCGGTCGCTGTTCCGATGATCAGCAGGATCGCGCCGGACAAGCATGCGGTCTCGATCAGCATCGGCAGCAGCCGCCGCCAGTCGAACTGCCGGTACAGCAGCAGGCCGGCCAGAACGGCGTAGACAATACCGATGGTCGACACTTCCGTCGCTGTCGCAATGCCCTCGACGACAGCCGCCCGGATCACGAACGGCAGCGCCAGCGCGGGCAGGGCAATGATGAAGGTTCGGGCAATCTGGCCGATCCCGGCCTTTTTGACGTGGCTCAGATCTTCGTTGCGATACCGCCACCACACCAGCGTCGATAGCGTGATCGCCAGCACGACGCCGGGCAGGAGGCCGCCTGTAAACAATGCCGCGATCGATACGCCAGTTACCGAGCCAATCGTGATCAGCACCAGACTTGGCGGAATGGTTTCGGTCTGGGCGCCGGTGGCGGCGAGCAGGGCGACGAGATCGCCACCTTTGGCGCCCCGCTTCTTCATCTCCGGAAACAAGACAGGGGCGATTGCTGCCATGTCCGCAGCCTTGGAGCCGGAAATGCCCGACACCAGGTACATCGCGCCGACCAGCACATAGTGCAGCCCGCCGCGGACGTGGCCGAGCAGGCTGGCAAGGAACGCCACCATAGCCCGCGCCATCCCGGTCATCTCGATTAGCAGGCCGAGGAAGACGAACAGCGGCACGGCCAGCAGAATGAGATGGCTCATGCCCTCGTCCATCCGGCCGACCAGCACCATCAGCGGCGTCCGTGTTGTCAGCGCCAGATACCCGAAGATCGCGAGGCCAAATCCGAAAGCGATAGGAACGCCGGCGAACACGCAAAACCCGGCCACGCCAACGAAGAAGATCACCAGGTTCAGGTTGCCAAGCGGCCGTAGCCACGGCTGCATGAGCCAGAACGCCAGAATGATGATGGCGACTGTCGCGGCAGCGCCGAGCAGGGTGCGGATATTGCCGGTGCGCAAAAGCTGCAGCACCGCGAACACAGCCATCAGGCCGATTCCGATCGGCAGCGCGACGGCGCGCCACATGTTGGAGATTTGCAGCGCCGGTGTCGTGATGAAACTTTCCTCGTAGGCATAATCCCACGACGGGTGCGCGATCAGCAGCAGGAAGGCCAGGGCCGCGCAGGTGGCAACGACTTCGAGGAAGGCCCGCTGCGAGGGTGTGACGTATGCGACCAGCGCGGTCATGCGCATGTGCTCGGCGCGGCGGAAGGCCACGACCGCGCCCAGCATCGCAAGCCAAAGGAACATGATCGACGCCAGTTCATCCGACCAAATCAGGGGAAGATGCAGCGCGTAGCGAAAGACGACGCCCGCGAACAGTACGACGATCTCGGCCACGACGAGCGCCGCGGCCGGGATTTCGACGAGATATCCCAGATATCTATCCAGTGACGCCGCGAGCGAGCGCTGGCGCGGGAAACCCGTTGTTTCCGCGCCAGCCGCCGCCTCGGTGACTTCGGCGTGAGCCATGTCGACCTCTTGTCGGTTGCCCGAGGGCAGGCGTTGTTACGCCAGTTTGCCGACCGACTTCTCGAGCAACGACCACGCGTGTTCACCGTATTTTCCCTTCCATTCGGAATAGAAGCCTGCGGAACGCAGCTTGTCGCGGAACGGGGCGACGACGGGTTGATTGAAAATGAGACCCTTGCTGGTGAGGTCCGCCTTGACGGTCGCATTCAGCTTCTCGGTGTCTTCACGCTCCTTGACCGCCGCCGCGTTGATGTTCTTGGCGACAATGGTGCGGACATCGGCGGGCAGCGCTTCCCATGCACGGCGGTTGGCGAGGAACCAGAACCCGTCCCACATGTGGTTGGTCAGTGAGCAATATTTCTGAACTTCATACAGCTTCGCCGTGGAGATCAGCGCGAGCGGATTTTCCTGACCTTCGACGATCTTGGTCTGCAAGGCCGAATAGACCTCGTTGAAGTTGATCGAGGCGGGCGAGGCGTCGAATGCCTTGAACATCGAGGTCCAGAGCGGCGACACGGGAACGCGGATCTTGAAGCCCTTGAAGTCATCGGGCCCGTTGATCGGCTTGCTCGACGACGTGGTCTGGCGGAAGCCGTTGTCCCAGATCTGGTCCATGACCTCGAGGTTGGCTTTCCGGATTTCGCCACGCACATAAGCGCCGAGATCGCCATCCATGGCCTTCCAGACCGTGGGATAATCCGGGAACGCGAAGCCGATGCCGTTGATCGACGCCGCCGGCACCAGCGTCGACAGGATCAGGCCCGACAGCGTGAAAAACTCAATGCCGCCGGAGCGAATCTGGCTGAGCATGTCGGTATCGGAACCGAGCTGGTTGTTCGGGAAAATCTGCAGATCGACGCGTCCGTGGGTCTCGGTCTTGATCGCGGCGGACATTTCCTTGGCGCGAATGTTCAGCGGGTGCGAATCCGGCAGGTTGTTGGCGTATTTGTAGGTGAACTCGGCCTGCTGCGCGCGTGCGACGAACGGCGCTCCAACGCCACCCATGACGGCTGCGGCGGCTGACGCCTTCAACACTGTACGACGTGAAAAACCCATCTGAACCGTCTCCTTGACGTTTGTTGTTGTTTGTAAGTCCACCATACGGACCGCGCCATGTTTGGTCATCATTCCTGAGCCGCCGGGTCAAGGCCTTCGCGGAAATACCCACCACGTGCCGGACGCTGACCTCGGCAGGCGGTGATCGCGAGCGGCGGTCCAGGGATTCAGTTGCGCAGAGCCCGCAGCAATTGGCTGTAAGTCTTTGTCTCTGCGGTTAGATAGATATATTCCATAATATATCTTATGCGAATTATGGGTATGGAGGTTTGGCGCGCCGGAGGATGGGCGCTGCTGTTGTTCCCCCGTATGAGGTCGGCATCGATCCCTCAACCAGCCTGGATCCGTGTAACGATGATCAAGAGCAACGGCTTGTCTACCTGCGTGACCACACCAGCGCCAAAGGTCCCAGCAAGATGCCCGCGGCGAGAACGCCGAACGCCGGTAGCCATGCCGAAGCGACATTAGGTCCTCCGCAGGCATCGAGAGCGGCACCGATGCTCCATGCCCCCAGTGCCGAGGCCCCGAAACCAACCGTCGAATGTATGGCCATTGTCGCACCGCGGTTTTCGGGATTTGCGGCCATTGTCATGCCTGCGGTCAAGGCCCCGGAGTCAGCAGGAACTGTGCCAGCGTAGAGCAGGATTAGCGGCAACAGCGTCCAAGGCGAACGGTCGGCAAGCAGGCCGATCAACAGTGCGATCGACGCGGATGCAATCATGATCGTCGTGACCGCGCGATGCCGTCCAAATCGCAGGGCCATCTCGTTTCCGAGGATGCTGGACGGCATGGCGAGGATTGAAAACAAGAAGCTGACGACGATGGGGGTAAGGAACGTCGATCCCTCCCCCTTGGCGGCGATGAAAGTCCAGAAAGCAACCAACCACGTCCGAATTCCATAAAGTTCAAAACAATGGGCGCCGTACCCGAGCACAAAGCCCATCGCAGGCTTGTTTCGGAAGACCGGTGCGAAGTCCAGCAATCGCCCTTTGGATCGCTGCAGAGGCGCGACAGGCTTCAAACTTGCGCAAACCATCATCATCAGAGCGGGCCGGCAGCCGTGATGTAGAAAGCCGTCCGCCATCCGACGTTCTCCGCAACAACCTGCGAAACCAGAAATGAGAGCCCCACTCCGAGAGAGAAGCTGGATGTGTAGAAGGTGACGGCTCTGGACGAATCCCCGGGATCCAATCTGTCAGTCAGCGCCTTGAGGCCAGGCATGTAGGCTCCGGCAAAGCCGATACCCGCCAAGGCCCAGAATGCGGCACCAGACCAGAGACCCTGCGCGAACAGTCCAAACATCATCGTCGCGATCGAGCTCAGGAGAGAGCCGACGATCAGAACAAAGCGGGCGTCTATCTTGTCCGTCAACGTCGCGAGGAAAGGCACTGCAAGCATGTAACCTGCCGCGTAGCTGCCAGCGAGAAGTCCTCCGTTCGCGCCGGTCAGGCTCCATTCCGGGATCAGGAATTGGGCGAGGATCGAAGGTACGACAACATGCGGAAGGAGGCTGCCGAGCTGCCCCAGACACATGGCGAGAATGGCGGGACGCCCTTGCAACGTGCCGCGAAGGATCATCGGTCATGATCCACGGCAGCCGATCCCAACCCCGAGCCGGTCACTCAGCGCCCCTTGAAGCGTGGCTTGCGGCGGCTGAGAAATGCCGCGACGCCTTCCTTGTGATCCTCAGTCAGGCTCGCCAGCGCGAACTGATCGACGTCCATGTGACCCGCGAGATCGTCCAGCGCATGCGCCAGACGATTCACGGTGAACTTGGTCATGGCGACCGATATCGGCGGCTGGGCCGCGACCTTGGCGGCCAGCGCCATGGCGGCGTCAAAGGCTTTGCCGGGATCGGCCACCTCCTCGACCAAACCCCAGTCGCGGGCCTCGGCGGCCGAAATGCGGTCGCTGGCCAAAATGACCGCCTGCTTGGTGCGCGCCGGCCCCATCAGGTGCAGCATGCGCGGCACGCTTTGCCAGCTCATGTTCATGCCGAGGCCGATCTCGGGCACGCGCATGTGGGCGTCGCGCGCCATGATCCGGAAATCCAGTGCGACCGCCAGCGCGACACCGCCGCCGATGCAAAAGCCTTCGATGGCGCCGATGGTGATTTGCTCCATGTCCTGCCAGGCGCGCGACAGCCGCGGGCCGAGTTTCAGATGACGCCGCAGCGATCCGATATCCATGGTGGCGCGGGACCGGCCTTCCGGATCCTTGAGATCGAAACCGGCGCTGAACGCTTTTGGGCCGCCGGTCAGCACCACGACCGAGGTGTCGGCATCGTCCTCAAAACTGCGGGCGGCATCGGTCAGCTGGCGCAGGGCGTCGGGTGACAGCGCGTTGATGCCATCGCCGCGATCGAAACGGACAACCGCGATGCGGCCTTCTGGTCCAAGGCCTCTTTCAATTTTAACGAAATCCGGCACCGCTTACGTCTCCCTGCCCGCCGTATTCAGCGGATCGCTGCTGTTTACAGATGCCCGGAACGTTCGCTCGCGGGCTTCTCATCTGGCGCCGGAAAGCGAATGGTCGTTCCGAGCGTGATCCAGTTGGCGTTCTCGCCGGTGATATTATGCCCGTAGATCAGATCGACGGAAAAAATCTCATTGGGGCGGTAGCGCACACCGGCCTGAAAGCGCGGTTGTATCTCACTCCGCACATCGGCATCACCCGCCTGCCCGAACGCTTCAAGGGTCAGTTGCAGGACATCCGTGAATTTCCAGTCGAAGCCGACCCCATAAGTCAGGTAGTGACGATCGACGGTGCGGTCCCATAGCCAGCCACCATTGAAATTGAAGCGCATCGTCTCGGACAGGCGCCAGGTCGCCGGAATGGTCGCGAACACAGCGGTGTTGGTTCCCGTTACTGCATCGAATGCGCCGCCGCCCGACACCGAATAACCGAGCTTTCCGATCCCGGTCGGCTCGATGTTGGTCTTGAATTTGGGTGCGATGCTGGTGCCCCATGCGCCGTCCGAGCGAAACCGGTTGAACTGCGTGCTCAACTCCACAGGACGCCCGATATCGACCACGCAGGACGGGTTCGCAACGGCGGAAAAGTCCGTATTGGTTGCAGTCGACAGCCAGCTTTCGACCTTGCAGTCGCCGACCCCCGAAATGTCAGCCGCATCGACCTGATAGGCGCCGTTGGCGGCATACGCCTGCTGGCCGGCACCCAGCATGGCTGCGGCAATCGTGGCGGCAAGCGCCATGCGGAATTTCAGAGCCCCCATGCCGCGACGCTACCAGACTCCCGCACTCTCGACATACCCCGAATCTTGCGCCTATCCTCAGGACATGACCGATCATGACCATTCGCACGACCACCATCACGACCATTCCGAGCTGTCGGAAACCGAGCTGCGGGTGCGCGCGCTCGAGACGATCCTGACCGAAAAAGGCTACGTCGAGCCCGCGGCGCTCGATGCCATCATCCAGGCCTATGAGACGAAAATTGGCCCGCATAACGGCGCGCAGGTCGTCGCCAAGGCGTGGACCGATCCGGCGTTCAAGAAGGCCCTGCTCGACGATGCCAGCAAGGCTGTCGGAGCGCTCGGCCACGTGGGACGCACCGGCGATCATCTGGTCGCCGTCGAGAACACGCCGCAGCGGCACAACATGGTCGTGTGCACGCTGTGCTCCTGTTACCCCTGGGAAATGTTAGGACTGCCGCCGGTCTGGTACAAGGCGGCGCCCTATCGTTCGCGCGCCGTGAAAGATCCGCGCGGCGTGCTGGCGGATTTCGGCATCAGTGTTCCGAAGGACACCGAAATCCGGGTGTGGGACTCCACCGCGGAAACGCGCTTCCTGGTGCTCCCGATGCGGCCCGCGGGCACCGAAGGCTGGAGCGAACAGCAGCTCGCAGACCTCGTGACGCGCGATTCCATGATCGGCACGGGTTTTCCAAAAACGCCGGGCGCACCGTCATGAACGGCGTGCACGATATGGGCGGCATGGACGGCTTCGGAAAAGTTGAACCAGAGCCAAACGAACCGGTGTTTCATGAGACCTGGGAAGGCCGCGTGATGGCGATGACGCGCGCGATGGGCGCGGCTGGAGCGTTCAATATCGACGTGTCGCGCTTCTATCGCGAGTCGCTGCCGCCGACCGTCTATATGACCAGCTCCTACTACAAGAAATGGTTTCTCGGGCTCGAGGATTCGCTGCTGGCGCGCGGCTTCATCGATGGCGATGAGGTCAAGCAAGGTCACGCTGCAACGCCGGCAAAGGAGCTCAAGCGCGGTCCGTTCAAACTCGGCGATGTCGAGCGGATCATGACGCGCGGCAGTTTCGCGCGCGCAGCTCAGGCTCCGGCCAAATTCAAGGCCGGCGATCGCGTCCGCGCGAAAAACATCAATCCGGTGACGCACACGCGCCTGCCCCGTTACGTGCGCGGCCATGTCGGCACCATCGAACGCCATCACGGCTGTCACGTGTTTCCCGACACGGCGTCCAAGGACGCAGGCGAACATCCGACCTGGCTTTACACCGTCGTGTTCGACGGCGCCGAGTTGTGGGGCCCCGACGCCGATCCGACAGTAAAAGTCTCGATCGACGCGTTCGAGCCCTATCTCGAGCGCGTGTGATGGATCGCGGCGCGGCGCAGACTGCGGCCGAGGCCGTACCCGACATTCCCCATGACGATGACGGCCCGGTGTTTCGCGAGCCATGGGAAGCGCAGGCCTTCGCCATGGCGCTGACGTTGCACGACCGCGGCGTGTTCACGTGGCCGGAATGGGCCGCGGCGCTGGCCACCGAGATCAAGCGCGCGCAGGCCGCGGGTGATCCCGACAAAGGTGAAACCTATTACCGGCACTGGCTCGCAACACTCGAAGGCCTGATCGCTGCAAAAGGCGTCACCACACAGGATACGTTGCATCGCTATCGCGACGCCTGGGACCACGCCGCCGACCGCACGCCGCATGGTCAGCCGATCGAACTGAAGCCAGACGACTTTCGTTAAGCCGCCGTCGCCGCAAATTCCCGCCAGCCCTTTGCGCGCAATTTGCACGCAGGACATTCGCCGCAGCCATAGCCCCAGTCATGCTGCGCGCCGCGCTCGCCGAGATAACAGGTGTGCGAATGTTCGC